>PEAG01000032.1 GCA_002753505.1 Magnetococcales bacterium HCHbin5 | reverse complement strand
AAAGGGGGGGGGGCCTGGGGTGCGGTCACCTGCGGGGCACCGAGGGTAAGTTTGGAGTGGAGTGCTTCAGCCAACTCTTTTTCCCGCTGCAGGGCGGCCGACAGTTGCAAACGGAACATGGCCAATTGGGCCTCCCGTTGTCCCAGCAGGGTAAAACCGGCGCGGACCAGCTCCGTGATGGGCAGGGTGCGCAGGTGGCCCAGGTTGGTGGCCTCCAGGAACCGTTCAAAGGCATCCGGGGTAATGCCTGCCATCCAGGCCGCCTCTGCCAGGGATAGCGGGGGCAATGATTCCAATCGTTTCGGGTCCAGGGTTTCGGAGGGTTCAGTCATCGTGGTTGATCCATCGTGTTGAAATGGTAAGGTATCTTCCGAACGGGTCGGATGACAGGTGTCAAATGGCTTGTGGTTGCCCGGTGTCCATTGTGATCCGTCGCTGGAACGGAATGGCATAGAGCAGGGTAATCACACCCCAGTCAATACCCATGGACCACCAGTTATGGGAAAAAAAATGGGCCCCTCTGGCCATTTGGGCAAAGCTGAACAGGCTGCCCGCCAGCACACCCACCATCAACCCCACCAGGGCCAACCCCAGGTGGCGGTCACGGAGCAGGTAATAGAGCAAAAAGAGCGAAAAACCCCCCGAAGCGTGTTTGCCGGGAAAGCAATGGCCAAACCGTTGCGTGGAAAAAAAACTTTCCCAGGTGGAGAGGTGCGCCAGATCTCCATCATACTGTGCCAGATTGTACGGGCAGGGCAGGGGGCTGACCAGTTGACCCAAGGCGACCACCGCGGTGCAGAGACCAATGGCCAGCAATACATAGGCAGCCGGTCGCCGCCAGGACCGCCATCTTTTGCCGGCAAAGGAGAGGGCCCAGGCGATGCCGGCCATGAGGGCCGTCAGTTTGATCACCCCCCGTCCGCCATCGTGGAGCAGTTGATTGGCCCACCAGGCCTCTCCATGTCGCCAACGCCCGATCGCAGGATCAAAAAAGAGATCCTGGATCACAAAGTCCCAGTTGTACAGGTGGTAGCACAGCAGACCAGCCAGAAATATCAGCCCTGGCAACAGCCCGTGCAGCAGCCAAAAACGATCATTCCCATGGGTGGGCTGATCGGCCGCAACAGTGGTCATGGGGAAATGATCATCCAAGTCGGTCATGCCACCGTGTCGGCTGCGCGGCGACGATTTTCAGCCAGTTCGACCGCCATGACAACCGCCCGCGTAAAGGAGTGGGGGTCGGCAATGCCCAGACCGGCGATGGGATAGGCGGTGCCATGGTCCACGCTGGTGCGGACAATCGGCAAACCCAGGGTGATATTGACCGCACGACCAAAGGCCAACATTTTGAGCGGTATGAGGGCCTGATCGTGGTACATGCAGATGGCGACGTCGTAGCTGCGGCGGGCCTCCGCATGGAACAGGCTGTCCGCCGCCACCGGTCCACGTACAACCCCTGGCCAGCACTGTGCCAACTCCCGGCAGACGGGGCTGATGATGTCCAACTCCTCCTGGCCAAAATTTCCCTCCTCACCCGCATGAGGGTTGAGACCGGTGACGACAATCCTGGGGCTGGGCAGGGCAAAATCCTGGCACAATGCCGCATGGGTGATCTGGATGGTGCGGCGCAGCAGCTCAGCGGTCAACGTGCCGGGAACCGAGCGGATGGATTGGTGGATGGTTACCGGAACAACCCGCAGCCCCTCTCCTGTCAACATCATGACCGGATACGAGGTTTCGGTACAGCGGGCCAGCAACTCGGTATGGCCGGGAAAATCAAAGCCGGCCTCGTGCAGGACCGCCTTGTTGACGGGTGGGGTAACAACAGCCAGCACCCGCTTTTCCATGGCCAGGCGGCAGGCGGTGACAATGCTCTCCACCGTGGCGGCTGCGTGGGCGGTGCAGGGCTGCCCCTGGGGTGCATCGGCAAACAGGGCCGCTTTCTGTTCCGTGGGAAGAATGGCAAACTGGCGAGGAGACAACCCCAACGCCGCTTCCGGGGAGTCCACCACCTGGAAGTCAATCTTCAGCCCCAACTGGGCCGCAGTCTGGTAATAGACCTCCGGGTCGCCAATATGGAGACGCCGCGGTCCGCCGACAAACCCCTTGAGGGTGACTTCCGGCCCTATCCCGGCCGGATCACCCATGGTGACAGCAATCATCTGTGGCATCTTTCAGCGCAACTCGACAAAGGAGCGTTGGCGCAGTTCCCGCAACCACTGCTTGTAACGGGCCCGGGTCTTTGCCTCCTGAACCCGTTCCGTCAACTCTTTGCGTTGTCCCTCCAGCGAGTTGGGATCCAGAAACTGTTTTTCCTCCACCCGGATCAGATGCCAACCAAACGGCGTCCTGACGGGTGCGCTGATCTCACCAATACCGAGGCCAAAGGCAGCCTCTTCAAAGGCTGGCACCATCACCCCTTCCCCAAACCAACCCAGATCACCCCCATCCTTGGCAGAGCCGTCCTGGGAATATTGTTTGGCCAATTCGGCAAACCGCTTGCCCTGCTGGCTCTTGTCCGTTTTGGCCAAAGTCTGAAGAATGGATTTGAGCTGTTCTCTGGCTGCCGTACTGTCGGCCTCGCTGGCCTCTTGTGGTACCTTGATCAAAATATGCCGCGCCCTGACCTTGGATTTCCCCGGTGCCTGACGTTGTTTGGTCCGTTTTTCCAACACCTTGAAAATATGAAACCCCTGGGCGGAACGTAACGGACCGACTACCGAGCCCGTCCCCAGGTCAAATACGGCCTTTTCCAACTCCGGTATCAACTCCCCCCGTTTGAACCAGCCCATATCCCCACCGGACAACCCACTGGCATCATTGGAATATTCTCCAGCCAGCGTCGCCATGGACTGCCCTTCACGCAGCTTGCTGACCAACGTTTCCGCTTGTTGGCGAATACTTTCCAACTGGGAGGATGGGGTGTTGCTGTCTGCCTGCAGCAAAATCTGGCCCAGATGAATCTCTTCATGGGAGGACTTTTGCTGGATGGTGGCGTACAGATCTTTCAACTCCTCTTCACTGACCGTGATCAAGGGTCGAATGACCCGGTTGATCAAACGGCTTTGCAACAATTTATCTTTCAGCTCCAGCTTGTACTGCTCCAACCGGATGCCCTGGCTGGCCAAGGCTTTGGGGAGCGCGCCCATGGGTAGCTGATTTTCTCTTTCGACCTGACTGATGACGGCATCCAGATCCTTTTCGTCGACCTCAATCCCCAACTGACCGGCTTTTTGCAGCCGCAAGGCCCGCAAAATCAACTCATCCAGGCTGTGGGCCCAGATTTTTTCCGAATCGACCCGCTCTCCCGATTGACGCAACTTGAGCAACAGCGGCCTGGAGAGCTCTTCCACCTCTGACTGGGTGATGATGCTGGGTTTTACCGCTTTGTTTACGGTATCCTGTACCTCGACAACGGCCACAATGCGATCCAGTGCCTGGGCATGGAGTGCCGATGGCAACAGCAGAAAAAAAATCACGAGAAAAATGTTCAAATGCCCACTCCACCCAATCCTTGCAGATTTATAAAGAGCCCGATAAACGTTCCGCCTTGTTGATTGGTTGAGGTGGCCAGATTGCGGCCACCCGTCAAATTTAAACTCCAGCAGTCATGTTCATAAACCAACCCGGTACCCCAACTTTTCAGGCCGCTGGACTCCAGCGAGTAGTCGGTCTTTTGATTCCAGATCCAGTTGTCGGACAGGCGTACCGACGCCCCCAAAGAGAGATCTTCCACCCTCTCCCGACTGTTTTCCTTCGGGCTGGTGAGCAGACCTGGAAGCGTCACCCGGGCGGGATTGGCTTGGGAATCGGGGTCGTTGAAATGGTGTCCCAACTGGATCCAACCTGTTTTGGTGCCCTGTTTGCTTTCTCGTTGGCCCTTGTCCGGCAGTTTGATGGAAAAGATCAGATCCGAATATTCCACATTTTCCTGGTAGGGATCATACCCCATCATGGCGGTAGCCGAGAACCGGTCAGAGAGCTTGACCTCCAGGTTGGAGGCCAGCGCAGAAAATGCCTTGTCATTTTGGTAGGTCCGACTGTTGCTGGGGGCCCAACGCTGGCCAATGGTCAACACACCGCTTTCCCAGATGGCATTGCCGTCGGCATGGTTCAGCAGGCGCGAGGTCAAGCCATAGCCAACCCATTGGGCATCGCTGATGCGGTCGATGCCCGAATAGAGATTATGGGCAAACAGATCGGTAATGGTAAAATTACGCAAACTGGCATCATAATTGGGCAATTTGCTCTGGTCGCCCGCCGTGTTCATCACATATTGGACGGAAGGCTCCAGGGTGTGCAGGTAGGAGCTGCCGTACTGTTTGCTCAGGGTGCTGTTGAGGCGCAACGCGACCAGGGCCGACTCCCGGTGGAGGGTACTGTCCCGATCCTGCCCTGTTTGGTTGGGATCGCCATTGAGGAGATAAGCGGTCTCCCGGACCCCCACAGTGGTGCTGACATTGCCTACATAGACCGGTTTTTCAAAGTGGAGAACGGGGGCCAAGTCAAACCGTTGTGCCGAATCCTTGGCCAACTGGTAAAAGTTGTCCATTCGCGCTTCGCTGCTCAGACGCCAGCGTCCCAGTGTCGGGTCCAGCTCTTTTCCCGACAGGGGATTGCTGCGGAGCAGACGATGGTCGCTCACGATGGCAAAGGGCAGGTTCTGTACCGTGTTGTCATCATTGGGTTGTTCCAGATCCTGGTACCAGCGTACGCCGGACTGGATGCTGGAGTAGCCATGATCCCGGGCCCAGAACCGATCCACAGTCACCGTGGACTCCATGCGCCGACTGTGAGGATCGACCAGTTTTTGCTCAAAGTCGTTAATAAAATTGCGTGTCCGACTCCCTTCCAGGTGGGCACGCAATTTCCACTGCTCCAGCTTTTGTTCGTGATCCAGCAAGGCAATACCCCGATAGGCCTCTTCGACCGTGTCGTAGAGGCCATTGGCTTCCAGGCGTCCTTTATAGTTCTGGTCCAGATAGCGGTACTGGGCATTGGTCATCAGACCTCGGCGGGAGATGGAGCGCAGGGCCACCGTGGCATCCCGGTTGGCCGCAATGTTCCAGTAATAGGGCAGTTCCATCTCAAAGCCGTTGCCACCGACCCGGAACGAGGGGGGCAACAGACCGCTTTCCCGTTTTGGCAACAGGGGTTGCCGCCACCAGGGAAAGGCAAAGACCGGCACATTCCCTGCGTAGAGCCGCACATTTTTGGCGGTGATGCGATTTTTGGCCCGGTCTATTTCCACCTCTTTGGAGGTCAGATGCCAGGGAGGGGGATCGCATTCGCAATTGGTAAAGGAGGCATCCTTCAGGAAAAAAAAGTCCCTTTCCGTGTCCGTCCGGGGTTTGTCGTCCGGGCCGGATTCTGCTGCTTCCCGCTTGAAGTCAACATGGGCAGCGGTGGCCCGACCGCCGGGACCGCGCAGATTGACAGCCACTTTTTCCAGCGAGCCTTGCTGTTTTTCCAGGTTAAAAATGACCCGTTCACTGCTGAACAGGTCTCCCCGGCGGGCCATGCGAATGTGGCCGGAGGCCTCTATCTGTTTGGTATCGGCCTGGTACTGGGCCTGGTCGGCCCGCAACTCCAGCAGGCCGGTTTGGACAATATGGACATTTCCCTGAGCGGTCACGGTCCGGTTTTCCTGGTCCAGGTCCAGTGTATCGGCATCGATATCGACCGGTGTTTTTTTGCCTGCCTGCAGTGCATCCGGGTTGTGCTCGGGTTGTGAATCGGTGGGGGCGTTCAATGGAAAGGGCCAGATGCCCTCCCCCTCGGCCTCCACGACGGTCGGGAGCAGGGCGCAAGAGAGCAACACGCTCAATGCCGAAAGCAGACGCGACCGCCTCGCGATGATCGGAGCGGGTGCAATCGCCGGAAAGCCTGGTTGAACGGCAAGGATGTTATTATTAAAATTCATCTTTATTACAATGGATTGCCATGGATCGCCCGAGGGTGTGGAAAACCAGGATTGAATGGAGCGGGTCTTGTTTTGCGCTTCTGTTCCATTAGGCCCCACTCTAGCATAACCGCCCAGTTGGACACCATGGCTGTTATGGAGTCCATGATTTTTTCCAATCCTGGAGCAGGAGCGGTTTTTGATCTGTTGTTTATCGACGTCGCTCCAACATTTCCTGCAAGGGCGTGGGGAGAAAAGGCTGGTACCGGGCTGCCAGGCGCGCTTCGTGTTGTTGCCATAGCACACCCAGGTAGACCAGGCCCAATCCCAAACCAGTCAGGACAAAGGGAAACAGCACGCTGTCGACAAAAACCTTGTGAGACAGATAAAACAGATAACCGCTCATTCCCAGACCGCCAAACACCGCAAAAACCCGCCGCATCAACAACCCGCCCAGGAATATCATGCCGACATTGACGCAACAATACAAAAATTTTCCCAGTTCATCGGACGAGTCCAGCAGCGACAGTCCGCCCCAGAAGGTGATGACGCCGAACAGGTAGAGCCAAAAGGCAAAATCCTGGGGGGAGCGGTTGCGCAGATCTACCCAGAACGCCAATCCCAGCATGCCCAGACCGAACAGAATGGAAATTTTTTGCGCCAACCCACCCTCCCAGGCCGATTGCCCGGCGAACAGGGATGCAAAATCCATGCTCATATACCAGAGGGTGACGGCCACCGGCATCACCGCGAAGGGCAACCGAAACCGCCACAGCAACAGGGAAGCAGCCAGCAGGGTGCCCAACTCCATCCAGACCCAACGCCAGTCTATGTGGGTGTGGTAATCCCGATAGACCACTCCTTCCACCCAAAGCCCCATGCCGGCCTGCAGGCCATAGATGGCCAGGGGTACCAAGACCACCGCCAAAGTGAGCATGATGCCGGCGGGAATGGCAAATCCCTGCCGTTGCAAAAACCAACGGGTCAGCCCTATCGCTCCCATCGCCATGCCCAGGGCAATGGCGAACAGGCCCCACCCCCCAAACAGCTCCCACCCCATGGTCATAAAGAGGCTGAGGGCCCCGATGGCGATCATGCCGCCCAGGTAGTAGAGAATGTGGGTACCCTGGAAAGAGGGACGGCTGCGCTGGCACTCTTCCAGCAAGGGCCAAAGTTGCTCCAGAGTTTCGGCACTGATGATTTGTCGTTCGACGGCCAGTTGCAGGTCAGCTTTTTGGATTTTCATGGGGCTCTCCGGTATTGGACAGACGGGCAAACTCCACCACGGAGAGGCTCTCCCCGCGGCGGCCTGGCTCTATGTCGGCCCGCGCCAGCCAGGGGGCTGGGTTGGGTGTGACCGTTTTCAGGGCGTTGAGCAGGGTTTTGCGTCGCTGGCCGAAGGCGGCCCGGACCACCTGACGAAAAAAGAGTGGATCCGCCACCGGAGCCAGTGGATCCGCCCGGCGCACCAGACGTACCACGCTGGAGTCCACTTTGGGTGCGGGATAGAAAGAGGAGGGGGGGAGATCAAACAGGCTTTCAACCGTCATCCAGAGTTGGCAGTGGACCGACAGAATGCCGTAGGCTTTGCTGTTGGGGGCGGCAGCAATGCGATCTGCCACCTCTTTTTGAAACATTAAAATCATGGCTTCGATCCCGTCACCCTGCTCCAGCAGATGAAACAGTATGGGGGTGCTGATGTGGTAGGGCAGGTTGGCCACGATGGTCAGCGGTCCTCCCAGACGCGCCGCCCATTGGCGGAAATCAATCCGCAACGCATCTCCCTGTTCAACCTCCAGTTGCCCCAACCCCTCGGTCCGGGTACGCAGCAGCGGGATGAGAGCCTCATCCTGCTCCACAGCCCATAATTGCCCGGTGCGACTCAATAATGGACGGGTCAGACTGCCAACACCGGGTCCGATTTCAACAAAATGCCCCGGCATCCGAGCGGCGGCCGCCTCGGCGATTCGTTCGGCCAACGCTTCGTCCACCAGAAAATTTTGTCCCAGCCCTTTTTTGGGGCGCAGACCGCACATTTTTAACAGATGAATCAGCGACATGAGTTTATGTTATCCTTGTCATGATCTGCGCATGATGCCGTCAGTGGTTCGCCGTCGGCGGGCTGTTGGATGGCCACAGGCAGCCAAGCAGTTGTCCCAGGAACAGGGATATGGAGCCGGTGAGCCAATAAACGGCCCACGGACTCTCTGCCATCATACCCAGGCCCCCGATCCAGCAGGCTCCGACCCGCAGCAGGGTGTAGCGGGCCAGTTTTTGTTGGGCAGCGGTACGTCGGGGTGTTGGCAGGCCGGGCCACCACCAGAGAGGCAACAGGTGTGCCAACGCGCCTGTCACCAGAGGAAATAAAAACAGGGCGATAAAGAGTGGCAGCGGCAGCACCCCTCCTTGCCATAGTGTAGCGAGCAGGGTGAGGGCAAAACCGACCAGTGCCAGCAGCAGGGAGAGGGCGGCACCTCCGGTTGCTAAAATTTGACGGTAATGGGCGCGTATCGCCCAAAAAAATTGTCCCAGCACCCATCCCCATGCAACCAGGCCCAAACCGCTCAGCCAAAGCCAGGAGGTTGCGCCAGCGGCCATCAGCAGGGTACCGGAGAGGGCATAGCGCAGATCAAACCGTAACCGTTTCCCAACCTGGGGATCGGGGTAAGAGGCGACCGTGGGGAGCAACACCTGCAGGGTGCCGATGGCGGTCAGTCCCACGAAGCCCAACAGGTTCAGGTGGCGATGCAGCATGCGCAGGGGAGCCCACTGTTCTGGCCACAGCCAGGCGGTCAGAATGGCCAGCAGTCCCAGCAGCAGGCAGAGCAGGGCGGCCTGGTACCAGGCCAGACCCGGGTGGGCTCCTCCCAACGCTTTGGCAGCGCGACGGTTTGTCCATCCCAGGCCGACGGCCACGCCCAGTATGGCGAGGGGGATGGCCAAGCCGATCCAGTCCATGTTTTGCCGCAGGGCGATGGTGGCAATACCGCCGGCCAGCATGGCCAACAGCGGCAGTCGTGTGATCCAGCGGGGGACCGTGCCGCTCCGGGTCAGCACGGGGGTAAAGTAGATCATGGCGGCCAGAATCAGGGGAAAACTCCCCACGGCCAGGATGAGGTGTGTGACAACGGGCAGCGGCCAACCGTTTTGCCAACCACTGACGCTTAAAAAGGCCAGCAGAGCCGTGAGTCCAAACCAAGCGGGGGTGTGCAGGTTCATGTTTTTTTTATGGCCATTCTGGAATAAACAATATAATATCCAACACCATGGACAACAAATATCAAAACAGCGGCTATACGCCGGTTGCCACGGTTATCCAGCATATTGCTGGTCGCTTGCTGGACCAGCCCCGCAGCAAGGCCCACAAGTTGCGCTGGGAGTGGTGTCAGGTGGTGGGTCCACAGGTGGCACAGCACTCCGAGCCTGCCCGTTTAAGCAACGGTGTGTTGACGGTGCGGGTGGACTCCCCCGTCTGGAACAGCCAACTGCACCATTTAAAGGGTGAGTTGTTGGAAAAGATGCAGCGTCGTCTCCCTTCCGGAACCGTGCGGGAGCTGCGATTCCGGCAGGGTACTCTTCATGGGGTGGTCGAGATTGCCAAAGCAACACCAGAGCTCTGGCCGGAGCCCTGTCTGGAGGATCAGCAGCGGGCGACGGAGTTGGTGGCCGCTGTGGTGGACCCGGAGCTGCGAGCGGTGTTGCGTTCCATCGTATTGAACCATATGACCCGCGTACGGCACGAACAAGCAGACCTCTGAATTTTCCAAAACATGATGACCACACCCATGCTTTTTTTTATCTTTAAACAATTGCAGGGGCCTGGGGACCGTCACGGTCCCCAGTGGGGTGCAGGGGCAAAGCCCCACATATGCGCTAACATGATGACCACACCCATGCTTTTTCTGATCTTTTCAAACAATTGCAGGGGCCTGGGGACCGTCACGGTCCCCAGTGGGGTGCAGGGGCAAAGCCCCACATATGCGCTAACATGATGACCATACCCATGCTTTTTCTGATCTTTTCAAACGATTGCAGGGGCCTGGGGACCGTCACGGTCCCCAGTGGGGTGCAGGGGCAAAGCCCCTGCATGTAACGGGCGCGCTTTCACAAAAGCCCATTTGCGCAGCAAATGGGCGCAGCGCGCCCAAAACGCCCCGCAGGGGCACTCCTGGAGGGCGGCAGCCCGACCGAGAGTTGGCCAAATTGGGGTATGGCTTGGAGAAAAAACATTCCTGGCCTTGTGTCAAACAAAAATCTGCATATCCACAAGTTCTGGTTTCTTATCCAAACATTTTCCGCAACATAACCGTGCGAGTCGGGCTGCCGCCCTCCCAAGGTCGCCCCTGCGGGGCGGCTTTGTGCGCGTTGCGCCCATTTTCTGCGAAAATGGGCTTTGGGAAAACGCGCATCTCATGCAGGGGCTTTGCCCCTGCACCCCACTGGGGACCGTGACGGTCCCCAGACCCCTGCAATCGTTTAAAGAAAGACTGCAACCCTGTGAGCGCATATGGGGCTTTGCCCCTGCACCCCGCCGGGGAGCGTCACGCTCCCCAGACCCCTGCAATCGTTTAAAGAAAGACTGCAACCCTGTGAGCGCATATGGGGCTTTGCCCCTGCACCCCGCCGGGGAGCGTCACGCTCCCCGGACCCCTGCAATCGTTTAAAGAAAGACTGCAACCATTCAAACAAGCCGGAACAGAAGGCGGTGCCGGTCAAAACAGCAACACCGCTCCGCAGTCAACGGCCTGGTTTTTGAGATCCCAGGAGAAAGGCAGCCCCTCTGCCTGCTCTTTTTTGGGCAGCTTGCCTCCCACGGCACATGAGTTGCCGACCAGTGTGGGGGCCCCTTCGACAAACCCGTCTCCCGCCCGAAAATTGCCGGTCGATGGTTTGCCGTCATCCATCTTGCGGTCCAACTCGGAGATCAATTCGGACGGAATATTTTTTCCCACCCACAACTGATTGCTGTTGGCCGAATCCGAAGCCCAGGAGACACCGGTCTGCTCATTGGCATAAATGAACAGCATGGGACCGTTGAAGGCATTCATCATGCAGGTTTCCGATGGACAGCCCCAGCCCTTCAAATCCCCCGGCCGCAAAGGCTTGCCATCAAACGAGCCTGAGATAAAACCGGCCTTGGCCAAATGGAGCCAGACCAGACCGCTTTCCAGCAGACGGTTGGCCTCGTCCGGGGTGCCGGGAGTTTTGCTGTCGTTGTAACCCACCCGGCCATTGCCATCACCATCCTGACCGCTGGCCACGCCGGGAATGTTGGCAGCCGCCTTGTCATAGTCTCCCGGCAGAGCCCGGTAACGGTCGGCAAAACCCATGATGGCCGATTTGACGGCACTGCCCTGGTCCGCCACACTATGGGTGCGGGCACTGCGAATCAGCTCTTGACCTTTCAACACCCCCCCCAGGATCAAGCCAATGATGATGATGACAATGGCAATTTCAATCAGCGTGAAGCCGTCCTGATGGGGCGTGCGATGCCATTTCGCGAATTTGTCCATGGGGGATCTCCTCAACACATACAGCCAGGGGGTTGTTGTCAATACGGGTTTTGTCAATACCTCTACCGTGTGGTTCCCGAGGGGGATGACACGGTGTTGTTTCGTTGTTGCAATTGACGCAGGCGGTCAGACCAGAAGCGAATCTCCTGGGGATCTGTCAACGTTCCTCCGGCCAACAATCCGCCAATCAAATACTGGGCATCTTGCCACTCTCCCATATCCTCCAGCAAGACAATTTCCATCTGTTTGGCCCAGGAGGGGACGCTGGCACCGGTGGCATGGAGCCGAATGGCGCGGGCATAGCGCAACGCCAGCGGTAAATCATGCAGTTGGTGCTTGGCAGTGATGGCGGCATGGGCCAACCAGGGCCAGCGGCGTTGGGGATCTTCCAGAAACCGCCGATAGGCGAACGCGCCCATCCGTCGTTGTTGTGCCGGGGGGGTCAGTTCACCATAATAACGCACGGCCACCAGCAACGGATAGTGTCCCCGGGGATCCAGATCCAACACCCGCTCCAACCACCCTTCCAGTCGATCCATTCCCAACTCCGGGAGGGTCAGGTTGACGCCGGCCTGGTAATCGAATGTTTGCAGCCACAACATCAACCCTTTGGCCAGTGCCGTCGGTTCACCCATACTGAGCAGTCGCAGCCAGGGGGTTGGCACCGGTTCGGGCCATGGGTTCAGACGTGCCTGGGGCGGGGGCCAGGCGGCATGCCATGCCAACTGCAACAGCAACCCCACCACCATCCAGCCATAACAGGGCCACGGCACCACCGCAAAGGGTTTGGGACTCCACATGGCCGGCCTCATTTTTTGAAGAGTGTTCAATGTTGCAAGGGGCCTAAATCACTGCACAGGCACGAAAAGGATACGGGAAATGGGCGGAAAAAGCCATACAATACGGCAAGGTCGCAAACGCTCAACCATAATTGCTTGATTTTTCGGAAATAGAGAGCCAATATATGCCATTTTTGATCGTCTTCCTGTCCCTGATCAAGCAGGCGTGCGGAGTCCATGTGTTCCATCCCATGATTTCTCTGCGGCCAGCCCTCCGGGTTCGATGGTTCGATCGGTTGTTCGTTTCCCATCTGTTGTGCAACCCAGTCAGGGGGCTTCAAGTCAATCCATGCTTGCCAACCGTTATGAGTGGCTGATTGGTCTGCGTTATTTGCGGGCCAAGCGGACCCAACATTTTATCAGCGTGATCACGTTGCTCTCCATGGGTGGAATTGCCTTGGGGGTGGCGGCCTTGATTGTGGTTTTGGCGGTGATGACCGGTTTCCGGGAGACCCTGCAAAATCAGATTTTGGGCGTCACGAGCCATGTCACCATCCGCACATACAGTGGCAGTATTGCGCAGACCGCTGCGGTGCTGGAAATGGTTGGCAAAACGCCGGGTGTTGCCGGATCGGCTCCCTTTATTTCCGGGCAGGCCATGGTGCAGGCCAGGGGGCGTGCCATTGGGGTGGCGATGCGGGGCGTGGATATTCAGCGGGAAAAGTCGGTTTCCGATCTGGAGACCAATATGGTGCAGGGCAAGCTGGAGCAACTCTCCGGCTTTGGCATGATATTGGGCAAAAACCTGGCCAGCAATCTGGGCGTTGCGCTGGGAGATTCGGTTACGTTGATGGTGGCTACGGCCAATGTGACGGCCATGGGTACCATGCCACGGATGAAACGGTTTACAGTGGCTGGCATCTTTAATTCCGGCATGTACGAATATGACAGTGCTCTGGTCTATATCCACCTGCCGGATGCCCAGGCCCTGTTGCGCATGGGTCAAACGGTGACGGGCATCGAGGTCAAGACCCCGCACCCCGATTCGGCGGCACAGACCCAGAAGGTGTTGGAACAGCAACTGGCCCCTCTCTCCCAGGCCGAGGGCGGTTTCTGGATCCAGAACTGGATGGAGATGAACTATAATTTTTTCCGTGCATTGCGCATGGAAAAAGCCACCATGTTTGTGATTCTTTTTCTGGTGGTGGTGGTGGCGGCTTTCAACATTGTCTCCAGCCTGATCATGTCGGTGATGGAGAAGGGGCAGGAGATTGCCATTTTAAAGACCATGGGAGCCACAGCCCGGGGGGTGATGACCATCTTTATCATCAACGGCGGGATCATCGGCCTGACGGGTACTCTGGCCGGGCTGGCTTTGGGGCTTTCCCTGGCTTACAACCTGGAGCCGGTCTTGGGGGTGATCGAACAGCTGTTCGGTATTCAGATCCTGTCGGGGGAGGTCTACTATATTGACCATTTGCCATCCAAGGTGGTCTTGTCGGACGTTGTCTGGATCACCGGCGTCAGCCTGGCCATCAGCCTCGGTGCCACCCTCTATCCTGCCTGGCGGGCCGCACGGATTGATCCTGTGGAGGCATTGCGTTATGAGTGAGAGGGCATGACAATGTCATCGGCAGGCAATTTGAGCGGGGCTTCAGACCATTTTCACAATAATCATGACCTTGCTTTTTTTTTTGATCTTTTGAAATAATTGCAGGGGTTTGGGGATCGTGACGGTTCCCAGACCCCTGCAATCGTTTAAAGGAAGATCGCAATCCTGTTGGCGCATGTGGGGCGAAGCCCCTGCATGAAAGCTGTTTCCAAAACATGCCAAAGCCTCTGCCAGATGCTGCAAACACGGATTCGTTGACCAGGACAAACCAATTCCTGAAGACGCAGGAAGATCGGAAGCAGTGTGGACGACGGAAATGCACGGAAGGACCCGTGTCTGGGGTTGTCAAGCAGGCTATGAAGTTTTGATAGTTTATATGTCGCGGATTGGGCAGGAAGCAAAACAAAGGGGGATTGTATGTGGGATGGATTGGAAGTTTTATTTTGGAAAACAGTTGACAGAAAACAAATTTCCGGAATACTTGCCTTGATTTGGCTTGGTCTTGGTATGTGTTGGTGGATGTTGAGCTGGTCCATAGGAATAGGGTCTGTTCTGGATTATGAGGGGAAAGAGGTTGGTTTTTTTGCTGCATTGAATTGGTCAGTTGTATATGTGATTGTTCTACCATTCCTGGTACACTCCGTGTTGGATGTTATACGATGTGGTTTCAGAAGTATAAGAACAATGGCTTTGATGAATATGTTTTTTCATGATGGCAACAACACTCCTGGTGTGTTGTTCAATGGAGATGAAATTTCAAATAAATTAAAAGAGAGTATGCGTTGGCCTATCCGCATATGGATGGTTCTATCCGTGATTGGTTTTGTCGCAAGCATAACTGAGAGCGTATATTCAAGCGTTATTCCTCTCTTTACCTATGATACGGAACAACAACTCAGGGAGCACAAAGAAAGAATAGATTGGGGTGTTGGTGTCATTATTAAAGAGGCCAATCCGTCTGCACACAAGAGAACACTGAATGCTGCATTTTCCGTGTTGATATGGACATTTGGTCAAGGTGTCATCATATCGGTCGGTATGTTGTTTTTGGTGTTTATCATTTACTATTCGTTCTTTCTTTCTGGCTTGAAAAGAGACTATATTTCAGATGCTGTTGTTTGTTTGCCAAGCTTCAAAGGTAACGATAAAAGATATGGGTTTGAGGTGTTTGAAGAGTTTAGTAAATCAGTATTTAATATAGGTATACTGCTGTTTTTTACCTTCTACATGGTAGTGATACAGCATCAGTTTCTTGAGACAAGTACCCATGACAAGTCAATTCTCCATTTCCTTTTTCAGCCGTTTCTTGCTTTATTGGACGGTCTGGATGGTGTCGAAGAACAACATGTAGTCAAGCTTATGTTTGACCCAATCTTTTCGTTGGACCCGTCAACATCCCTCAGCATTCTTGCAGGGGTGACGGTGATTGCGGTCAGTTTCGGATTTTTGTTCAGAATTTTGTCCGATCTCGCGAGCAGTTCCAAGAGTTCTGTCATGAGTCTGATAAACACTGACTGGGTGCCTCCGTACGCATATGAGCAACAGCGTGTTGACGCAATCGGCGAGACGATGGTTACCTGGCCTTCCCAATGGATCAATATTAACAAACTTACCATTCTATTGGTATTTGGTCTGGCCGGTCTTGTCTTTTATCGAATTTTTCCGTTTCTTTTTCTGTATTATTTGCTGCAAATAGTTTACGCGATAATGAAAGAGATGCGCGGGGCGGCGTAGCTGTTGCCTGACGTTTTTCCCGTCTAACCGTTTTACTGCCGTGCGGTGTCGCTCTGCCCAAAAGCCGCCATTGTCCTACCGGTACAACTCGGCCTTGTACAGATATTTTTTGGGATCAATGCCCCATTTGGCGGGTGATTCATGGTCAAGAATCCGGTAGGCCTGCTGATCCTTGACCGTCAGCAGATCCACCGTCTTGTTTTCTATGGCACACTTGCGCTTGGCATCCAGTATCAGGCGCACAACCGGGTAGAGCAGGGCCTCCTGGTGGTTTTCAATCACGACACCCACGTGCTGGTTTTCCAGGCGGATCAGCGTGCCAACCGGGTAGATGCCAACACAGCGGACAAATTGCTGGAACAGGGCCAAATCAAAGTGGTGTTTGCACCACTCATACATTTTTCCCAAGGCATCATGGCTGGACATGCCCCGATGATAACTGCGATCGCTGGTGATGGCGTCATATACATCGGCAATGGCTGCCATCTGTCCAAACAGCCCGATATCTTGTCCCGTCAGTTTGAATGGGTATCCACTGCCATTGAACCGCTCATGGTGTTGCTCGGCCACCTGTACGGAGAGAGGAGTGATTTCAGGGACATCCCGCAATATCTCGCCGCTGAATACCGGATGCGCTTTCATGATTGAAAATTCCGCATCCGTCAACTTGTTGGGACTGTTAAGAATTTCAAGAGGAACCTTCATCTTGCCAATATCGTGCAACATGCCGCCGATACCAGCTTGTACAATCTGCTCCCGGTCCATGCCCATGGTATGGCAGAACGACATCAAAAACACACCCACATTCAGGGAGTGCATGAAGGTGTACTCATCTTTTCGCTTGATCAAACTCAGACTGAGAATGGCCCCCATGTTGTTGAAGGCGGACTCTGTCATCCGCTCCACCGCATCCCGAACCGGTTCAATTTCAACCTGTTTTCCCAATCGAACATCGGTCAGGACGCTGGCCACCACCTTGCGGGCATGATCCGTCACCTTTCGTGCATTGGCCAACTCCCCGTGCAGGGAAATCTCCCTGGCCGGTTTGTTGACGGAGCCGTTGGGTTTGAGGCTCTTCTCAGCAACCGGTGACGGCTCGGTTTGCAGAGCGATATTTTTGATCTCCTGAGCGGCGGCCTTTTTGACCTCTTTCAGGGTAGGCGCATCGACCACATCCAGACCCAACGTGGTATCAATGTAGACCTCTTCAATGCCATAACTTTTGATTTTTTCAATCTCTGCCTGCAGCTTGATGGTTTTGCGTCCCCAGCGGGCCGGATCTCCCCCCCAGTCACAGACATAACCGCTGATCACCATGCCGGGTTTTAAATCGGCAAGAGAAATTTTTTTTATGCTTTTGTCCTGCTGGCTTGATGATTGAGACACTTAACACTCCTCACGGTGATGAAAAGCATGGTTTCAAAGCATTGGGTTTGCAATTCTCATCTCCTTGTGGCCGACAGCCACGACGAACGGCGATCAACGCCGAAAAGAGCGTTAAACCAAGCCATCCGGCTCATCAACAGGGATGGGGAACATTATGCCCTGTGGTCAAAAAAAAGCAACAACAAATTCCCCGCCGGGTGGTATTCGACTGATTTCAAAACAGAAAGGATCTGGACATCCTGTTCAAACCCGTCCAGAAGTACAGACAATCCGGAACCGGTTATTGAGCCACTGAAGAGATGGATTTGAGAGTGCATGTTGGGGGCATTTGGCAGTCAATCAGGTTAAATGACCGCAGGGGTCTGGGAACCGTCACGCTCCCCAGACCCCTGCAACCGTTTGTTCAAAAGGGTGGGGCGAATCGCTCATTCAAACCGCTGCTTGAAACCGTCCCAATCCGTCACCGGCTCCAGGCAAATACGGCCTTGACAGATATAGGCGGTCGGTTTGCCCTGCTGCTGCAAACGGTTCGCCAACTGCGGCCAGTCCGACCACGCAGCCGTCGGTGCAACAACCGCTACACTCTCGCCGATTCCCATCCGCTGCCGCAACCAGTGCAACCAGCGGACAACCATCGGATCCTCCCGATCCCCCACCAGAATCACCTCCCTGGCGGTGGCCGGCGCATAATCCAGCAGCCGCAACAACTCTCCCGCCTGGTGGGGACTCTCGGCGGTGATGGCGGCCAACTGATGGCTCACCGCTGCCAACGCCTCGCCCAACTTGCCATCGAGTCGCCAAACATTCAACCGCGCCAGTCCACTCCAGGCCACCGCATTGCCAGCCGGAATACCCTGCTGATCCAGCACAAGGGTCTGAGGCGGAATGGGGCTCTCCGTTGCAACCGGTGTCAAATGCATCAGGAGACTTCCGGGCTGCTGAAACCGCGCCAGCATGGCCTGGGCCACCGCCCAACCCGCCTCCAAATGCTTTGGCTGAAAATCGGTCTCATACATATCCATCAAAGCCTGCAACAAAAAGGCATAATCGTCCAGAACCGGCTCTCCAACCCAGTGGCTGCCCAGACGAAAATGGCTCAACCCGCCGGTCTGGTTAAACTGCGCCATCAGGGGAGCCAACAATCCCTGGGCAACGGCCAGATAACGGGGCTCATCCAACACCCGGGCCGCCAGGGCAAAACTACTGACCGCCAGGCCGTTCCAGCCCGTAATCACTTTGTCATCCCGGGCAGGCGGGGGCCGCTGCTGACGTGCAACCGTCACTCGTCCCAGCAGATCGGCCAACTGGCGATGGAGCGTCTCCATCTGTTGCGGTTCTCCCCGCAGCCACAAGGCACCCGCCTGACCGTCATCGTTTCCCACCCCGACAGCGGCCTCCCAGCGCGCGCGCTCGGCCGCAGGCAGTAAATCTTTTACCGCCGCCGGGCTCCAGCGATAGTAGGCACCCTCTTCCCAATGGCCCGCCTGGTTTGGACTGTCCGCCCCCAAAGCGGTGGCCAGGCCGCCGTCTGCCAACAAAAACCGCTCCAGGAGCGCGTCCAGCAGGGTCCGTGCCATCCAGCCATAACGGCTTTCGTGAGAAATCTGGCAGGCTTCCAGGTAGACACGCGCCAGCAAAACATTGTCCGCCAGCATGATTTCATAATGCGGCGTACGCCAGAATCGGTCGACCGCATAACGGTGAAACAGCCCCCCCAGTTGATCCCGTATCCCCCCCATCGCCATCCGGTCCAAAGTGGTGTAGACCGCCGTCAGCAGCGGGCTGTTTCCCTGCCGAACCCCCTCCCGCAACATCAAGGATAACGCGACCGGATGGGGAAATTTGGGCGACTCTTCAAAGCCGCCCTGACGCGCATCGCTTCGTTTTAACAAAAACTCGGCGGCACGCTCCCGCGGATCCTGACTGGATGCGTCTGCTGCAACCACAGGGGTCGGTTGGCCGATGGCCAATAATTGGGTGCGAATTTCCGACTCCTGCGCGAGCAGTTGCGGGCGGTTTTCCCGCCAGGCTCGACCCAATCCAACCAGAATATCCTGCAACCCCGGCAATCCCTCCCTGGGGGTGGGGGGATAATAATTGCCTGCAAAGAGTGGCAGCAGGTCCGGCGTCAAAAACAGGTTTTGCGGCCAACCGGAACGTCCCGTCATGCGGAGTGCCACCTGCAGATAAAAGCTGTCCAGATCCGGTCGCTCCTCCCGGTCCACCAGGATGGGAATAAAATGGCTGTTCAACTCTTGCGCCACAGCAGCATCCTGAAACGTCTCCTCCCCCATTACCCGACACCAATGGCAGGCGGAATAGCCGATGGACAAAAAAATCGGTTTGTCCTGTTGACGGGCCAACGCCAGCGTCGCCTCTTCCCAAGGCAACCAGTGGACCGGATCCCCGGCGTGATGACGCAAATAGGGGCTGTGCGATGTGGCCAGCGGCGATGTGGCCGCTGCCAGGCTGGGGCTGGCCCACAACACAGCCAGCAGCAACAGCCCCGACAGCAGCAGGCCATGACGACCCGGCGAAAACAAATCAGGTATGGGAGGGCTCTTGATCATGGGACTCCTTGCGCAACGTTTGCAACTCGACGGCCTTGGGCGTGGTGACGCAGGCCTCCCGACACAGACCACACCCCACGCAGAGCCCACTGACAATGGCAGGACGGGGGCCATCCCACCGCAACGCCCCGGGAACCGGACAGACGGAACCACAGGCTCCGCACTCAGGCCCCCGATAGGGTAGACAGCGGTTGGGGTCAATGCGGGCCGTTGCCAACTGGGGCAGGGGGATGACAGCCTCCGGCGTTGCCCCGACGGGCCGCCGCAAGGCACCGGGTTCGCAGGCCCGAACACAGGGCCAGTCGCTGCACAAATGGCAGCCGTGGTTTAACAAATCCAGGGCCGGTGTGGCGGCCAGTTGCGGTCCCATCTCCAGGGGCAGGGCAAACAGAACATGGTGGGGACAAGCCTGGATGCACCGATCACAGCGGCTGCAAGTCAACAAAAAGGCCATCTCCCGCTGGGCATAGGGGGGGCGGAAACAGCGTCCGGCGCGGCTTTCCACCGCGCTGTCGGCCCACTCCACCGCCGTTTTAACCGCCTTCTCAAACCCCAGACGAAAAAATTGCCGACGTTCCATGTTACAGCCTCATGACCATACTCTGCACCACCAACCAGACATTGAAGCCGGTATATCCCCCCAAAAAGATCAGCATGGGGAGCAGATGTTTGGCTTTATAGCCCACCGTTGCGATGCGTTGACGCAAAATGGTGACCGCCAAACCATAGCCCAACAAAAACAGTCCTCCCTGACCAACAAACAGCCATGTCTCCGGGATCAGCAGATCCACCATGCGCAACTGCTGCTCCATGGGGGTTCTGGGCAAGGTGCCGATCCCGAAAGGGTTGGCAAACACGAAGGAGATGCCACTGCTCTCCCGGACCAGGTGGTTTAAATTATGGGAGAGATGATACGCAAACGCTACCGGCAACACGGCAAATGAAAAGAGCGCGAACAGCCTGCGAAACGGGTAGTCTCCCCCTGCGAAGCGGCGGGTGAGCTCGGTCACCCCGGCGTAGAGCAGCACCGGGATGGCCAGACAGAGCCCCATGCCCAGGGAAAAGGGCAGCAGAAAAGAGCCTGTCTTGCCAAAATGGGGAGCCATGGCCCGCTGCACCTCCTCCCAGAGGGGCATCATGGTGATGCCGTGGAAGGTGGTCAGGGCCAACAATACCACCATGAACCATGCCTCATCCCAGTGGGGCCGGGCACCCACGGCAGCTTCGGCGGCCAAAGGGCGCAACCGCCAGGAAACATTATGGTCCGGGCAGCTCAATACACAGGCCCCACAGGATATGCAATAGGTGTTCTGGGAAAAACGGCCCATGGTCAAATAGGTTGGACAGGGCTCCATCGTCTGGGAACCATGGTAACAGGCCAGTGAACGGCACTGTTGACACCGTTCCGGCTCCACAGGCCGCAGCTCCACCGGGGCCAGTTGGGCATAAAAACCGACCGTGCGGCCCACCGGACAGAGATAGCGGCAGAAGGGTTTGCGCTCAAAGAGGGCCTGGGAGGTGGTGGTCAGCACGACCATCAGCAGGGCCAACATGGCCGTAGCCGCCGGGTTCAGGGTGATTCCCACCCCCAATTCCAGCCAGGTCAAACCGATAAACAGCCCCAGGGCGGGCCAGACTGTGCGCAAGGCGGTGGGAAATCGCCACCCCAGGCTGCTCTCCGCCTCACCCCGTCCCCACCAGACGCGCCGATTGAGCCAGACGGCCAGGGCATCCCACGGGCAGATGGCGCACCAGGCTGAGCCCACAAAAAAGACCGACAAAATCACCAACGTCCACCACAGGGTCCAGGTGAGGGTGGTGGCCAGATTGCGTTCCGGCAACGGGGTGCCCCACAGGCCCGCAGCCACCACCAGCAGCAACAAGGCGGCACTGCAGAGCCGCAACAGCAGCAGTGGCCAGGGCGAGGCGGTCAACCATTCCACCAACGGACCCAGCAGGGGCAGTCGTGCCATGGGCAGGGTGCGTGGCGGGCGGGGAGAGGGCAGAGGAGAAAAGAGGGCGTAAGCGGCAATACAGAATATGCCAACCATGATCCACCACCCCCACAGCGGCGGCATGCCGGGATGGATCATAAGTGTTGAGCCATCGGGCAGGCAATAACTTCCCTGAATAATGGTTGCTGGCATGAGGCAGTCAGGCGGCAGCAGATCGGCTGCGGCGGCGTTTCTTGAGGGCTGCTCCCCCCAGAACGCCACCAATCACGCCAACCGTCAGCACCAGGGGCCACACCTGCCTGTGTTCGCCGATGCGAATAGGCATCTCAATGGTGTACGGTTCGCCGTCGGCAGTGAATTCAGCGGTGACAATATAATACGCCTCTTCGTTGAACACCACAATTTGCCGATAAATGGTGTCAGTGGGCAACTGGGTGCCCAACGCCTCCCGGCGAGTATCGCCAAACCAATCGCCAAACCAGTGGTCATCCCGAACAAAAAATTGGATCGGTCCATCAAAAGGCTGATGACTCTCCAGATGGGTGGCATACAGCTTGATGCGGCTCTCTTCCCCGGCCTTGGGAAAGGCCGGATAGACCATCATGTTGACCGAATAGCGTCCTATCAGGGTCTCCACCAGGATGGCAGGGGGGGTTCGGGAGTCTTCGTTCCAGATATAGGCCGGTCGTCCCAGCACATGGTGAGCCCACGCGGTTTGGCCACCCAACAGCAGCCACAGCCCGACGATGCCCACGATGATTCTTGCACCAAGCATGTACGATACCCTCTAAAATGGCAGCAATCCGGCTGGCTCCCCTTTACCCGACCCGGTTGGATTGGGGGCGGTACTCCCGTTGGCAGGAGGAGAGGGGACAACAACGGTTGCCTCTTGTGGAATGGACATCTCCGGGGTGATCTTTTCCGGTGCATATTTGGCCAACGAGCGGTCCACAATCCGGATCGGCAGGCTGGGATGGGGACAGACCTCCACACACACACCGCAGCCGACGCAGCCCTTGAGCACCACCGGCCGATAAAAATTGGCAAACGCAAAGGTGATCGCCTCCTGCCCCAGCGGGCAGGCCGTGACGCATGCCCCGCACACCCCACGATCCACCCAGGGATAACAACCCGCTCGGTCAATCTGGGCAATACCCATGGCCACCTCCCGTTTGGGGGTGACCGTCAGCGCATCGGTGGGACAGACCTCCATGCAGTGGCCGGAGAGGGTACAGGCCTTTTTGACGGGGTTGATGTAGGGGGTGTTCACCTTGCTGCCCCCCTCCCGGCCATAAAATTGAATGGCATGCACCGGACAGACCTCTCCACACAACCCGCAGCCAATGCAGGCCTCAACAAAGGCCCGATCATCCGTCAGCGCGCCCGGCGGGCGCAGGTGGGTATGGGGGGCCGCATGGGCATCCGGGCTCATCACCCGGGCCAATCCATAGGGCGTCGCCGCGCCGGCTATCACAGCGGCGGTGGTGGTCAGCCGTTGCAGGAAGGTGCGTCTCTCCATCAGCGCAGCTCCTCTTTGACGGCAGAGTGGAGTTGCAGCCGCTTGTAGGCTGCGCCCAAGTGGCCATGGCCTTGATAGGGCTGATCCGCCAACTGCACATGAAAGGTGAGAGCCTGGGTGGGACAGACAGCGATACAGGCGGTGCAGTTGTTGCACTCCTGCCCAAAGCCATCCCGCATGGGTTGCAAAGCAAACTGGCAAACCTTGTCGCACAAGGTGCAATCGTTGCAACGGGCGACCTGTCGTTGGATGCGGAACAGGCGATAGCGTCCCAACAGGGAGTAGAGAGCTCCACCCGGGCACAGATAGCGGCAAAAGCCTCGCCGGGTCACCAGCAGGTCAAACAGCAGGGTGATGAGAAAAAAGGTCAAACCAACACCCATACCATTGTCTGTTATCCAGTATTGAATCTCCCGTCCGACAATCACGGGTGGATAGATGGCGGAAAAGACAACGGTACCCAAAACGGTAGACAGACCAACCCCCACCGCCAGAACCAGATATTTCAGCCGCAAGTCCCACCGTTTGCCGCTGGAGAGCAGGCCGAGCCGGCGCAGCGCATTGCGGACCGTATCATTGATCTCATACAAAAAGGTCGCCGGACATATCCAGCCGCAATAAAATCGCCCAAACAGAACGGTCAGGCCGATGGGAATCAGGGCGGTCAACAAAAAGGGCCAATAAATTTTCATCTGGGCGGCTATCTGCCCCACCACCGCCAGTGGATCGGACAGGGCCAGACCAAACAGGGTGCCAGACCAGGTATTGCCCTTGATCGCGTTTAAATTTTTGGCAGGGTCCGACTTTGCAATGGGAGCGGTGATCCACTCCATTGCATCATAGATTTGCCGCTCATGGGGGGTGAGCAGGTCATAAGCATGGCCGGCCACATAGTTTTGATAGAGGCTGACATAAGGCAGCAAAATCAACATGGCAAATACCAGCGACAATACCAACCAGCGCAGCAGGTTAAGATGCCGCCAGAAAAAAAAGGCTGCAGGGGCAGAGGAGGGGGGGTGTTCCATGAATTCACCTGTGACAGTCAAACAGGAGCAGTCTCCTGTTTGGGGGGGAAAATACGAATGGCTTGGGGCATTTGCAAACACGATCTTTCACACAATCCACAACCCACGCAACCATCCAGCACAGCCGGTTGCTCCAGCAAGCCCACCTTGATCGCTATGTTCTGCAGTGGGCAGGCCCGGTAACAGACACCGCAGGTCTTGCCCTGAAAAGAGAGGCAAAGCTGTTCGTCCACCACCGCCTTGCCCATCTGAACCCGGGCCATGATCTCCTCGGCCTCCCTCGCCACCCTGGGAATGGCACCGGAAGGACACACCTCTCCGCACTGCATGCAGAGAATGCAGGGCTGCTCACGGGGGATAATGTATGGGGTATCCAGGGCGTAAATGCCATTTTCCAGCCCAAAATAGCGAATGGCCTGGTTGGGACAAATTTGGCCGCACTGACCACAACGAATGCACTGGGTGAGAAATTGCCCTTCCGGTCCCGTACCGGGGGGGCGCAGATAGCGCATGGCACGGGTGGCGGTGGGTGCGGCAGTTGCAGTATCTGCCGCACCCATACTCAAAGAAGCAACCGCATATCCCAGCATCTGAAGGAATGTACGTCTTTTATGCACCGTCAGAACGCTCCTGTTTGCTGGCTATCCACGGCTGGCTGTTAGGCCTTTTCCACTCGACAGGCCAGCTTTTTAAAGTCAACCTGTCCAGAGACCAGATCCCAGATGCGGCTGGAGGTTGCATTAACCAACCATTTGTTTTTCTTGGGATCCGCACTGTCCGCCACCGAAAGGTTCCAGGGGCTGAACAGATACCCTCTCGGCACACTGTTGCGGGAGGGTTTGACCAGGCTGTTGCTGCCCACCTGGGCTCTGGCCTGGAACTGGCCCCGACGGGTGATCAAATTGACCAGGTCACCGTCCTGAATCCCCAACGCGGCGGCATCATCCGGGTGCATCTCGACATACTGCTCCGGCACCAGGCGGCGGCAGGTGGGGCTGCGGTTGGATTTGGCGGTGTGGAAATGCTCGTAGACCACCCCCAGGCCCAGCCACATGGGATACTTGTCCTTGGGCACCTTGTCCCAGCTCTTGTCGCGGAAGGTTTCGTCGGGGATGTCCGGGGTCATCGCCTTGTCCCGCGCCTCTTTGATCAGGTCCATATGATCGATGGTGAAGAGCGAATGGTCCCCGTCCTTGCGACCAAACTCCATCAGCTTGGCCGTCAACTCGGCTCGGTTGGAATAGTCCATTTCGCACAGCTTGAACTGCATCTTGCCATCGGGGCGGCGGAACATGCCGTAAGGCTTGTCATCCCATTTGCCCTCCTGACCCATGTAACGCCGTTTGGTACCGCCGGCCTTGGCAATCTCGTAGGTCGGGGCTGGCCACTGCATACCACGGGTCTTGCCATCAATGCTGCGTATCTGGTCGTAAAGGGAGATACCATCACGTTGCTTCACCTCCAGCATGCCGGTCAGGTCGCAATCCGCGCCCTTGGACGCTGCCACAAACTCGGCAAATATCTCCTCGGCGTTATATTCGCCGGTGTCGGGATCCCGCTTCCAGGGGAATATTTTATCCCCGTCCATACCGAGCAGATTGGCAATATGACGACCCTTGTCGATCACCATGTCCATGTCCGGCTTGCACCCCTTGGGCCCTTTGGCGGCTTGGTCCACCACATGGAGACGACGCTCGGAGTTGATATAAACCCCCTGCACCTCTCCCCAGGTGGAGGCCGGCATGATGACATCGGCATAGAGGTTGTTGGGGGCGTGACGATAAATTTCCTGGGCAATCACAAAGGCCTTGGTCAAGGCCGGGCGGACCAGGTTCATGAGATCCGGCAGGTCGATGTGGGTGGCATAGATCAAAAACATCGCCTTGACGTCCCCTTTGATCGCCCGCTCCATCATGCCCACTGCAAAGCCCGGATTCTTGGCGGCACCGGCCGTTTGCAGGTTTGCCTCCGGCACGTTCCATGCCTTGGCCATGTGGGCAAGGTGCTTCGCGTTGTCCAACCCCTGATTGAAGGGCAGACGACCGGTCAAACCACCCGTCAACCGCTCTCCCATGGCGTTGGGTTGGCCGGTCATGGAGAAAGGACCGCAGCCCGGCTTGCCCAGATTGCCGGTCATGGCCATCAGGTTGACGATGGAGATCACATTGTGCTGGCCGTGGATGTGCTGGTTATAGCCGATACCCCACATGATGATCACCCCACCCTGCTCTTTGCCCGCTTTTTTGCGCTCCAACCGCTTGCGGGTGGCGTTGGCAAACAGGTTGGCCACATGACGAATCAATTCGGGGGGAACAGGATGGTTGGGACCACCCATGAACTGTTGCACCTGCTCGGGGCTGTAACGCTCCAGCACCCCATCGGTATACTCTTTCCAACTGTTGGTGTGGGCCTTCATGAACTCCCAGTCGATCACATCCGGGTGTTCCTTGAGCAGCACATGGGCCACAGCGTTCAGGAAGGCAATGTCACCATTGAGAATGGGCACATGGACACTGTTGTTGGGGTTGATGTCCGCATACCCCTGCACGGTCCCGGTGCTGCGGGGATCCACGACCACCGTTGCGATGTCAGTCCGCTTTTTGTGGTCTGCAATGCGCCAGAACACGATGGGGTGGGCCTCTCGCGGATTATGGCCAAAATGGATAAACATGTCGGACAGCTCTATGTCTTCAAAGCAGAGCGGGGGTGTATCAGAACCCAGGGTGGCAAAATAGGCCGTTACCGCCGAGGTCATGCACATGCGGGCGTTGGCTTCGATGGTGTTGGAGCCCAGGACCCCTTTCAAGAAAAGATTTTCCAGATATTGACCTTCCAGGGTCAACTGGCCGGAACCATACAGACCAATGGAGTTGCCGGTATATTTTTTGGCAAAGTGGGCAATTTTCTGGGCGATCATATCCCCGGCGGCTTCGTAGGGAACCCGGTCCCACAAATCGTCATCGAAGGCCCCCTTGGTCTTGGAGACATACTCAATGTCGCCATGGCCAGGCTTGTTCCACTCCGACCACACATCTTTGCGGACATAGCAATCCCCTTCCAGGCGATCCACATAGATGGGCTCGGCGGCCGTCAGCCCCTTGATGCACTGCAAACCCTTGTTGGTGGGATGGTCCCGGTCGGGCTGCATGGAGACAATCTTGCCGTTTTCCGTCTGGATAATGGTGCCACAACCCACACCACAGTAGGGGCAGGCTGCGTAAGAGGTCTTCTGGGTGGATGACTTGACATCCTTGGTCGGCTGTGCCGGGGCGGCCTCGACCAGTTCTGGATTATTGACCAACAAGCTGCCGGTGGCGGTTGCGGCAGCCATCGCTCCACTGCCCTTCAGGAAGGCCCGTCTGCCCAGGCTCATGCGATCTCGCTTCATCATGCTCTCCGTTTATTCTATCAAAGTGTTCATCCGGTTGGAAACGTCGACTTCGCTAACCCTTAATTCTGAATGATCCTCAGATAGGAGATGATGTCATCAATCTCCTGGTGGGTCAGACTGGCCAAGCCATCCGGACCATAAAAGCCGCGCATCGGGGTATTGGAACGACCATTCATGATGATGTAGCGAATGAAGCCGTCAGACGCCTTGCTCAGAAAACCGGAGGTACCGATGGCCGTACCAGAACCGCTGCCGGCCTCCGCATAGCCGCCACCGTTGACACCGTGACACCCCGCGCAAACCTGGGTAAACCACCGCTTGCCCAACCGTGGATCCCCCATGGCTGGCCGGTCATTATCCACCCGATCTCCTATCAGTGCCGTTTTGTGGAAAGAGCGCAGATAGGCGATGATGTCCTTGATGTCGTTGTCTTTCATGTAGGCACCGAAGGAAGGCATGGCCGTGGGGGAACGACCGTCCCGAATGGTTTCCAGCAAAAACCGGTCTGATGCGGCACTCAACAGCTCCTTGTTGGTGAGAGAGGGAGCCAGCCCCGGTTTGCCCCTACCCTCTTCCTGATGACATACCTCGCAATTCTCTTTGAACAGCACCTGACCATGCTGCGTGTTTGCTGCAGGTTCCTTGGCATTTGCCTCTGGTTGCTGCACCGCCGCCAGCTTTGTGGGTTGCGCGTCGGCTTTGGCTACCGGCCCAGCCTGAGCACCGCCCGCAAAACCGGACAGGTACAACATGGACGTGACCACCAGCATGATCGCCTTGTTTGGATAGTGCATACCATTTCCCTCCGTAAGAAAGTTCAAGACCCTTGAGACCGCTTTGTAGGACAACTCCCGGACCGTTACAGGCAGACAGGCTACACTATTCCGGCAACCGCTTCAACCCGTTCGTTAAGAAAATTGGGGGTACATTGACTTTTTTTTGAACTTTTTTTTCCCTTAAATACGGGGAGTTATTGTGTAACATAACATGACAGGCGGGTGTCGTCCTATTGAGGGGGCCATTCCTTTAAAAAGCGAGTAAATGCACTCTCTTTGAGGGGGCGACTGATCAGGTAGCCTTGTACTTCGTTACAATCCAAATTTTTCAAAAAATCAAACTGGCTCTGATTCTCCACCCCTTCTGCCACCACGTGCAGTCGCAGGCTTTTGGCCATCGAGACAATGGCCGAGACAATGGCGGCATCGTCAGAGTCCACCTTCAATTCTCGCACAAAGGATTGATCAATCTTCAGGCTGTTGATGGGAAACCGTTTCAGATAGCTCAGGGAGGAGTATCCGGTGCCAAAATCATCCATGGCAATGCTCAGCCCGATATCCCGCAACCGCTTCAGGATGACAATTGCCTGCCGTTCATCCTTCATCATCATGCTTTCGGTCACTTCCAGTTCCAGGTATTCCGGTGGCAGTCCGCTCTCCTCCAAAGCGGCCTGGATGGAGGCGTGCAGGCTCTTGTCCTGGAACTGACGACCGGAAAGATTGACGGCCACCCGCAGGGGCGGGGAACCGGATGCCAACAATCTCTTGTTGTAGGCACAAGCCAGCCGCAAAATTTGCTGTCCCAGCGGGACAATGAGACCGGTCTCTTCAGCCAGGGGAATAAAATCCATGGGGGAGATCATGGTGCCATCCGGTTGCTGCCAACGCACCAATCCCTCCATGCCAATCAGGCGTCCACTGGTCAACTCGACCTTGGGCTGGTAGTGGAGAATAAAATGTCTGTTTTGCAGGCCTGAATGAAAATTGCTCTCCATGATGGCCCGCTGGGATGACTTGGCATTCATGCCCGCTTCGAAAAACCGATAAGTACCGCGACCGCTCTCCTTGGCGTGATACATGGCCACATCCGCATACTGAGTGATGCTCTCATAGCTGTTGCCGTCATCGGGAAAGATGGCAATCCCGATGCTGGCTCCGATGTTGGCTTGATGCCCCTCCAACTCCACCGGTTTGGCAACAGCAGCAACAATTTTTTGGGCCACGGTCGCCGCCTCTTCGCCCTGATCCAAATCCACCAGGATGACGGTGAACTCATCTCCTCCCAACCGGGCCACGGTATCCGAGGCGCGTACGCAGGCCCGCAGTCGCCTGGAGACCTCTATCAGCAGGGCATCTCCGGCGGCATGTCCCAGTGTGTCATTCACATGCTTGAAGCGGTCCAGATCGATAAAAAATATGGCACCCCGTTTGTGGTGGCGCGTCGCCTGCTCCATGGCGCGTTTGGCGCGATCCTTGAACAACATGCGGTTGGGCAGGCGGGTCAGCGGGTCATAAAAGGCCAGCTGTTCCAGCCGCTCCTCCGTTGTCTTGATGTGGCTGATATCGGAAAAAATGCCGACAAAATGTGTTGTTTCGCCCTTATGGTTTTTGACCGCATTGATGGTGAGCCATTTCGGGTAGATCTCCCCATTCTTGCGCCGATCCCAGACCTCTCCTGACCATTGCCCGGTTGTGGTGATGGCTTGCCACATCGCCTGATAGAAGGCAGCATCATGACGACCCGACCGACCAATCCGCGGATTGGCTCCCAACACCTCCTCCCGCCCAAAGCCGGTAATCGTCGAGTAGGCATTGTTGACCTCCACGATACTGCCCCTGGTATCGGTGATGACAATCGCTTCGCTGGCATGTTCGAATACTTTGGCCGCCAATCGCAGGTTGCTCTCCGCCTGCTGTTGGGCCTCCAGGCTGGCGATCAACTGGGCATTGGTCGCCTGCAGCTCCTGCGTACGTTCCAGCACCCGATGTTCCAGTTCATTATAGGCCTCTTGTAACGCCTCCTTGGCCCGTTTGCGTTCGGTAATATCATGCAGAATGCCGGTAAAATAGCTCTTGCCATCCGATTTGAACTCGCCGACCGCCAACTCCAGCGGAAACCGCCCGCCATCCTGACAAACCCCCTCCACCTCCCGGCCATAGCCGATAACCCGTTTGGTGCCGGTTGCCAAATAGCTCTGGATATAGCTGTCATGCAGTTCCCGATGGGGAGAGGCCATCAATACGCTGACATTCAGACCAATCAGTGACCCGGATGGATAGCCAAAAATTTCCTCTGCAGCCGAGTTGGCTGATTGGATGATACCGTGACCATCAATGGTCAGAATACCATCGACGGCCGCCTCCAGAATCGCCTGATTTTTTTGCTCACTGGCCACAACCTGTGCAAAGGCCCGCTGGTGCAACCGGTAGGAGAGGAGTTCAAACGCCGTGACAAGCAGCCAAAGAAGGGAGGTGGCAACGATCACTGTAGTACGCAGGGTTTGCAAACGCGCCAGCCGGGCATCAAAACGCTCCAACAGTTTTGTCTGTATGCTGTCTGCACAGGCCTTGGTGGCAGCCATGGCCTGTGTACCCAGGGCAAAAAATTGCGTTGCCTGCGTGGCCGCTTGCTGATCACGCGAGAAAGCCGCACCGAGGTCCAAAAAATGTTGCAACTCCGGCCGGGCCTGTTTTTGCAGACAGGCCAACGAGCCCTGCAATGACGGCAGACTGGATTGAATGACATGCTGACTGCTGACAATCTGCTCCCAGATGGTTCGTATGCCGCCAATACGCATCTCAAACTGCATCTTGGCCGCCATCGATGGCGTGGACTGGACCAACAAACCGCTGCCCAGCCCCCTGACCCGGCCAATCGACTCCTCCAGTTCCGGCAGCTCTTCCAGCACCAACTTGGTTAAAAACGAGGATTCCTGATCCACATCCAATGCCAGATGCGAACGGAGCATGATAAGACGACGCAGATCTGCGATCCGCTGAATCATGGCAGTCTGTTTTTCAAAAATGATATAGGGTATTTGTAAAGGCCCCTGCGGATGGATAATATTCCCCAACCACCCCTGGAAACGGTTGATCTCCACCCCAATCTGGAACGGATCCGAGGCCAGATCCTTTTGCAAAGCGACCAGGAGTGCCGAGAAGTCACTTTCCAATTCAAGCAGTTTGGTGGTTGAATCGGTCGCAGGCGCGCGCAAAGCCATTTGATTGAGTCCGCGCAGATGCTGCAGGAAGGTGATGCCGGCGTTCAACTGGCGAACCTGGCTGATTCCCTGCAACTCCCGTTGAATGGTACCTTCCTCCTGTTCCAGATGGTTCAGGAAGGTCATGCCGGCGGGTATGATCAACAAAGAGAGCAACAGAATGCTCAAAAAATATCGCCCGGCACGGACTGTGTTGGGCCTCTTTGCAGCACCGTTGCGGGAGGAAGCGGCGGTTGCGTGAAAAATTTCTCCGTGAACAACCATTATTTTGATTTGAACAGGGCTTCGGCTGCCTGACGGGATGAATCAACAGGCTTCCTGGGGCGCGGGTTGGAAGAGGGGGGGACCGCTTTGAAAAAATCACAAAAATTGGCCTGCTCCTTCTCCACAACCCGTTCCGCCTGAATTTCCCGACAGGAGTTGTAGCAGAGGGGATCGTAGAGAAAACAATTTTTGCAGACACGGGTATCCCGGTGACAGCTCGGACAGAGATCCTGCCGACCAAAATGTTCAACAGCAAGAGACTCGCCACAATTCCAACAAGTACCTGTACGATTGACGTTCATGATCCGATTTTCCGCTTTCATTGGGTTGGCTATGGGTAAAAAGAGTTACGATCCTGGTTAAACGCATGCGCGTCAGGAGTATCGACGGCGACTCGCAGGCAAAAAAGGGCGACGCGAGGCACCGCTTTGCTCTTTTGTCTGCGAGACGAAATCCACCAGGTATCAAAAGGTGCTATTTTTTATAAATGCGCAAAATGGAGTCTTTAACCTCCATGTTTTCCTTCAGGAATTCGAGCTGCTTGTGCGCCTCATCCTGGGTCGAAAACAGGCCAAGACAGACGCGCAAGACCGGCTTGCCCTTCACCTCCAGCGATTGCAGAAAAGCAGGAATCTTCAAGGCGTGAACACGCTTCAGCATCTCATCCGCTTTCTCTTTGTTGCCAAGCAGGGCCGTATAAATAAGGTAGCGTTTTTCATACAGCTGTAAAGCCCGCTGGATGGCGGCATTATTGGGATCCGCCTGCTGGGCCTGCCGCAACTCTCGCAACACCACAGCCCCTTCTGGCGGCGGGCCGCTTCGAGTGGGGCGCACCTGCTGCAAATAGGCCATTGCCTTGGCCAGGACGGGAGCAGCTGCCCCGTCGTCAGCTACGGCCGCACCGGGGGGAGGAGGGGCGGCGTCAGCGGCCGGGGAAACCACGGCGACTTTATCCTCCAGGTTGCTGGCATGTTCGAGCGCAAGGGGCCCGCTCTCCACAGCAGTGGCCTGGATGGCCTTCTCTTCATCCTGTTCCTTCTCCTGCGGCGGCGGCATTTTGTTCTTGCCCCGGGGAGTCGTCTGCGGGATGGGGACGGCACGGGATGGATCAGGGCCACTGTCTGCCGGGAGTTGCTCCGCTGTTGGAGCGGATTTCACCACCGCTGTTGGCTCTGCCGGTTTCACCACCGCTGTTGGCTCTGCCGGGATGGCTCTTGTCTCCGGCGGCGCAGGGCAGGGGCTCTGCTGTGTCTCCAGCGACTTTTTCCGCTCAGCCAACGCCAACTGGGCCTGCGCCAGCTCCTGTTTTGCGGCATCCAGTTTTTCCTTTTCCTGGTTGAGGGCGCGATGTCCCTGCTCCAGTTTTTCCTTTTCCTGGTTGAGGGCGCGACGCTCCTGCTCCAGTTTTTCCTTTTCCTGGTTGAGGGCGCGACGCTCCTGCTCCAGTTTTTGCTGTTCCTGTTCCAGTTTTTGCTGTTCCTGTTTCAGCTTTTCCCTGGCCGCTTCCTGTTCCGCCTCGTTGGTGGCTGGTTGTTCTTTCGCCTGTGGGGGTTGATTCAGCGGACGCAAAACAACCTTGCCAATCCAGTCCTGCTCCGTTATATCGATAAAGCCCTTTTCGGTTTCGTAACCGGGAGCCGAAACGACAATATGATAACGCCCGGCTTTAAGCAGCATATTGGTTTTGTACGGAGCTTTTACATTCAGAATTTCCACCTTGGCATCGGCAGGTTCGGTCAACAAGGTAAAATGCTTCTGGGTGTTATCATTGGCTTGAGTGCCTGTCTCATGGGAGGTTTTTGAAGCTGAGACGGCCTGTTCCAGCGGCCAACAGAGGGCGCAAACAAAGGCCATCCATGGTATAACCCAACGATTTTTGTAGGCAACATCCAACACAACACACCCCCTTGCTCAGACGTTTCAGATGATGCAATAAAAAAACTGCTCCGCAGGATACCCGTTTTCCCCCCATTTTACCATATCTCTTTTGGCCGGTGCGCCGAATTAACAGCAGGCGGCCCCTTACCGTGCATGCGATCCGTTCGGCAGTGGCGCAATAAAGTAGAGCTGTGAATCCGGCTGTTTCATGACGCCTGCACGATACTCAATGTTTTCTCCAAAGCCGACAAACAGATCCACCCGCCCCGCGCCTCGAATGGCTCCACCGGTATCCTGGTTGACCACCCAGCGCACATCCGGTTTCCAGGCCGTCACCGTTTTGCCATCGGCAGCAAACTGCGGGGCGGTGGTGGCGAGAATGGCGGGAGCCCCTTTGGGAAACAGCCGGTGATCGGTGGCAATCGAGCGATAGGGGGTCAGGGGGACATTGATGTTGCCAACCGGATCTCCCTGCAACTCACGGAAAAATACATAGGAGGGGTTGGCGAACAACAGCCGCTGATTCTCGGCTGGATGATCCAACAGCCACTGGCGCAGACGTGGCATGGTCATCTCCTCTTTGGGAATTTTGCCCTCATCAATCAGGATACGACCAATGGGCACGTAGGAGTGACCATTGGCACTGTCATAGCCCAGTCTGAGCATTTGGCCGTTTTCCAATGCCACCCGTCCAGAGCCCTGGATGTGCAAAAAGAAGGCATCGATGGCACTGTCCACCCAGACCAGTTCCAACCCCCGATTGGCCAGCACGCCGGGCTGTTTGGCAGCAAACAGATGGCCATCTATCTGGCTGCGTTGGTAGTAGGGCATCGACTTGCCCTTGGCCTGGCGAAAGACGGTGCGACGACCGTTGGCCTGTGGTTTTGACTCCAGCAGATCGGGCGGACGGCGGTAGATGGGATAATAGTACCGCTTGGAGCGGGTGAGCGAACCGTGCAGCAGGGGCTCATAATAGGCCGTGACCATCACATCCCAGGTGCTGTTGCCGACAGATCGAAACAGTTGGAACCGCTGCTGCAGTTCGGCCTGTAACGGTGCCATCTCTTCACGACGCGCCACCTCTGCCAGCTCGGCGCAGGCCCGGGCCATCGCCGCCGCCGTTACGGTGGCATCGGCAAACTGGAAGGGTTGATTCGGGGGCAGACGGCGATAATAGTGCGCGCTCTGCTCCAGAGCCTGGGCCCAGGAACGGGTTGCCTGGTCCTGGAAAAGGCCGGCGGGCAGTTCTGACCAGGGGACAGCCTCCAGGCTGGTCGTGGCGGTTGCCTCCCACTGCCGGGGCTCTCTTTTCACCTTTTTTTCCAGTACCGGCACGCTCTGACAGCCGGCCAGCAGCACGGCCAGGGCGCAGACAACCGGCAGCAGGCGGGAAAAAAAACCCTTCAAAGTCTCTTGAGAAAAGAGATGGCCTTGCGGCCATCTCCCCCATGACAAGGCAAGCTCAAACAACACTTTTGGCCACCTCGCCCGGTTGCTGGATGGCCGACAAAAACCAGTTGGGATCCCGACTGCCAACCGGGCGGGTAAAGGTCCAGTACTCCTCCACTGTCGAAGGGGTATTGGGATCGCCCTCCAGCAGCTTGCCCTGGGCGTCTGTGGTATAATCCACCATTCGCACCAGAAAATGGACAGTCAGCCAATCCTCTCCCGCCTCCTGCCATGCCTCACTGATGCTGACCTGATCAAACTGGATCTTTTCGATAATATCCCGCTTGCCTGCCGCCTGCCGTTCAAGGGCCTGGGCCTGAATCAATTTCCACATCCGCTCCGTCAGCAGGGGACGCAGCCGATCAACGCTCCAATCGCTCCAGGCACCCTGGATATGCTGAAACGCCATTTTTGCCCCCTCCAGGAAATGTCTCTCCTCAAATTGGGGATCCATGCTGACAATATTGGCGATTCCCTGGGCAAGCTCATCCTCCTGTCCAGCCATGAAACGGCCAGGGGAGCTGTCAAATGCCGACTTGCCGGAGAAAGCGTCTGCCATATCTTCCCGCCTGCTGTTGCCATAGGGAGCCATCGGTGCCGCCTGCCCGGCCCTTTGCTGTTTGAACCAGCGCAAGGCCATCCAGATGAGGCCGCCGATCAACAACAGCTCAAGCAGACCGATCCCGCTGCCGCCCATGCCTCCGGCCGCATGGGCAGCTCCTTCCCCCATGCCACCGGCGGTGTGGTCTCCTCCGAACAGGGCGGCACCCAATACACCACCCAATACCAGACCACCCAAACCACCCATCAGGCCCGAACTGAAACCAGGGCTGCCCGCCATGCCAGGCGAGGAGAGAGGGGCCCGACTGCCGGGCATGGCCTGGGCCGGTTGCGCGCTTCCCGGGTGCATCTGGCTGCCACCTGCGGGAGCCGGTATCGCCTGCCGCGGGGTGGAAAAGCTGCGGGATCCCCGACTTCCCATGGAGTTTCCTCCCCCCATCCGGGCATCAGCCTCCTCCGGCCAGAGCATGGCAAGGGTGATTCCAACCGCCAGAATTGTGGTGAGCGTTGCAAAAAAATATTTCCTTTTCATTGGATTACCTTAATGAGTTGGTTGTTGTTGTGCGTAGGCAGCCCACAGCAGTTCGGCCAGATGGCACACCCGGACAGCTGAGTCGGCTTGTTCCAGGCCGGCAGCAATATGGAGCAGGCAACCGGGATTTTCGCCGACCACCAACTCTGCGCCACTGGCCTGGATGGCAGCCAATTTGGCCGTTCGGATCTGTTGGCTGCGTTCTGGATGGCGCAACTGGTAGTCACCCCCGGCACCACAACACCCCTCGGACGAAAAGGGATCTTTCGGTGCCAATTCATGGTAGCGCATGGGCAGTGTGGCCAACAGCCATCTGGGCTCCTCTATAATGCCTAAACCAAAACGGGTTTGGCAATGGTCATGGTAGGTCACGGCAGCAAAGCCGGGATTTTTGGCCGTCAGAGTCAGGCGCTTGAGTCTGCCGGCCAAAAATTGACTCAGGGTGTGCAGTTTGCGGGCAAAATCCTCTGCCACTGCCGCATAGGCAGGATCGTGGTCAAGGGCACGGGCATAGCTGCGGCCTGTGACAGCACAGACCGTGCTGTCACAAACCACCGCTTGCAGCGGTCCGGCTGCCACAAAGGCGTCCAAAGTGCGACGTGCCTGTCGCAAAAAGGGTTGGCGTGCGCCGGATTCCCGAAACGGTGCCCCGCAACAGCCAAACCCGCCCAAGAGGATCACCTCTCCACCGTATTGCGCCAATAACTGGGCGGCAGCGGGTGCGACAGCGAGATAAAAGAGTCGGCCAATGCAGCCAGCCAACAAGCCGATGCGGGGGCGACCGGCTTGCGAAGGAGCATCTGGGTAAGGGGGAAGCGGGAAAAGGCTGCGCTGGCGGGGAACCAGGGCATCCAACCGCTCCAACGTCGGCAGATGATGCAGCCAACCCCGACGCTGCACAACATGCCGCAGGCCGGATCGCTGATAAGAGGTCAGCAATCCGGCCAGTCGCGCTGTCATCCGATGGCTGTTGGTGATGCGATGCAGCAGCCGACTCAGAACGGTGGGCCTGGGGCCGACTTGACCGCGTAACGCCAACGCCAACTTGGCCGGGCGCACCCCGGCAGGACAGGCCGCATGACAGGCCCGGCAAAGCAGACAGTGGTCCAAAGCGGCTGCCGCTTCCGCCGGGGTTACCGCGCCAGATTGCAACGCCAGAATGAGGGAAACACGGCCACGAGGGCCGTGCAACTCATTGTTTTCCACCCGATAGGTGGGGCAAACCGGCAGACAGTAACCGCACTGGGTGCATAAATCGGCATTGGCAAACGGGCCAGAACCACCTCTCATCCGTCAGCCATCCCTCATCGCTGTGGTCGGAAATTGATTTCCAACTCCCGGCACTCCGGGCAACCGGTCGGTGATTGCTCCACCATGGCCGTCTTTTGAATGGCCCGAATCACGGAGCGGTCAAAAATGGCATTGCCAGAGGTGCGGCCAATACGGGGATTGACCAGGGAACCGTCCGGCCCAACCTCCACCAAAATGGTGACCGCCAACGCACTCTCATTGGGCAGACCACTCGGCTTGTTCCAGTTGTCGTAGATCTTGTTATGGATCTTACGTTGCCAGAGTGCAACCGTCAGACTGGATGCCCGAGGTTCCTGGGCCGCCGAAGCCTGCTGAGACGGCTCTGGAGGAGCCGGGGCCGGATGTGCCGGCGCAGCAGGGGTCGGGGTGGCCTTGGGCGTCGGTTTCGGCTGTTTGGGCTCCAGTTTGGAGATGGCCGCCGTCAGATCGGAAAAATCCGGCTGATCCGACTTTTTTTTCTTCGGCTCCTCGGTCTTATGCTCTGCATGCTTGCCACTCTTATCCTCCGGCGGCTTATGCTTGTCCGGCTCTTTTTCGGCTGACTTTACCGCTTTTGCCTTGTTTGTCGGCTCCTCCTTTTTCGCTACCTTGGGCTCCGGTTTGGGCTCCGGTTTGGGCTCCGGTTTGGGCTCCGGTTTATGCTTGGGCTCTGGCTTGGGCTCTGGCTTGGGCTCTGGCTTGGGTTTGGGCTCCGGTTTATGCTTGGGCTCTGGCTTGGGCTCTGGTTTGGGTTCTGGCTTGGGCGCAGGTTTGGGTTCTGGCTTGGGCTCTGGCTTGGGCGCAGGTTTGGGCTCTGGCTTGGGCTCTGGCTTGGGCGCAGGGTTGGGCTCTGGCTTGGGCTCTGGCTTGGGCGCTGGTT
>PEAG01000158.1 GCA_002753505.1 Magnetococcales bacterium HCHbin5 | reverse complement strand
GTAGACCCATCATGCCTCAAAAAACGCAGTCCTGGACCCTGAAAAGGTGCCGGGAGTGTCCGAAAAAGTGCTTACGCGCAACGGCCATCTGTATCATTCACGCTGAACCAACACAAAGCCTGGAGTGCTTCCATGTGTTCGGCCAATTCGATGAGCATTCCAGCCATCTTCACATCGGCAATGGTTTCGGAACCCTTGAGCATTGCCAAGCCCGTTTTCTTGGCTGTCTTGAACTCGCTGCCCAGTCTTCCGAATATGCCGGTAGTCTTCAACACCCTGGCATGATGGCGGAGATCAGTGACGGAGACACTAACATCGAAGACAAGGCTTTTGCGCAGTTCAGCATCCTTGGTGCGCAGGCCAGCGATCCGCGCATGGGCGCGTTCAAGAACCCCGTGGGCGGTTTCCTCAACAACCGATGGCAGGCGATTAAGGAGGGCGGCCCTTTGGGTTCGTGCCAACATGTCGGCCGCCTGTTTAACCATGCCCAGAACACGCGGTGTAGGCGCACTGCGGATACCGAAGACGTCCAAGAGACGCTTGGCCAGTTCGATGACCTTGTTCCATCGTCCAAGCTCGCTGCGGACCTGGGAGGTCTTCTTGGCCAGATGCTCCAGGGACATATCGGCGACACCGAGTTCCTTCGCTTGGCGCACGAGCGTTGCGGCCATTTCAGCAGTCAGCGTTGCCGAACCGGAGACAAGGCGGCGGTCACGTTCACCCAGAGCCTGGATACGGGCTTCGAGGTCGTTGGCGAGGACCGATATGGCCTCCTCGCGACTTGGGTCATCCAGAACAAGGCGCAGCACGCTATCATCAGCATTAACCTCAGGAACAGGAAGCGATGCGATGCTCTGGGAAAACTCCTTGATGCCCAGCAGATCACCCGGGACGCGCACGCCGAACGTAGTGATGGATACCACGGCTTTATCCAGAAGATCGATGGACTCTTTCACCCGGCGGGAGAGTTCTACGATCTCAGGGATATCGAGAACCTGGATAGTGGGACGGATAACGAAGGACCATGGATGAGCATCAACGCCGCCGAACCGCTCTATTGTTTCGGCGACGATTCTCTCGATAGCGGCCAGACGGTCGCATCGGCGTTCGAAGTCGAAGCGGGTAGTCTCCATGGCGTTGGGAAGCACGACCCGGTCAAGGCCGGAGAAATGAGGAACGGTCGCACGGGTGCGCTGCTCCGCCCACAGGATGTCGTGGATGGTTGCCTTACGCCACGCTCCTCGATCTCTGACCTCCAAAGTGCTGAAAGGCAGATTCATGGTTAGGGCGTGTTTGGTGAGACGGTCGCGTAGAGAACGCAGCTCACCGAGCGCGGCTTCGATGGACGCACTCGATTTCTCTGGAGTGATGTTGAGTCGTCGCTCTAGACTGGCCAAGACCTCGGTCTTCTTGACCTTGGTCGAGTGCAATTCAAAGCAAAACTCCCCGAGTTCGGCGTCGTCGAGGCGTTTTTTCACCACATCAAGGGCGGCTGCCTTTTCGGCGATGAAGAGTACGTGCATCTTCTTAGCCAGGGCTGCAGCGATGATGTTAGCGATAGTCTGGGACTTGCCCGTCCCTGGCGGCCCTTTGACCACCAAATTGCGACCGCGCATGACGTCGATGATGGCTCGGTGCTGGGAGGAATCCGCATCGCGGATCAACAGAGGCACCTCGGACTCTACGGCAGGATCCTCAATGTCATGGGCCTCAGCGGTGGGATTCCCGGCCTCCCTGAGACCGAACAGTTCGCCCAAAACACCGGTACTGGCTAGGCCGCCCACGTCACCCCAGCGGGACGGATCGAGGTCGTTGTACATCACCAGGCGGGAGAAAGAGAACAGGCCAAGAGTAGCGAAGCGGCGGACTTTCCAACGAGCCATCCCTTCGATGACCTTGACCACCTTGCCCATGTAGGATTCGGCTGTGTCGCCCTCATCAATGTCGGGGATGATGAGGTTGTAATCCTGAGCAAGACGCTGGCGCAGGGTGATGTTGATGATGGGCTCAGACTCGCCACATAGGAAGTAGCGGTACTGTCCCTTGGCCTTCATCGGCCTGCGGTCGATCTCCACGGGATAGAGCAGGAGCGGTGCAATCATCGACTTCTCGGCCTGGGACGTCTCTACCCATTCGAGGAAGCCGATGGCCATGTGCAGGAGATTGACGCCCATCTCCTGCTGGGCGGTCCTGGCATGGTCCATGACACCGGCAAGTTTGCCTTGCATGTTGTCAGGCAGGAGGAGCGTCTGGATGTCACTGTCAATATGCTTGTCCTCTTCCACGTCGGACACCACAGGCAAAGGCAGGTCGTAGCTCGGCGCGATACCACTGATGCGAGCCCAGTCAGCGACGGAGACTAGACGTCCACCCTTTGTCGATGGCAAACCAAGCTTGGTACGCACGCGGTCGCGGATGGCACGATCCATCCTCAACGCGTTGTCGGAGGTGATGTCCTCTTCGATGAGGTTGGTCCAATCCTTATCAAGTCGACGCGCCTCTTCGAGTTCCATCAGAAAGGTGTCAGTTTTCTCATCGGGAAGTTCATTTTCGGGCTCTGGGAGAGAACAGAAGGACAGGCTTTTACCGGAGATCAGGCTGTTGTGGAGGAAATCGGGCTGTTCGTCAACGATGCGTACTTGTGTCTTGGAGCGTTCGGCATGTTTGTAGTTGAGGAGCCTATTGCTGTTGCGCAGGTCCAGGAGCCGGATTCGCAGATCCGCGATGAGTTTTTCGGTTATATTTTCAAGCGACATATCTCTCATACTCCTGATTCCAACGATAATCGTTCTTCATCGAACCGCAGATTCCGGATCCTCCCATCCTTGCCGGACCGACTCCAGATCAGCTATGCCCCCTTTGGACAAGCCCACCCCAGGAGACTCTTCATGTCCAGGTCGAAATGACTCAAATCGATTCCTTCCGAACCCATTTCCTGGAGTTAGTACCACCAAGTTTACTCTCCGCTCTGCCGCCCCAAGAAGCGATGCGGGGGCTCACAGACTTCCTTGTAGCGTGGCTCAATCTATATTTGATCTCTCCAGGGGATGCGATCTCTCGACGCACCACCACATGCCAGCAATTGGCGTCCATCTCTTGACTATCTCAAAGCCAGACGAACTGATGAAGGAAGTCTGCATGTAGCATGTCCCTGGTTGACTCCTGAATGGTCACCCTTTGCCATGCATCCGGCGATTGTTCGCATGAAATCGGCGTTTGATCGGCAACAACCGCTCCGACTGATCCAGCATGCCGTCAATTCCGGCCTGCTGGCGGTACATGTCGAACAGGTTGGTGTTCTGCAATGCATAGGATTCCAGAATAATTCATCCTTTCTTGCCTTCCATTCCATTGGTCAACGATTACAAGGAACATACCCTCCCATTTTTCCCCCGCGCCCATCAGCCATCAGGAGTCCCAGGTTCACCATCGCGGCCAGTTCCCGGCCTGCCGTTCGGATAGAGATACCAATAGCATCCGCAAATTGTTGCCAAGTAATCTACCCGATCTTTTGATCACTCAACCACCACAAAGAACCGATCACTGGTTCCCATGCATTCATTGTTACGACTGTTGATCACGAATGCCTCAATCCAGTGAACCCCCCGATAACCGGTATGTTCCCAGCGAACCTTCGGTTTTGGGCTGCTTTCAAAACCTCCGCGCATTGCCCCAGCCTTTGTGGCCTCTTGACCTGAGTTGACGACTCTCCATTTGACAATGAAGGTGTCAGGAATGCCACTCGGGGATGACGCTGTGAAAAGAATATGCCTTCCCTTTGGGAGGGACTGTCCATTGATAAGGTTGCCGAGGGGTGGGCCATTTTTGATCAGATGGACGGAGGCACTCACATTCACCCGTATTTTGTGTTGCCTCAGACGGAATGTAACGATTGCCTCGTTCGGGTAAGCCGGATATAATGGCCAACCAACGGAGGTATGCACCATGTCAAAACAGGTCAGGAAATATCACTCCCCCCGGGAGAA
>PEAG01000157.1 GCA_002753505.1 Magnetococcales bacterium HCHbin5 | reverse complement strand
ATCGACTTGCCAGCAAGACCTGCGAAGCGGCGGTCTCAGCCAGTCTCACAGCTCCGGTTGCTCGCTGCGTGATGGGGGGTGGCAGTGGACGAAACGATGATCAAGGCCTAAAATGCAGAAACCACAGAGCATATTTAACGTTATTTTGCTTTTGACCTTTCGGTATCTTATTTCCAGAATGGACCTCAGTAAAGGAAATGCCCCATCTCTCTCCTTTCTCTTCAAACCAGAAAATGGTATGCAATTGCCAACTGAGGACAAGCTTCAGCAAGATTTCTTCAATTTTATTTATGGTATTATTAATTCTGGAATCACAAAAATAGAACAGTGTGATATTGCATCTGGACGAGCCGATATCACAGTGACAACAGATGGGTATAGATTTGTTATTGAAGTAAAGCGGGAGTCTTCTGACGCTTCCTTTGATAATTTAAAAAAATTATTCATAAATCAAACGACAGAATATCAGAACACAGGAATTCGCCTCGGAATTCTTCTTGTGTTAGATCTGACTGAGAAAAAAAACGGGATTGCGCATGTAACTGAACAGGTTCAAGCCGTCGTAGTCCAGAGACCAAATGAGAGTTCAAAACGCGGGATAGTCATAGTTCGGATACCTGGCAACAAAGTCCGTCCCAGCGATCTAACGGTTCTTTCTAAAAAGAGTGAATAGCAGAATAGGCAATATTTCTGGGAATGATGGAGAATGGAGATGTGAGTTGGCGCAATGGGCGGTGACCAATCGACCATCCTCCAGTTCGGCATCGACAAGGAAACGCTTGTATCGGCGAACGAGACTGGCGGCAGTCAACGGTTCGGGCAACAGCATGAAAAACGCTCCGCAGCGCGGCAATTTTCTGGAGGATTGATGCCAGAAACTGTCTTTTTGCCCATTTTCGGTGGCACATGCAAGAAAAATCTGTCAGCATGCCGTCTGTCGCTGGATTCCCCATCAGGGTCGAGTCCTGCGGCTGTGGATTTGGCACAATACCCAAGGACTCCCGGAAACGGACGCATGGAAGCGAATCAATGGGAGAACGCAGGAACGGCGGCGGTCCCGCCTGCGCCTGCCAATGATGGCGCGTGCTGGATTCCCTGGCAGCAGGTTGAGTCCAGCACGCCCCTCGTTGCCCAGCCGGTCAGTTTCCTACGTTGAACGAATACTCTACCGCATCCGCCAGCGACTGGCTTCCGCCGCCAAATTGGTTGAACGCAGAAAATTTCATGAAAACCGTCTTCCCAACCAAAGCCGGATCGTAGGCGTATCGGAAGATCGCTTCGTCGCACCGAACGAACTGGCTCTGACTGGGGTGGGCTTTGATTGGGGTGCCGTAGAGTCCGCGCCGCAAGTAGCCACCCAGAGTGTATCGGTGACTGCCCGTCATGGTTGCAGCGGAATAAGCGATAAACTCCCCATCCACCCACGCCAGTGTGGCTCGGTTGTCCGCATCGGCGATGGTGCCGGAGGTGAGCGAACCGGAGGATTGGGCCAGATCCACTTTGCATATGCTGGTCGTGTCGGGGTCCGTGCTGGACGCCATTGGCTCAGTCAGAAAGCCATGGCGGGCCGGAGAGATAATCTCGCCGATCTTTTTATAGTTGGTGCCATCCGATGACAACCAAACCTGACAGCCGCCATAGCTTTCGCCCCCCGACACGGCCACCCAGATTTCGTGCCCGGTTGCGGTCAGTGCTTTGGGTGCTTCGAACAACACGGGGGTGTTGATTGCACCGGAGGGTTGGTTGTAGGCCGGAACGTAACCGCCAACCGACTGGTGCGGATACGTGGCAGAGCTGAACACCCCCTGGGGGGCATCTTCGGCTTCTATAGAGAGGACACCCTCTTCATCCTCCTCGATGCTCAGGATTCGCACCGGCGTTTTGTCCAGACCTGCGGCCAAGTCGGTAAGGGTGACAAGGTCGGTGGGTTCCAGCAGGCAGTGTTTCCAGCCCAGTTTGAAGGCGTAGGTGTTGCGCACATATTGCATCCGTTGGAGGATGTTCTGCGCCACGGATCTCGCCACCACAGGGGATTTGATCTCGTGGGCTTTGACGGAGTCCATCGTCCGCAGGCCGAATAAATCGATGGAAACCAGATCCTTGGCCTCGGCCACCTCAGTGTTGAACTGGTTGCTGGCGTTCAAGAATTCGACCTTCACGTGGTTGTAGGCATCAACCGATGGCCGCCGGGAGATGGTCACCGGATCCTCACTGCCTGAGACGATAAAATCATCCTCTGTCAACTCGTAAGCAGGCGTGACGTTTGGCGTGAAAGTGGTCTGGTGGCCGGTGACGACGGCGTCGCCGAAGGGGGTGATTTTCAGGGTGCCTTCGGAGAAATATACACCGGAGTTCGTCTGCTTCATCATGCGGGTGAGGATGGCACTGGCTTCCTCCTGCGCCGAAAAGACTGGCGACAGGAACAGGCTGTTGGCCGTGCAGTAGCGGTAATATTGCGTCCAGTCACCAATGTTGGCCATGGGGAAACCCAACCCGTAGTGGGGATTGGTCAGCAAGTCGAGCAGGATGTCCTTCGGATGCGCGTCGAAGAAGCCGTTGGCCGCATCGAAGGAAAGCTGGCCAATGACATCAAAGTTCAGGTTCGGCAGTGCCGTACCAGAACCCAACTGCCAGTCCAAAGCCGCCGCGTAGGCGGTGCCACGATAATGCAGTGCCTGCTCGGGGTGCTTGCTGGTCAAGTACGTCCAGGGGGTTTGCAGATAGTCGCCGTTGAAGACTGTCATGACGGAAGAACTGCTGTTGATGGCATTGTAGTTGTAGCTGATTTGCACCTGGACGTTGGCATATTGGGTGGCAAAATAATAGGTTCCGGCAACGACAGTGAAGTCGGTGCCGTTTATCAGCGTGGCCGACGTCTCGACATTCACACATGAAATGTGGCTGGTCCACTGCGTGCCATGGGCAACCGTCACCTGATGCGAGCCGGAAACCAGATGCGGCTCGTTCCAGGCCGCAGACGGCGTGATCACCTCCGACAGATTGGCCGGATCCGGCTTGTAGTCGCGATTGCTCCAAATGCCATCGATGCTGGTGATCAGCCCCTCGCAGAGGCCAAAAACGAAGGAGGCGGTGTAGGTGTAGGTCGTGGAGACGACGGTGGTACCACCGCCGCCTTTGCCACCGACATCCTGCGAGGTGGTATGGGCGATGGCTTTGAAATCCCCGTACCACAATAAGTTTCCCGACACCCTGGCCCGGCCATAGACAATCGGGATTGCCGATCCGTAAATGCTGCCCTGGAAGGTGACGCCGTTGGCGCGGGGCTCGCTGTTGTTGATCACTTTGCCGTCTTTGCCGCTCATGGTACCACCCTCCAAAAGGAATGCAGCCTGCCGCCCAATTCCTGGCCATCCAGCGAGGAAATGATCACGCCAACCCCCGCAAAGGCATGGATGACAGTGCGGGGCTCAGGCAGGACAATGCCCGCATGGGAAACACACCTGCCAAAACGGAACAGCGCAATGTCCCCCGGTTCCGGGGTGGCCGTCTGCCTGGCATACTGCTGGATGCCCGCCAGATATTTCTCCTCGCTGCGGTGCAGGTGCCAATCCTGGGCATAGCCGTCCGCCACCACGCCAGAGGTGAGTTGGCACTCCTCGAAAACGGCGATGAGAAACTGCACGCAGTCCACACCCACACCTTTGATGCAGGCGTGATGGTGGTACGGAGTGAGCAGCCAAGCCATGGCCGTCTGGACAATTTGCTCTCTGGCGGCGTTCATATTGCTGTCTCCGCAACCGGGATATAGGGAAAACCACGAAAATTTCTCACGTTGTGAAACTTGTTGGTACAAGTAGCCTGTGTTTTGTCGCAGCCGGGATAGGCTTTGAAGGAGTCTCCCACCGCCGGGATGGAAGGCAAAGGCAGCAGCAACTGGAAGACGCCGTCACCGGAGCAGGATTTGATGGTGCGCCGCACGCCGGTCAGCGCACCACTGAGGAAATGAACATACCCTTGCTCAAACCATCGGGCCTCCACCAACGCCAACCCGCT
>PEAG01000031.1 GCA_002753505.1 Magnetococcales bacterium HCHbin5 | reverse complement strand
ACTGGCTGATGGCGTCTTCGTCGAACCAGAGGGTCAGACGGCCACGGTTGACCAAGGCGGCGTTGTACTCCCGCCAGTTGCGGATGCGGTATCGATGTTTGGGAGAGGTGGTGTCCATGCCCCATGATTATCGAAACCGAGCATCAGGTCAAGTGGCTGGGGTTCCAGACGAATCATGCAACAACGCCGATTGTAGATTCCGGTCTGGGGAGGCGATTCACCGCTTTTCTCAGAAGGAGTCGGAATGATGAGCTGCTTGGTAGACGAGAGACGGGGACTATCAAGCCCCTGATTCCCCTGGTCTGCATGACATTGCTCATTTCCATGACTGTATGTGCCGTCTGGACATGGTTTCAGAAATCCTTTTGATAACAAATAATCCATCTGCCATTTGGAACAGGAGACACCTGGATCTCCGCACCTCATGCCTGTGCATCCTGCAACAAACAAGCTCAAGCACACAATTTTAACAAAGTGGATAGTTTTCATCGCGATGAGTAGTTGTCCTCCCGTTGTGGAAAAAGAAGAAAAGCGTACACGTCCATCATCGGTCATCCTACCACGCAGATTCAAGGGTTGGCGTTGGTGAGCGTCTGGCAGACTCCCACGGGGATGAATAGGGAAGTCGGAAGGTGGGTTGACACGGCGGAATCTGGGGTGAAACGAGAAAATCTCAGATGCAGGCATTATTCATCTTGACACACGCTACCCTTCCAGTACAGCATCCAAATTGTGTTCCAGTAGGTTCCAAGGAGTTCCTGGAGGGCGGTTCCGGCGGGAATCGATCCTGGTGTTGGGTCGGATGACTGGTGTGGTGCAATCCTTAACAATAGACGAGCCATATATGAACGGAAACATGCGGATATTTATCGCTGGTGTTGGCAGCTTAGCCAGGATTCTGCCGTTCAACCGCCATGCGTCGGACTGCGCGTCTGAGTCATATCTGAATGGGCTCTGCCAGCCTGCTCAACCACTTTCAGCCGATGAAGCTGCTGCGTTCAATGCTGCTGCCATCAGGGGTGACTGGATACAAACTGGTGAAGCTCTCCGTAATGCTGCGACGAGTCTGGGCTTGAATGTCCACCCCTAACAGACGGGCGAGAAGGACGTTGCCACGACAGCAGGGCGTCATGGTTCAACCGCAAGAAGGTTTGGTATGTGAGGAATACGATGGCAAGCATTTTTGATGTGGCAGAGTATATCCTTAAAAAGAAAGGACCAATGACTGCTATGAAGTTGCAAAAGTTGGTCTATTATGCCCAGGCATGGCACGCTGTGTGGGAGGAGCGGCCATTGTTCGATTCCCGCATTGAAGCATGGGCCAACGGTCCCGTTGCTCCGAAACTGTACAAACGACACAAAGGTGTGTTTTTGTTGGAAAGTGGCTGTTTTTCTGGCAATCCCAATGCGTTGACTGCGGTGGAAAAGGACACCATTGGTCGGATTTTAAGTTTTTATGGCGACAAAAATCCCCAATGGTTAAGTGATCTGACGCACCTTGAAGATCCATGGATCCTGGCGAGGAAAGGGTTGGCAAAGAGAGATGTTGGAAACCAAGAAATCACCTTGGAATCTATGATGGAATATTACAGCGGACTGTAATGAACAGCACACATCATAATCCGTCAAGCAAGTTTTCTCCTGCGGGTCCAAGCCCAAGATTTGATAGGAATCCAGGCACAGATCGAAGTGCCAAGATTGACAGGGAGCCTGATACCATCAAGCAGACTCCTGCGTGGCATTTCCATTTGTGTGATTGGACTCATCCTGACTGGGGATGGAATCAGCTAAAGCCAGAAGGAATCTTGCTGCTGATTCAAGAACACTTAAAATCATTCGAGACGATGGAATGGTATACAATCGAGAGTTCCTCCGGTGGACGTCGTGCCGGAACAAACAGTCACCCTTTAAGCGTTCTTGGGTTTACCCCAGCTGCACAGAAACGGCTAAAGGCAATTATTATCGGCGGAATTGAGGAGTTGTTTTCGTTGCGCGTCAACAACAAGGTCCGTGTCTACGGAATCAAGGAGGGGCGTGTCCTGAAATTAGTTTGGTACGATCCCCATCATGGATCCAGACGAGGGGCCTATCCAACTGCCGGTTCAAGATGATCTATTCCCCGTCATCGCTCAGTAGCCCTTATGGGGTTCTGCCCCTGTTTCACTTTCCGCCCCTCCGCAACTCGTCCAGGTGATCCGCCCATGCTTGCATCATGCGCCGCCGTTCTGGCAGATGCTCGGCGTAGTTGTAGGCGGCCCGGACAGAGTCCCGCTCCGCGTGCGCCAGTTGGCGTTCGATGGCATCCCGATTCCAGCCCTGCTCATTCAACAGGGTGGAGGCCATGCTGCGGAATCCATGTGGTGTCATATCCTCTTTGCTGTACCCCATCCGGCGCAGTGCCGCCAGGGTTGTATTTTCTGACATGCACCGTTCCCGCGTTCGGTTGCTCGGAAAAAGGTATCGGCCATCTCCGGTAAACGGTTGCAGCTCCTTCAAAATGGAGATGGCCTGCCTGGATAGGGGTATGATGTGGGGATCCTTCATTTTCATCTTCGGGCCGGGGATGCGCCACTCGGCCTTTTCAAAATCGATCTCTGGCCACTCCGCATGACGCAATTCCCCCTGACGCACAAACACAAGCGGCGCAAACTGCAGGGCGCAGCGCACAACGAACGACCCCTTGTATCCATCGATAGCCAGCATCAACTCCCCAATCTTGGCGGGGTCCGTGATGCTGGCATGGTGTGACCCTCTGGCTGGAGGCAATGCCCCACGCAGGTCGGCAGATGGGTCACGCTCGGCTCGGCCAGTGGCAATGGCATAGCGGAACACCTGCCCGCACACCTGTTTGATCCTGTGTGCTGTGATCAATGCACCACGCTCCTCGATACGCCGCAGGACGGTCAGAAGCTCAGGGGCCTTTATGTCGCTGATCGGACGTGTGCCAAGTGGCGGGAAGACATCCCGTTCAAGTCGCTGGATGATCGTGTCCGCGTGGCTCTTCGCCCAGGAGGGAGAGAATTTTGCGAACCACTCCCGGGCGATTGCCTCCATTGAGTTTGCACCGGATGTCGATTCCTTTTCCGCCTGTCTCTGCGCCGACGGATCGATACCGGCTGCCAGCATGGTCTTGATCTCCTCCCTCTTTGCCCTGGCATCCTTCAGACTGACATGCGGGTACTTCCCGAGGGAGATGGTCTTTTGCTTGCCATCGAATCGATAAGAGATTTTCCAGAGTCGGCTGCCGGTGGTCTCCACCTGGATGAACAGGCCACCTCCATCGGCTTGTTTGAACGGCTTGTCAGATGGTTTCATGTTCCGCAGGGCAGTATCGTTCAGTGGCATTTGTTGGTTCCTTTAGAGTCGGTTCTGACAGATTACAACTCAGCAATATCGTGCCGATAAATGGCATCGTGTTGGTTCCTGCTGAGGCTGTTCTTGTCAGGCAAAGGAGGCATTTTGTTGGTGGGTGGAATTTCTTCTGGCCACCAACCAAGAAATACACCAACAAATTTGTTGGATGCAAGGGGAATTCCTTGGAACTCCTGGGAACAAAAAAACCCGCATAATGTATATTTCATGCGGGTTTAAAAGCGTTCTTGGAATTGCTGGGAATCAAAAATGGCGGATGGGGAGGGATTCGAACCCCCGGTGCCTTTCGACACGACGATTTTCAAGACCGTTGCCATAAACCGCTCGGCCACCCATCCTGAACAGGCAGGATTATTTTTTTACAACAGGCTCCAACAACGACACGCCCCCCATGTAAGGGCGCAACACATCCGGGATGACAACCGACCCGTCCGCTTGCTGATAGTTTTCCAGCACGGCCACCAGGGTCCGACCCACCGCCAAACCGGAACCATTCAGCGTATGAACCGGCTCCACCTTTTTGCCCTCCTTGCGGCGCAAACGGGCCTGCATGCGCCGAGCCTGAAAATCCCCCGTGTTGGAACAGGAAGAGATCTCCCGATACCGACCCTGCCCAGGCAACCAGACCTCCAAATCATAGGTCTTGCGAGCCGCAAAACCCAAATCACCGGTACACAACGCCACCGTCCGAAACGGCAACTCCAACCGCTTCAATACTGCCTCGGCATCCCGGGTCAACTGCTCCAACGCCGCCTCACTCTCCTCCGGCCGCGTGATCCAGACCAGCTCCACTTTATCAAATTGATGCTGGCGAATCAAACCCCGCGTATCTTTTCCCGCCGCACCCGCTTCACGCCGAAAACAGGAGGTCCACGCCACCATGCGCAACGGCAACTGCTCCTCCTCCACAATCTGCCCCCGCACCAGATTGGTCACCGGAACCTCCGCCGTCGGTATCAGAAAAAAATCATCGCTGGCCGCAAACAGATCCTCCTCAAACTTGGGCAACTGACCCGTCCCGAACAGGCTCTCCCGATTGACCAGAAATGGCGGCAAAACCTCCGTATAACCATGCTCAGCCGTGTGCAGATCCAGCATGAAATTGATCAAAGCCCGGCTCAATCGGGCACCACCCCCACGCAAAACGGTAAAACGCGCCCCCGCCACCAACGCGCCCGCATCAAAATCCAATACACCCAACCGCTCCCCAATATCCCAGTGACTTTGAGCCGGGAACGGCAACGGCTCCGGTTCCGACGCCGCCGGCCAACGGCGCAACTCCACATTCTCGTTTTCATCCCGCCCCATCGGCACCGAAAGATCCGGCAGATTGGGCAACTGGGATACCACCTCCCCAACCGCCTCCTCCTTGCTCCGCAACAGCAGTTCCAACGCCTTGAGCCGTGGCCCCAACCCCTGCATCTCCTCCAACAAAGCCGATGCATCCCCCTGCTGGGCCTTGAGATGGCCTATCTCACGGGAAATGGCATTGCGCCGCGCCTGCAACGCCTCCGTTTCAGCCTGTATGGCACGCTTTTCCTGCTCCAGCAGATGAACCTTCTGCAAGTCATGACCTTTGCCGCGGCTCTGCAAGCGGCCTTCCACCCACGCCGGATCTTCTCGAATCAGTTTCAGGTCCAACACCGCTTATACCTCCTCCTCTGGAGCCGCCCATTCACTACCCTCTGTCGCCTCATCCGCTACAACGCCGGGGTCACGCGGTTCGCTCCCCTCCTCCACCTCCGCAATCCGCGCCAGGGAGACCAACCGCTCCCCGGCCCCGACATTCAACACCTTGACCCCCTGGGCATTGCGACCCGTCAGCCGAATGGAATCCACATCCGTCCGCAACACCGTGCCCTGGTCAGAAATCAACATGACCTGATCCCCTGGCCAAACGGTCAAGGCATCCACAACCGAACCGTTGCGCTCGCTGGTCAGGATGCCAATCACCCCCTGCGTACCCCGCCCCTTGGTGGGAAACAGCTCCTCGCTGGTCCGTTTGCCAAAGCCACGCTCCGTCACCACCAGCAACTGACAACCGGAACCCGGCAACAACACATTGAGCGAGATGACCCGATCCTCCCCCTTCAGGCGCATGCCCCGCACCCCCCGCGCCACCCGACCCATGCGCCGGACCTGATTGGTACGAAAACGGACCGCCTTGCCACTTTGGGAAAACAACATGACCCGGCCTGCACGACCCGTCGCACCCGCTGCCGGCTCCGCAGACTCCTCCTCGGGCTCCTCCTCCTCGATGACCGGCAAGGCGGCATCCAGCTCCTCTTCCGACATTTCATCCCCCTCCCCGTCTGCCAGGGTGGCGGCGATCTCCTCCTCTCTCGGCATATCTTCCGGCAGAATGGGCAATAACGCCACCCCCACCAGATCATCTCCATCCCGCAAATCCACTGCCCGCAAGCCATTGACCCGAATATTGGCGTAGGCCGACAGCAGGGTTTTTTTGATCAACCCCTGGCTGGTGGCAAACAGCAACTCCCACCGTCCCCACTCGTTGACCGGGATCGGTGCCGGCAAAATCTGGCGCACCATCTCCTTGCCATCCAGAGAGAGTATATTCCCCACATGCCGCCCACGGGCAGCCCGACTGCCCAACGGCAAATCATAGGCCTTCAGCTTGAACACCCGGCCCTGATCGGTAAAACAGAGAATGGTATCATGGGTCGAAGCGACAAAAAGCTGGGCGATAAAATCCTCCTCTCGCACGTCCGCTGCACTTTTGCCCCGACCCCCCCGACGCTGGGTGCGATACTCGATGCTGGGCTGCCGCTTGATATACCCGGCATGGCTCACCGTGACCACCATCTCCTCTTCGGGAATCAGGTCGGCAATGGAAAAGTCGCTCACATCCTCCACAATGTTGGTGCGGCGCGGATCGGCAAACATCTCCCGAATCGTCAGCAACTCCCCCTTGATCACCCCCATCAACACCTGATCCGAAGCCAGAATGGACTTTAATCGGGCAATCTCGGTCAGGATCAGGTTAAACTCCTCGTGAATTTTATCCTGTTCCAGGCCGGTCAAACGGTGCAGTCGCAGATCCAGAATGGCCTGCGCCTGCTCGTCCGTCAGTTGATAGCCCCCCTCCACAAACTGCGGCGACATCAACTCCCCTTCCGCCATCGCCCTGGCCAGCATCGCCTCGACCGGCCCCCGCTCCCACAGCTCTGCCAGCATGGCACTCTTGGCCTCAGCCGGTGAAGGAGCCTGCCGAATCAGTTCAATGATGCGGTCAATGTTGGCCAACGCCACCGACAACCCCTCCAATATGTGGCCCCGGTCCTGGGCCTTTTTCAGTTCATACTGGGTTCGACGGGTCACAACCTCACGACGATGATTGATAAATTCTTCAAGAAAACGTTTCAAGTCCAATATCATGGGACGACCCTGCACCAGTGCCAGGGCGTTCATGCCAAAGTTGGACTGCATCGCGGTATGTTTAAACAACTGGTTTAACAGCACATCGGCCTGGGTATCCCGTTTCAGTTCGATCACCACCCGCATGCCTTCCCGGTCGGATTCGTCTCGCAGGTCGGAGATACCCACCAGTTTTTTCTCCCGCACCAGCTCGGCAATGCGTTCCACTAGGCGGGCCTTGTTGACCTGGTAGGGCAACTCTTTGATGATGATGGCTTCCCGGTGTTCTCGCAGCTGTTCCACCTCGGTTTTGGCACGCACCACGATGGAGCCGCGTCCGGTCATGTAGGCACTGCGGATACCGGCCCGGCCGCAAATGGTACCCCCGGTTGGAAAATCGGGACCGGGCACAATGGCCATCAGTTCGGGAATGGAGAGCAGCGGGTTGTCGATCAGGGCGATGGTGGCTGTCACCACCTCTCCCAGGTTGTGGGGAGGAATATTGGTGGCCATGCCGACGGCGATACCGGACGAACCATTGACCAGCAGGTTGGGAAATTTGCCCGGCAATATTTTAGGCTCTTCCATCGAGCCGTCATAGTTGGGGCCAAAGTTGACGGTCTCCTTGTCGATGTCGGCCAGCAGTTCCCCGGCCAGGCGGGTCATGCGCACTTCGGTGTACCGCATGGCGGCGGCAGAGTCCCCGTCCACCGAACCAAAGTTGCCCTGCCCATCAATCAGCAGGTAGCGCATGGAGAAGGGTTGCGCCATGCGTACGATGGTATCATAGACGGCCACATCCCCGTGGGGATGGTATTTACCGATCACGTCGCCGACAACACGGGCTGATTTTTTGTAGGCCCGGTTCCACTCGTTGCCCAGTTCATGCATGGCAAACAGCACCCGTCGATGCACCGGTTTCAAGCCGTCGCGCACATCCGGCAGGGCCCGCCCGACGATAACGCTCATCGCATAATCGAGATAGGAGGTACGCATCTCGTCTTCAATGTTGACGGGAATCTGTTTGTTGTGGCTAAGTTCTGTCATGATCTCTTATGAAAACTCTGGATGGACTGCCCGGAAACTTGAACAAAGGAAAACCAACGCGCCATTCTAGCAAAAATTACTGCCTGTGCATAGGGCGTGTTCGTCGCAATCTGTTGCGAAAAACAATCGCAGGGGTCTGGGGAGCGTCACGGTCCCCGGTGGGGTGCAGGGGCAAAGCCCCATATGCGCTAGCATGATGACCACACCCATGCTTTTCTTAATCTTTTAAAACGATTGCAGGGGTCTGGGGACCGTCACGGTCCCCAGTGGGGTGCAGGGGCAAAGCCCCTGCATGTAAGGGCGCGCTTTCCCAGAAGCCCATTTGCGCAGCAAATGGGCGCAGCGCGCCCAAAACGCCCCGCAGGGGCACTCCTGGAGGGCGGCAGCCCGACTGAGAGCTGGCCAAGTTTGGGAGGGTTTGAAAAAAAACCGTTCCTGGCCTTGTATCAAACAAAAAGCAGCAGATCCGGAAGTTTTGCTTTATTATCAAAATATTTTCAACAATATAACCGTGCGAGTCGGGCTGCCGCCCTCCCAAAGTCGCCCCTGCGGGGCGGTTTTGGGCGCGTTGCGCCCATTTTCTGCGAAAATGGGCTTTGGGATAAACGCGCCATTCATGCAGGGGCTTTGCCCCTGCACCCCACCGGGGACCGTGACGGTCCCCGGACCCCTGCAATCGTTTGAAAGGATAGAAACAGGAATCAATCAACCGGATCACACCTCCTGACCACGAATGATGCGCAACAGATCACTGGCCGTCAATCGACCACTCACATCACTGCCATCCAACAACCCGTCCGCCAGACTGCGCTTGTGCTGATGCAACTCCACAATCATCTCCTCAATGGTCCCCTTGGTCACCAAACGATAAATGGTCACCGGACGCTGCTGACCAATACGATGAGCCCGGTCGGCGGCCTGATCCTCCACAGCAGGATTCCACCAGGGGTCCATGTGAATCACATAATCCGCTGCCGTCAGATTGATGCCCATGCCACCCGCCCGCAAACTGATTAAAAACAGATCCCCCTCCCCAGCCTGAAACGCCTCCACCCGCCGCTGCCGCTCCTGCATCGGCGTGCTGCCATCCAAATACTGGTAACGCACCTTTTCCTGCTCCAACCGCTCACGGATAATGGCCAAATGATCAACAAATTGACTGAATACCAACACCTTGTGCCGGTTTTCCAGCAAACCCTCCACCACACTCCAAAAAAGTTCCAACTTGGTGCTGGCAATCGGACTGTCCGGGACAATCAGACGACTGTTGCAACAGGCCCGACGCAACCGCATGATTTCCGCAAAAATTTGCAACTGATGCTGCTCAATCGAACCCTCCATGTTTTCGATCTGCTCAATGGCCCGCCGCCGCAACGCCTCATAAAAAGCGGTCTCCTCCGGGCTCATCTCCACCTGCAGCGTGATCTCCGTCCGCGGCGGCAACTCAGCCAACACCTGACTCTTGGTACGCCGCAAAATAAAAGGCTGGATCAACTTTTTCAGACGACCACGCGCCTCCTTGAGACTGTACCGCTCAATCGGTGTGGCAAACCGGTTGTTGAACGATTCAATACTGCCCAACAGACCGGGATTGATAAAATGAAACAGATTCCACAACTCCCCCAAATGGTTTTCAATCGGTGTGCCCGTCAAAATCATTTTAAAGCTGCCCTTCAACGCCATGGCCGCCTTGGACCGCTTGGTCCCCCTGTTTTTGATGGCCTGAGCCTCATCCAATACCACCACCTGCCACGACACCGCAGCCAATATTTTACCCTCTTGCTGCAACAGACCATAACTGCAAATCAGCACATCGTAGGGCTTCAAACCATCCAATGTCTGCTGCCGCCGACTGCTGGCCAATAAAATGGCCTGCAAAGTGGGCGCAAACTGCTCAATCTCCCGCACCCAATTCAAACAGACAGAGGTGGGCGCGACAACCAATACCGGCCCCTCTTTGGCACGGCTCAAAATGAGTGCCAACGCCTGAATGGTCTTGCCCAACCCCATATCATCGGCCAGACAGGCCCCCACCCCCCAGGCCGCCAGACGCGACAACCAGTAGTAGCCCGCCAACTGATAATCCCGCAACTCAGCCTGCAAGGTGGAAGGCAATACCACCGTCAATGCCTGGGAAGCCTGAATCTGTTGCAAATGCTGCTTCCACTCCCTGTCCACCTTGACCCACTGGGCCTGCTCGGCAATCTCCTGCAACAGGGGAGCCGCCAGGGGATGAAACCGCCGGTCCCGACCGCTCTGGCTGGAGAATGCCTCCAACTCCAGCAGCTGCTTGCGAAATTTTTCCGTCAAGGCCACAAACTGCCCATCCCCGAGGGGAATGAATCGACTCGAACCATTCAACACCAACGCCAACAAGGCATCCATCTCCAACAATACGGCATCGTCCACCCGCAGTTCACCTTTCATGGCAAACCAGTCATTGTCACGCTGTACCTGCACCCGCAATTGTTCCATCGATACCGGACGACTTACCCGCAACCTCTCCCCCTCCGGCCACTCCAGTTGCACCTCGTCCCGCAACTCCTGCAACTCGGACAACAGTTCCAGGCAACTGTCCGGCTCTTCAAAACACCACTCCGCCTGCATATCCTCCCCGGCCGCCAAACTGGGACAGGCCGCCATCAACCGCATGACCCGACTCTGCTCTTCCGGCAAGGCGCGATGGGTCTGCACCCGTTTGCCCCCCACCTCCGCAATAATGGTCCGCCCCCCCTTGCCCGGGACAAAATAGGGGCCGTCCGATCCAAAAGGCCGCACCAGCAGCGTCAGTTTCAACCCCGCACCAAACGGCCGCAACTGTACATGGGGCCTGGAATCAGCCGGAATACTCTCCATGGAGTCCTGCCCACCCCCAATGGCAGACTGAATGGTCACCAGGGGAGAAAGGGCATGCATCACCGACAGCACCTGATCCTTGCCCTGGGTGGGAATATGCAACCCCTCTGCCCCCAATACATCGGCAATCGCCTTGTGCGCAGCGGTTACCTCAATCAGTTGGCACCGGGTGGGAGAGTCCTGACTGGCAATCACCCCCTGTTGAACAATTTGTTGGGCAAATTGAACCTTGATCTGATTGCGCGCTTTCTGCACCATCAGCTCCGGCTCAGCCCGCACCACCTCCACCCGCACCGAAGGGGACTCCTCCCAGAAAACCAGCGGATGGCCCACCATCGCCAACATGGCCTTTTGCCAGGGAAAGAGCAGCCGCGTCCTGCCATACGAGACATATTCCCGCTCCAGCGTCTGCACAATCCGCCAATCCTGCTCTGTCAAAAAATGGAGATCCAGATCCTTATCCGCCAGCCGATTCAGCCCGACCATACGGCCCTTGGACCAGGTACCGTTGGCGTTCATGCTCTGTTCCTTGGGCAGGATCAAATCCACCATGCTCCCCGACAACCGAATCAACCAGATCAAACGACGGTTGACCCCCTCTTTGCCCGGCTTGCCCACTTTTTCCTTTCCCGGGCTTAACAGCAGCAGGGCACGCAGGGCACGCTCCCATCCCTCCTCCTTCGGCACAATCGGCAACAGGGAGCGCAACCCGGTCTCCTCCTGCACTGTACGGGCATACGGATGATAATAATCCTCTTTCTCCGGCACCCCCGCCCGGGACAGCAGCTCCGCATACTCCATGGCCACCCAGCGATAACCCTCTCTTTTGGCCTGCTCAAAGGCCATTTTCAACTCTGTCAAGCTGTTGGAGTCCTGCTCTGCATGGATCCAGTAGCGCACCACCGACTTGAATAAAAATCCGAGGGAAAATATCCTCTTGATATTGAGGTGCCGGGAAGCGTGGCCGAGCATCGGTGCCAGAGAGCTCTCTTCAGCATCCAAAAGCAGCCCCCCCTTGACCAACTCGTTCCGCTGCGCCAACAGCAGGGCTTCCAGGCTTTGATAGATCGTGGTGTGCGCCAGCAGCTTTTTTTTGCGTGCAAAGGCCAAAAATTCAGCCACTCTCCCGATTTGGGTGGGATCCTGGCCTTTGAGTAACGCCAGCAGAAAAAAGGGTGCGCCCAGATGCGCAAAACAGATTTTATGGTCGCATCCTCCCTTGCGAAAAACCTTCTCATAACGCTCAAGGGCCGCCTCATTTTCCCCCCGCAAAAACAACCACCACCCCTCCAGCAGTTGGGCATCGGCCACCGGAAGATCGCCATGCAAAACCTCCTGCGCAACGGCCAGATCGCCCTGCGCCAGCAAAGTGATCACCCAGAGGGCACGAAAACGGTCCCCACCCTCCTCAACCGCCAACAAACGGTAGCCGGCCAACAGAGGTTGAAGGGTCGCCAACGGCTCCAGTTTGCTCACCAGAAACGGCACCATCTCTTCCAGCGCAACGAGTTGAATGGCCTTGGGCAATTCGGCAAACCACTGCGCATTGAACGGTTGCATGCAAAGGGTGAGCAACGGCGGCGAGAGGGCAACATCTTCAGGGTATTGTGCGCGGGCCAGTTGCAGATAGCTCTCCACCTGCTGCGCATCCTGACTGAAAAGACCGATCCGGATCTCCCGCAGACAGCGGTTGTAACTGACCAGTTCATACCCCTGATAGCGATAGGAATAGTTGGAGATGGCCGGCAACAGTTTCTGGGCTGCAGCCGCCATCTTGTGGAACGTTCCCTCTTTCACCGCCGAAAGGGTGACATCCCAGGCAATGGCCTCGTGACAGCTGAAAAAATAGGGGTTGTCTGAAAAAATTTTTTGTTTGCCCATGGCGGACAGAATGGGCATCAAGGCATTGACCGACAGCATTCGGCCCGCATCACCGGTCACCCCTATCTCGTAGAGATATTTCGCCAGGTCAGCCCGGTGGACAGAACCGTGAAAAACAGAAAGCAGTTGCAAAATAATGCGTTGCAGTTTTGGCAACCGCTCAAATACAGCCAGGAGTTGGGTACGAAACTCCTCTTGTCGATTCGCGGACATGTTGATCAACCAGCGTGGAAAAGGGCGCAGTACGGAAAGGCGGGAAACAACATCCGTGTCATACCTTCAAGTTACTGATAATGTCATCGTTATGGTACAGATCGACGACGCTGGAGACAAACTGGTCAAAAAACTGGCCAAACTCTTTTTCGTTGTAATAATTGTGCCAGACAGCCGAGGCATGCAGCATGTCGACATGCTCATCGTTCAGTTTGATCACCCGCACCCCATGGCTGAAGCTGTTGTTGATGCTGTTCAGCAGTTCAAAAAAGTGGGATCTTCTCTTTTCCCAACTGGCATTCAGGGGCATGTCACAAAAAAAGATCAGGCAGGCACCAGCCTGGACGACACAGAAGGCCGGCGCATCGGCATGAAAGGCCCAAAAATCCAGTTTTTTGATCTTTTCAATCATCCATCCTTCACCGATGAGATGTTTTTTGATCTTTTCTACCACAATTTTTTTCATGGGTTGGTCTCACCTGTTTGTCAAAAAAGGGCTGCTTTGCAGGGTGGATCGCGCGCTCTAACGGGGTTGCCCGCCCTGCCAGGGAACCAATGGCACAAAGGTGTCCCCCTCTATGGTCAGCTCCTGAGGTTGCTTGTTCCGTTTGTCTGACCGCAGACCCAGCAGTTGCAAAAGAATATCGGGTTTGGCCTGCGAGACGGGCTTGTCACTCTCCGTCCCGAACTGCTCCCGGCAGAGTTGAACCATCGCCTCGGCACTCTGGTCATTGTACACGGTTGGCAAATAGTCTAGCAGGCATTCATGGAATCGCCTATTTTTTTCTTGCTCCTCCTGTTGCATCTCGTGCATGTTCAGCTGTCTGGTGCCCATTTTGGCCGCATTTCCCCCTTTGTCGGCGGCAAAAATGGTTTGACAGGCCTGTTGCAAATGGCTGGCGGCCACCGCACTGCGAGCCGGTTGCACCTTATTTATCACACAATCACGATAGCGGACCAGTGCCGCCTGTTGTTCCGCATCATTCAGAACCGGCTCGGCTCGGGCCGGTTGAGAGAGCAGGTTGCCCAGCAGCAGGACACAAAGCAGGAGGGTTTGACGACCGTTCATTCCGGCCCTTCTCCGGCCCGGACAACCGGGAAGGCAGATGCTGTTTTGCTTCATCTCGATCCGCTCATATCGTAAAATGATTGACAGGAAGGGGGGGGGCCGTGTCTAATGCCCAGGTGGTGGCAACCAACGTTGCTCAAGAGCAGTTTAAACCGAATTGAAAAGGATCTCCCGTGGAAAAAGTCTCCTATTTGCCGGATTGGCCGGAAAACCCCTTGTCTCTTGCTGAATTTGAAAAGTTGAAACAGGCTTTTGAAGCCGATGGTCGGCAGGCGGTTGGCGTTCATCTGACCCCGGAGCAGGCCGGATATTTGCGGTGGGAGTTGCACCAATTGTATGGCAAAGACCTGGGAGCCTCCCTGCCCCCCTTGTACGGCTTGACGGTGCTTTCCAGTGATGCGACGGAGTTGCGTTTTGTGGTATGACGGGGTAAGGCTGTCTCGGTGTCGGCCTGAGCCCGGTGATGTCATTGCATTGGTTTGGCTGAGAAAGTAGTCGACAAGAAGAGAGATGCGCGCATTACACCTGAGCGACCAACTTCAATTGCTGGAGGCCTGCCCTCGTCCCATCCCCGCAGCGGGAGAGGCTCTGATCCGCGTCTCCCTGGCCGGTGTTTGTGCAACGGATCTGGCCGTCTTGCGCGGTTACAACACCTTCCAGGGGGTTTTGGGACATGAATTTGTCGGCGTCGTGGCAGAGGCACCCGAAGCCGCCTGGATCGGTCAACGGGTCGTGGGAGAGATCAATTGTGGCTGCGGCCAATGCCACCGCTGCCACAACGGCCACCCCGCCCACTGCGCACAACGCACCGTGCCCGGCATTCGGGGACGGGATGGGGTGTTTGCCGACTATTGCCTGCTGCCACTCTCCAATCTCCACCCTTTGCCCGCCACCATCCCAGATCAGGCAGCCGTGTTTGTTGAACCCCTGGCAGCCGCCCTGCGCATCACACAACAGACGCATATTCACCCCGGTGAAACGGTCGCACTGATCGGAGATGGCCGATTGGGACTGCTGGTGGCACACGTACTGGCCCTGACCGGCTGCGACCTGTTGGTGGTGGGACACCACCCCGAACACTGGTCCACCCTGCACGCGGCCGGCATTTCAACCTGCCTGGAACACACCCTGCCAGCAGGATACACGGCTGAAACGGTGGTGGAGTGCAGCGGCGGCCCAACAGGCCTGCAACGGGCACTTCAGCTGGTGCGATCCGGCGGCCGGCTGATCCTGAAAAGTACCTTTCCGGAACAGACCCCCATCAACCTGGCCGAACTGGTGGTGCGAGAAATTCGACTGATCGGCTCACGCTGTGGCCCCTTCCCGGCAGCCATCCATCTGTTGCAGCAGCAACGCATCCCGGTAGAGGCTCTGATCACAGCCTGTTACCCCCTGACACAAGCGGTTCAGGCCATGGAACACGCCGGACAAAAAGGCACACTGAAAATTCTGATTCAACCATAGAATCAGAATCTGAACCGTTCATGTTGACAAATGGAAGAGAGCAAAGCTGTAGCCAGAATGATACTACCAGTTATCGATCACATTAACCAATAGTGTTTACGACCTACGTATAACGATACGGCAACCTGGGCAGGTTTCTCAAGGTGGCGACATAGCGGGCCAGATCAAAAAATTCCTGATGCGCAAGAATCATGAAAGACTCATTGGCAACCGCTGAACCGATGAGTTGCCGGGCATCTTTGTCGCTGTAACCATGGGAGAGCAGACGCTCATAGGTCTCTCTGGTTTCATGGGGATGGTTTTTCCGCAACTGATCATCTACCGAATCCAGGATCGCCTGGTCAGACCTGAGATTGTAAATATTATTGTTAGTTTCCATATAATTCCCATCACTATGGAAGATTTATCCGGTGGTTTTGACGTCAGGGTATGCGCCGGCAGGGGGAGCATCGCAGCCCCGAGTGGCGGGGAGAATGACAGGATGGGCGGGGGGCTGTCAATGGTTAATTCGGCACTCACACGGACGACAACAGCTAAATCATGAAGTCTAAACACAAACCATTCGCAAAAAAAATTCCCTCACTGTTGCCATGAACCTCCCCGTCTATCCGTCAGAAACCGGGCCAGAAAAGGAACCATTTTTTGATCACCGTTGGACAAAAACGCGGGCCTTTGTATTATATTAATTTTATTATTGGTCGCGCAAAAAGAACAACTGGTTATAATATAGAGGTCGCCGTAATCAAGGAAGAACCCTGATCAAACTGAATCGTTGACTGGGGAATGTAACGGTTCCCGGCCAAGCGACCGCGCAACCTGTTCAATGGCCTCCAGCAAAGTCTGCTTCTTGATGGGCTTGGTGAGGTGGTCATCACAACCGGCCTCCAGACTTTCCCGCCTTTTTTCAATGCCGGCATGGGCACTCAACGCCATGATAACCATGGGAGTACGCCCAGCCCCCTTTTCCCATTGCCGAATGGCCCGGGTGGCAGAATAACCATCCATGTTGGGCATCTCGATATCTGTCAACAGCAAATCGAACGGACTTTCCTGCACCCGTGCCACTGCCTGCAGGCCATCATCCACAATGACAAGCTGATGCGGTGTCTTTTTGAGGTAAATCTCGAACAGCAGTTGATTGTCCGGTGAATCTTCTGCGATCAGAATGCGTAAACTTCGGCTGGTTGCGCCAGCGGTTGCAGCAACGGGATCTGGCAAAGACGATGAAATTTCCGCCACCCGCACTGGCAGCGTAAAATAGAAGTCGCTCCCCACCCCGGGTTGGCTTTCCACCCATATCCGCCCCCCCATCAACTCCACCAACTTTTGGGAGATTGCCAGCCCCAGCCCTGTACCCCCATACCGCCGGGTAACCCCCGAATCTGCCTGACTGAACCGTTGAAAAATATGTTCCATATAGGCCGGGGCAATCCCGATACCGGTATCCGACACCCGAAACAGAAGGGTTTGCTGCTCCTGGGAGTGCAGGGAGAGTCGCAGAGAGACCTGCCCATGGTGGGTAAACTTGATGGCGTTCCCCAGTAAATTGATCAACACCTGCCGAACCCGCCCATCATCACCCAACACGCTCTCCGGAACATCACCAACCTCTACCAGCAACGGCAGTCCCTTCTCCTCGGCCGCCATACGCATCAAATGGGCTGTCTCCTCCGCCAGTTGGCCGGGAGAGAAGGAGAGTTCAGACAATGTGAAACGTCCCGACTCAATACGCGAAAAGTCCAATACATCGTTGATCACCCCCAACAGAGCCTTGCCTGAGCGGTGCATGGTCTGCACAAGACGCTGTTGCTCCGAATCGAGATCGGTTTCCAGCAACACATCCGTCATCCCCAGCACCACATTCATGGGTGTACGGATCTCATGGCTCATGACCGCCAGAAACTCCCCTTTGGCCTTGGCGGCCTGTTCTGCCTGTGTCTTGGCCTCCAGAGCCTCTCGATTGCGCTCCTCCAGGACGGCATTGGTATGCGCCAACTCCAACGTGCGCGCCAGCACCTGCTCCTCCAGCTCGGCCTTGCCCGCTTCCAACGCACGAAACTGTTCTGCCAGTGTGGCGGCCATACGGTTTATGGCAGTCGCCAACTGCCCGATTTCGTCTCGCCCGGCAACGTTTGCCAACACATTGAAGTGGCCCTGGCTGATACGCTGGGCCTGTTCCGCCAACAGCCCAACCGGACGACTGATATGCCGCAACAGGAACATGTTGAGCAAAACGGCAATCCCTACGAAGGTCAGAATGTTATTGACGGCAATCTGAAACACCGCCTCCCAAACCCGGTTCTCCACCTGCGAGGCCAGAAAACCGATGCGGATGATTCCCACAAGCCTCTTGTCTCCATCGATCACCGGGATGGAGACATCAAAGTAGCGTTTGCCATCAAACCGATCGTAATACCGCCAGGCCGGTTCTTTCGCTTGAATGATCTCCTGCATCACCGGGTCGGCAAATCGACGACCGATCAGTTGAGGATCACTGTGGAAAATGGCAACCCCCCTGGTGTCGGCAATGCCCGCATAGGTCAGATGGGAATTCTGGGCCACCACCTCCGCCAACTTGGCATCCATACCGGAGAGAGACTCGATGGGCAGGCCCAAGGCAAGCAACTCCTTGAGCATGCTGTTGATGCTGTGACCAATCCCGAAGCTGCCCCGCAGCAGGGCATCGGTATAGGTGGCACGAAAACTGACCAGGGTCACGACGGAACTGATGAACAATGAGACGAACAGGATGCTGATTGTTATCATCAATATTTTGCGGTTAAGGCGCATGGAGAGGCCGGGCAGGTTCATTTGATGATATTTCTCCCAGCCAACTGCAAAAGCCCTATGGGAACGGTCAGGCCAAATTGCCGGGTTTTTGGCAGATCCACCGCGTAGCCAAACCGGGCTGGCCATTGGGGCAGAATGCGGGAGACTGGCTCCCCGCTCAGGATGCGCCGGATCATATCGGCAGCCTGTCGGCCAATGCTCTCATGGGAGGGATAAACAACAGCCGTTGCACCCCACTGCTCCATCACATCATTTCTGACCATGCCAATCAACGGCTTGGTGGCATGGTCATAGGCAACCTTGGCAAAATGGCGACGGGTACCCAACTGATCATTGGATTTTACGAAGGCATCCACCTGCCCATCCAACTCCCTGATCAGGGGAACGGCCATCTCCGCCATCCGTTTATCCCCCTCTTCACCACCGATCAGTGGCACCGCACGGAAAAGAAAATGGATATCCTTGAATTCAGGCTCCTGCTCCAACAAAGCGCGGATCCACCCATTATAACTGTGCGATTGCGGCATATCGGCGTAAATCATGCCAAAAACCCGTGCCTTTGGCATCAGGTGGCGCAAAAAACGCAGGCGCGCCTTCACCGGAACCGGATAGCACACTCCGGTAAAATTGGCTTTGGGCGGGGTATGGAAATCATCGATAACCCCAATCCCTATCGGGTCCGTGGGAGAGGCAAACACAACAGGCTGCTGTTTTCCCAGCAAAAGCCCCTTGGCCACCATGGTGGCCATCGTACCACCCACGTAAACCACGTGATACGGGCGATCAAGCTCCTGTTTCAGAATGGCCTCTCCATACTGCAGGTCATTCCCCAACGCATGGACAACGATCTCCAGGTTCTCGCCCTGCCTGTAACCAAACCCTGCCAGGCCCTCCAACATGGCCTCCCGCACTTCGTCATAGGGATGACCCAGCTGGGAATCCAGAATCAACAACCGATAAACAGATCCGTGACTCGAATGCTCCCCGATTGCCGGAAGGGTGGTCAGAAAAAACAGCGACAACCCGGCAAAAACCATTACTGCTCGCACCCAGATCATGTCGCAGTCACTACCATAAGTCCACCTCCTCCGTCTCATGGCTGACATCCTCCAGCAATCCCGCCTCTATCAACACATTGTACAGGTTGACTTGGTTGCGGCCATTGCCTTTGGAGTAGTACAGGGCCTTGTCGGCCTTTTCGATGAGGGTTCCCGCCAACTCCCCCGGTTCGATGCGCACGGCACCAATGCTGACCGTCACCCGCCCTACCTGAGGAAAGGGGTACGATTCGACCTGGGTTCGAAAGCGGTTCAAGGCCGACACGGCCATGTCGGCATCCACATCATTCAGCAAAACCACAAACTCCTCACCACCAAAACGAAACAGCGCGTCCTTGTCCCGAAAACACTCGTTCATGATACGGGCAAACAGCACCAGCACCTCATCACCCATCATGTGACCGTAGGTATCGTTCACCTTTTTGAAATGGTCAATATCCAGAATGGCCAAAAAAGCCCCACGAAACGGCTGCTCGTTCTGACGACGATTGGTGTTCTGGAGAGCGAGAAAAACCTTGTTGAAGGTCACATCAAAGTATTGGCGGTTATTGAGACCGGTCAGCGGGTCATGGTAGGCCATGAAGCGCAGTTGATCCCCTGCCTTTTTGAGTTCAGCCTCGGCCTGTTTGTGTTCGAGAATCAGTGCCAAAGTGTGGCTTATCGTGGTCAACAGGGCATCATCATCCGCATGATGGGGATGACCGGCTGGCAAATGCAAACATAAAACCCCCAGCAGAGATTTCTTGCCAACAATGGGCACGCAATAGTGACCATGTGGCGGCATGCCATCGAAACGGACCACATGATCATCATCCACCTGGCTGGTAAAGATAATCTTGCGTTGTTTTGCCGCTTTTCCACACAAGCAATGACCCAGGGCCATCTCGGAACATTGGGTACGCTGCAATTCCGGCAAATTTTTTTGCCCAATCATGCGCAGGGAGCCAGAGCTTTCATCCATCAAAAACAGCGCACCCTCCTGCAAACCCGCAAGCCACGGAATGGTCAGAATGATATCCAACATCACTTCGACCTGCTTTGAAAAAGCGAGGGGCTCCAGGCTGGACTCCAGCAGCGCGCTGATGGCGATGCGAATAGCCATGGTCCGATTGGCTGCCTTTTCTCTCCGCTTGCGATGCGTCGTCTCAAGGAGCAGCATCTCTTCTTGCTGGCACAATTTTTTCTGCACCTTTTTGGCCGCCACACAACGCTTGATACAGATGTGCAACTCGTCGGAATGGACCGGCTTTTGAATGGCCAGTGCGGTGTAGCGGGTCATCGCTTGAATGGCAAGCAACCGCTCTTCTGAGCCACTCATCAGGATGATTTGCAGGCCATCCCGAATCTCCGTTGCCCTCTGGATCAATGCAAGGCCATCCATATCCGGCAATTGTACGTCCATCACCAGAATATCGATTGGATGGGCCTGCAAAATATTCAGAGCCTGCTGACCGGATAATGCCTGATAAACAGCGTGAGAAGACGACTTGTACCCAAGAACAAGTTCATCCAGCGTCGCCTGCTCATCCTCTACAAACAATACGGAGGTTGACATGGTCAGACCTTCTCAACAACCAGTCTGGTGGTTTACAGGAAAATCAAAGTTTTTTCAATAGTTCCGTTGCAACGCAAACGATTCGCCGCCGTAGGAATGACATGCGTTACGGCCCGCTTTTTTGGAACGATACATGGCCTCATCCGCACATTTGAGCAGACCGCCCAAATCCTGTGCATCCTGCGGCAAAAAAGCCACCCCCAGCGAACCGGAAATATAGGTTGGGGTGCCTTCCAACAAAAAGCTCTCATTCAGGCGATGCAAAATCTGACGGGCGATCGAGAGGGTCTCCTGCTGGGACAGATCCGGAATGATGACGGTAAATTCGTCCCCTCCCAACCGTGCCACCAGATCCTGCTCCCGCAGACATTCCCGAACTCTTTTTGCCGAAGCCTGCAAGAGCGTGTCACCCGCCCCATGGCCCAGGTTATCATTCACCCATTTGAACCGATCCAGATCCACAAAGATCAACCCCAATGGCTTTTGTTGCTTGAGTGACTTGTCGACAGCATCTGCCAGCGATTTGATAAACAGGGAGCGGTTGGCAATACCGGTCAGTGCATCATAATTGGCTTGATAAAAAATCTTTTGTTCCGCCTCCTTGCGTTCGGTAATATCCCGCAAAATACCGGTAAACAGAACCCGGTTTTTCAGTTTGACTTCGCTGATCGTCAACTCCACCGGAAAGGTCTGGCCATTTTTCCGTTTGGCAAGCAGCTCTTTTTTCGTACCCAACATCTTGGCATGACCGGACTGCAGATAGCTGGCCAAATATTGATCATGCCGTTCCCGATGAGGAGAGGGCATGATCACGGAAACATTTTGACCCATCAGCTCATGCATGGGATATCCCAACATTTTTTCTGCTGCCAGATTGATGGATTCCACACAACCCGACTGGTTGATCACCAGGATGGCGTCCGCCGCCGTATTGAAGATTGCCTCCATGCGGGCCCGCCCCTCCACAACCTCCTCCTGGGCATAGCGATTGGCCAGTGAAAGACGGATTCTCTTTTGCAATACAACCCAATGAATCGGCTTGGTGATATACTCCTCGGCACCCGCAGAAAAGGCCTTCTCAACCGATTCATCGTCATCCTGGGCGGTGATCATGATGATGCCGACATCGGATCCGTTGAGTGATCGCCGGATTTCGGTACAGGCCCGATAACCGTCGACAACAGGCATGTTGGCATCCATCAACACCAGATCATAGTGGCTCTCCCGAAATTTTTTGACCGCTTCCTTGCCATCTTCGGCAACGATCACCGCATATCCATCTTTTTCCAGGAAGGATCGAATCAATTCACGGGCCGAACGGGAATCGTCCACCACCAGGATGCGAGGCTGTTTTTTAAAATGAAAAGGGTCCATTGTACACCCCAAGCTGTTGACTCAATGCCAAAATTTGTTGATGCTCGACTGGCCGCTACCGTTTACCCCGGTCAACAACCAGCAACGAACCCCCTCCCAGTCCGACAGTACCATTTTTCGCCCTCCCAGGGCAACGGGGCTAAACTGAATCGGCCATGACAACCCGATTCAGTTTGCCGCTTTGAAATCCCTCCAGATCCAGGGAGACATATTTGAAACCGGTTTGCAGCAACGCCACCGTGATCCGATGGCGCAGGGTCGGGTCCAGCAGGCGCGCAATATCACCCTCCGGCAGCTCGATGCGGGCCGTCTCGCCCTGCTTTCTCACCCGCAGCGTCTCAAATCCCAGCTCCCGCAGCCGGTTTTCTGCCTCCTCAACCATCCGCAGAGAGGCAAGCACAATGGGCTCACCATAGGAAATTCTGGAGGAGAGACAGGGTGAAGCCGGCTTGTCCCAACTCTTCAAACGCCGCTCCCTGGCAAACCAGCGAACCTCCGCCTTGCTCAAACCGGACTCCTGCAGGGGGCTTCTGACTGCAAATTGTTGCTGGGCCTGCCGACCGGGGCGATAATCCGCCAGATCATCCACCGTACTGCCATCCAAAACCACCGCCAGCCCCTCAAGCCGGGCCAATGCCGTCAACCGCTGGAACAGGTCGCTTTTGCAAAAAAAACACCGATCCGGGCCATTCTTGACAAAATTGCTGTCCTCAATTTCACCGCTTTCAATATAGCGATGCAGCAGTCCCAGTTCAGCAACCACCGCCTGCACATCTGCCCGATCACGGGCGGGCATGGTGGGAGAGAGGGCTGTCACCGCCAGATAGGAGATGCCGGACTCCTTGACTGCCGCCACCAGCAAGGTACTGTCCACCCCGCCGGAAAAGGCCACCAGGGCACTCCCGAACCCCCGCAAATGATCAAGCAGTGTCTGGTATTTGGCCCAACGTGGATCATTGTTTTCCATCGGATACTCCCCAGCGATTGATCAAACCTGCCACATAACCGGCCCCGAATCCGTTATCGATGTTGACAACCGTCACATTGGCTGCACAACTGTTCAGCATGCCCAACAGGGCGGCAACCCCCTGGAACGCGGTTCCGTAGCCGCTGGAGGTGGGCACGGCAATGACGGGCCTGTCCACCAGTCCGCCCACCACAGAGGGCATCGCCCCCTCCATGCCGGCCACGACCACAAAGACCCGCGCCGTGCGCAGCAACTCGACAGCCCCCAGCAGGCGGTGCAGCCCAGCCACCCCGGCATCATAGTAGGTCTCCACCCGCGCCCCCATCAGGCGGGCCACCAACGCAGCCTCCTCGGCGACGGCAATGTCGCTGGTGCCGGCACACAACACCCCAACCAGCCCCTCCGCCGCTTTTTGTTCCAGCTGCCGATACAGACAGCGGGTGCCGACAGCATGCTCCAACAGGGGAAATTGCGCCATCAGGCGAAGACGCTGTTTGCGGGAAAGGCGGGTGATCAACAGGGTCGCATCATCCTTCAATGCGCGTTCGACAATGGCCTGCAGGTGCCGATACTGCTTGCCTTGTGCCAGCACAACCTCCGGGAAGCCGTGTCGCAAACAGCGATGGGTATCCAGGCGGGCCACGACCCCCTCCTCCTGGAGCAGGGCATCCATCGGAAACTGTTCCAGCCTGGCCAGGGTCTCATCCACAGAGGCCTGGCCAGTTGCGAGAGCCTCCAGTAATGCTTTCAAGCGGTCGGGTGACACCGGTCGGACTCCTTGTGCAGGCTGTGATCGGCCTGAATGGCTGCGGCCAGAAACGGCGCGACCGATTGTTGTGTCTGTGGCAGGCTCCATCCCTGCTCCTGGGCCAATGCGGCCAGATCATCGTGTTCCAGCCGCCAGATACCATGGGCCTCTTTGGCACGCAGCCGCCCCCAGGGTGTCTCCACCATGCGTGCTGTACGAGGCAACACGAGGCGATCCATGACCGCCATCCGGACCCCCAGTGCGGTGGTATGAGACAGCAGCAACCGGGCCAGCCCCTCTGCACTGCCCTGGTTTGCCACAATCTCCACGCGGACCCCTGGACGACCTTTTTTCATGGTCATGGGGATCAGCGCGACATCCAATGCACCGGCCTCCCGCAACAGCTCCCAGAGGGAGCCATACCATTCGGGATTCATATCATCCAGGTGGCTGGACAATACCACCACCGACTCCCGGATGCAGTCGCTATCGGCTGCCGGCGCGGACTCTGTCTGGGCCAGGATACGCAACAGATTGGGACGGCCCGGCAACTCCCGGCTGCCCAGTCCATGGCCAATCCTATCGATCCGGGTCAAGCCGGAGCGCGCAAAATGTTCCAGCAGCGTGACCAGGATGGCGGCTCCGGTGGGGGTCACCAACTCTGCCTCCACCGGATCGGGCCGCAGCGGCAGCTGGTGCCGACGCAACAGCTCGGCCACAGCGGGCGCGGGCACGGGCAAACGGCCGTGCTGGCACTCCACAAAGCCGGAACCGGTAGGAACAGGCGAGGCATCGACGTGGGTGACGCCCAACTGCCAGACAGCAAAGGCCGCACCGCAGATGTCAACGATGGCATCCACGGCACCCACCTCATGAAAATGGACCTCCTCGACCGAAATCCCATGCACGGCGGCCTCGGCGGTCGCCAAATGGGTAAACATGGTCGTGGCCAACTCCTTGACCGCTACCGGCAGGGTGGCCTGATCCAGGCGGTTCAGGATGGTCCGCAGATGCCGGTGGGGTTGATCGGCTGGCACGCCAATGTGTAGATGCAGGCCCCGCAGTCCACCTCGTCGGGCCTGGGTGATCTCCCAGCTGCAGTCCGGTGCCAGGCTCGCCAAAGCGTTTTGCAAAAGCAGGCGATCCAGTCCCAGGTCGAGACAGGCCGCCAGAAACATGTTGCCCGCGATACCCGACGGCAGATCCAGATACAGTTTCATGCGATCACCTAACCAGGTAAAATCATCTTGTTGTGCCGGGAACGGCTCTCCCCCACCGATGTCACCCGAACGGCTGCCAGGTCTGTCACCGGACACTTGTTTTCGCAGATGCCGCAACCGATACAGAGGACAGGATCCAGGTAGGGTTGTTTGACCGCTACCGACTGCCCTTGCCGATTGGTTACCTCCACCGTTTTGAACCAGATCGCCTTCGGGGAGGTGGGACAGACCTCTTCGCAGACAATGCATGGCGTCGCCATAGCCCAGGGCAGACATCGCCCCTGGTCAAAAAAGGCGGTCCCCAACTGGATGGGAGCGGCTGAGCCGGTGCCCGTCTGACCTGGGGTTCCCACTTTTTCCTGCACCGTCAATGGACGAATGGCACCCGTGGGGCAGACCTGTCCACACAGCACACAGTGGTATTCACAATAGCCCAACCGATTCACCAGGATGGGGGTCCACAGGGCCTCCACCCCTCCCTCCAGCAGGGCCGGTTGCAGCACGTTGGTGGGACAGACCCGCATGCAGGCTGCGCATTTGATACAACGCGCCAAAAAATCGGTCTCCGTCAGCGCACCCGGTGGACGGATCATGGTTGGGTGTGGGGTGGAGGCCGCCGAGTAGGAGCTGCGCAGCATCGGCGCAAACAGCGCAGCCGCCACCCCGCTCTCCACCAACCGGCGGCGGCTGAGATCAACGGCATTGCCCAGAGAGCTGCGGGGTTGGGGCAGGCCATAATGGAGGGCCGCCGACGGACACTGTTCGATGCAATTCATGCAAAGATGGCACTCACTCACCCGCAAGGCACCGTTGGGGTCGCTGCCACCCTGACAAAATTCCAGGCAGTGCGAACAGTCATTGCACTTGTCCACATCCCGGCGGATGCGGAAGAGCGATCGCCAGGAGAGCAGCCCCAGCAAGGCCCCCAGCGGACAGGCCACCCGGCACCAAAAACGGGTCATAAAGCGGTTGGCAAGGAGAATAGCCAACAAGAGCAAGGAGATCCAGGCACCTCCCAAAAAATGGGGCTGCAACAGATATAAATCGACCCCACTCTGTTGCAAGGCTGGCCAGACCCCCACCACAAAAGAGCGGGTCAGCAAGGCGATGGGATCCAACAGCCCGGTTTGCAGTACGCCAAAGGCAGCCAGGACCAACAGACCGAACAGCAGATAATATTTGACCCGGAACAGGGGGTGATAGCGGTTGCGTCGATAGGCTTCCGCCGGTCGCAGCCGCTGGAACAGATGGCTGAAAAACTGATTGAGAATACCAAGCGGGCAGACCCAGGCACAAAAAAAGCGTCCAAAAAACAGGGTGGGAATGATCACCAACAGGGAGAGAGCCAAACCGCGGTAAAGCGTACCGCTGCTCAACCCCCCGGCCAGGGCGGTCAGGGGATCCAGTTCCAGCAACAGGTCCACTTCATAGCCCTGCAGATGGCTGAAATCGGCTCGCCAAAGTAAAAACAGGAACAGTCCGAAAAAAAATACCGCATACAGGCGTCGAATGGTGCGCAAGCTTGGCATCGGCCCGACTCCTCTAACCGGTCCCAAGCTGGCGTTCCAGCCAGTTGAGTGAACGCCAATCCGTCTGCCCGAGACCACGCTGCTCGGCCATGGCCAGATAGGGTACCTGTTGCAGGGTCAGATCCAGCAGATGCAGAGCCCAACTATCCAGAGCCACCTCGTCCAAACCGGCCAGGATGGTGTTTTCCTGGGCCACATCATCGAGACTGCCCCCGGAAGGGCCGTTATGTTTCAAGACCCGCACCGCATCCATGATGGTCAGCGTCGGGCGCACCGCCGCCGCCAGATCGACGATAGAGGTATGGATCTGCTGGTGGAGACGATTGCGTTGTCCCCCCAGTATGCCGTACCAGTTTTTCATCGCCAGCGTGCAACCGCTCAGGGAGTGCTGTTTGACAATGGGCAGGTTGATCACCTTGTCCACCTGGTGAAAAAAGCGGACCACCGGCCACACCTTGAGCAGCGAACCGTGCATATCGGTCAGGCGAAAATCATCCCCACCGGGCAACTGCAGCGTTGCCCCGCTCTGCTGGACCGCCCGCTCGATGCCGGAGCGGGCAAAGCTGCGGCGGGGATCGTTGATGGAACAGTCGGTGACCCAGACCTGTTTGGCTCCCGCCTCCCGGCACATATTGGCCACCGCAGCGACCAGATCCGGATGGGTATTGGCGGCCTGTTCCGGCTGGCGGTCCCATCCCACGTTGGGTTTCAGCAGGACGACATCCCCGCGCTGGACAAACCGCTGCATGCCGCCCAGGGCCGTCACCGCCTCTTGCACCATCGCGGCAACCTGGTTGCCCCGCACCACCGTCAACACCGGATAGAGTGGGTTGCTCTCGACCCGGAAATCTTTCAGGGTCAAAACGGTCTCCTGTGCATGGCGCACCGGCTCCGGGCTGTAGGCCCAGTATCCCAACCCGGCGATGCCGACCGCCACGCCTGCCGTTTTGCCGGTTTCGATCAAAAAACGACGTCGGCTCCAGGTTGGTTCCACCTGCTGATTGCGCGATCCGCTGGGGCGCGTTTTGCGCTTGGCATTGATCTCACTCATGGCGGACAAAGGCCCGCAGTTGGCCTTTCAACAGCTCATCCAGGGGATGAAAAATCCCAAGCCAGCCACTCTCCATCGGCAGCAGCAGCCAATCGCCTTCATAGCGGTCTGCGATCTGCAGCAGGCGCATTCCCTCCGCCCTGATCTCGGTCACCGTTATCCCTTCCTGTTGAAAAAATGCTAAAAAAGCCTGCTCCATGGCCGCCATCTGTTTTGCCGAACCGGAGACGGTGAAGGCGGTGATGACTGTTCCGTCTCCCCTGTTAAAACTGCGCTCCACCACCCGTTGGAGAAAGCCCCAGCCGTGGTAATCCTCCTTTATAAAACGGGTGCCGGTCACAACCCCCAAATCGGGGAACAAAAAGTTCCGGGCAGCGGTGCCAGGGGTCGAGGGCATCGCCTTGCGCAGCCCCCGGTCGACCGCCTGCGCCAGCGGCAGCAGGGGAAGCCGGTCGGCAAATGCGGCCAGCTTGACATAGTACGACCCCGAGGTAAAACCGATGCTGCGCTGACTCTGATAGCCCAGTTCGCCCACCGGAACCAATTGGCCGTTGCTGCTCTCATCCATCAACACACCAAAGGCATTGAGCGGCTCGCCCATATCGTACAGGTCCAACACCGCCGACGGCTGTTGGCCGTCGGTCGGCAGACGGTACTCCACCACGGTCAGGGCACGGAAACCGGCACTCAAAAAATATTCGGCGTGGCCGTTGATATATTCGTACAGGTTTTCCTTGCCAAAGTGGCGCGCATCCGGCTGCCGTTGCCACGCATCCACCCGTTCCGGCAATGGCACGCGCCGACTGTTGCCAGCGGCCGCCCGGAAATCCAGCAGCATGGGGTCGTAGTGCTGGCCCTGCCAATAGAGCAGTGCAGCCAGCAGGGGTAACAGGGCGATCAACAGCAACCGCGCAATCGCAGAGGCCATGGCCAGGTCAGGCAACGGTGGCGAAAGAGAGCGTACGGTGGGCCGCCTGCAATTTATCGGCGACCGGCAAGCCGTGGTCGCAGGTCGCCGTGCAGAGCGGCTGCTGGCACTCCAGGCAGGGGGCAGCGGAGCGAGTCAACGCGGCATACTGTTGCATGGCCCGTTTTTCATCGCCGTAATCTTCAAAATACATCTGGTAGCGCAAAATGTTGGCCACATCAACACCCTGAGGGCAAGCGGCCATGCAGTCGCCGCAGCCGGTCCGGCAATAACTTTGGCCATGCAGGGCGGCATAGCGATCCAGAGTGCGCTGATCAGCGGCGGTGAAGGTGGTACCGGAGGCTTGTAGATAGAGGTTCAAGTGTTCGACATTTTTGATGGTCACCACCAACCCGGCCACCTGGGGATGTTTAAGAACCCAACGGAAGGCGGCATGCTCAAAGAGGGCGTTGCCCGCCTCGACATGGCTCTCCTTGGCACCGGCGAGGGTTTTCATGGCGATCACGCCCACCCCCTGTTCGGATGCGGTTTGGATCACCTCGGGCAGTTTGGGAAATTTCATAAAGTTGAAAGCGGTCATGATCAGATCAAAGTGACCGCTTTTTACCGCTGTCAGCAGCAGAGGTTCCAGGTTGTTGGGGCCGTGCGAGGAGACCGCCAGGTTTCTGACCTTGCCCGCCTTTTTCAGGGTTTCGGTAGCGGTCAGCATGTTGTCGTCCAGTAACCGTTTTTGTTCCTCCTCCAGGCTGGTGGACTTTTCACCGATGGCATGGACAAAGATCACGTCCAGATAGTCCAGATTCATCCGTTTCAGGCTGGCATCGACGGAGGCGATATAGTCAGCGACCGGAGAACCGGCGGGGAGATGGGCGGGATAAGGGTCGGGGGAGCAATATTTGGAGGCAATATGGATCTTTTCCCGTTGTTTGAAACGGCTCATGGCCTCGCCGATCAGGGTTTCGCTGCTGCCATAGTCGGGAGCGGTATCAAAATAGTTCATTCCCCGGTCAATGGCCCGCAAGACCATGGAGGATGAAGACAACTTGCCGGCCCCAAAGGAGATATCGCCCATGTTGATTCCGGTTTTGCCCAATGGCCGGTATTTTTTGACCACCGGATTGTCTGTCCCCTGTTGGTTTGCAGAACCGGACTCTGCCGCAACAGCCAGCGCAGGCAGGGTCGCTCCGGCGGCCAAAGCCATCGACGATTTCAGAAAATCTCTACGCTCCATGACACTCTCTCCCCAGTTATGCAACCGTTTATCCTGCACCGCACCCCGATTTCAATAGCGCATACTACACTCTAAAGAACGACGGACCAAATGAAAAGCAATATTTCCACAGCACCACCCGGATTGTCCTCCAGTATCGGAAAGTTTGCACCACCCATTCTTGAACACTGCACCCGGTCATACCACAAGCGGGGAATTTTGCTTTTGACTTTTGGATGGCATGACTCTATGCTCCGGTGCTTCAGTAACCGAACGGGCTGCACCACCCAGGATCAACGACTCATGTTTGTTAAAATTGTTTCCACTCTTCTCTTCAATCGATACACCCTGTTTTTGGCAACCGTATTGCTCTATATCAAACTCTCCCCGATCATTCACATGACCAAGGGGGTATGGCGTATGGAGGTGCCACTGCTGCTTTATCTCTATTTTTGCCTCAACCTCCTGATCAAGCCGTCACGCTGGCAAGCCGTTGTGGCCGCTCTGCCCCTGGCCGCACTCTACCTGGGTCACGACTATTATTATATCCGTTTTGCCCGCATTCCGAAATGGGTAGAGCTTACGCAACTGCCTGAATTGGTGGGAGTCCTGGATACCGGGTTGGCTCTGCTGCTTGGTCTGCTTGTGTTGCTTCCCATCGTCGGGTTTATCCTTTCCATACGGTTTTCCCTGGCAGGGGTCGTGGGACTGCTGCCCGTGCTGGTCGTTTGCAGCGCGCCGTTTGCATATCCGACAGAATTTATCAATGTTTTTAAGAGATTGACCATTGAGGTGATCTATTATTCCACGGTCGTCAATGTGGAGTACAATGGCCGGTTTGCCACCGCGCTTTACAATGAAGCCAAGCGAACGGAGACATTACAAAATCTTAAAAATTTTCGTGACATAGAGCAGTTATCCCTGCGTCTGCCCGCGGAGTTGGGTCAGCGGGGCAATGGCAGGAATGTTCATTTGATTGTCCTGGAAAGCTTTATTGATCCTACCCTGTTTGACAAGGTACCCAAGACGGTTCAGCCCATTCACCCGGACTATCTGAAACTGGTGGGTGACAAGGTGGGGTTTTCCGTCTCTCCCATCTTTGGTGGTTATACCGCCCAGCCTGAGTTTGAGGTACTCTGCGGGGTGCCGGCTTTTCAGGAGTTTGACGAGATTGAGTTCAACATTTTTACCGGCTCCAAAACCTATTGTCTGCCCGGTATTTTAAAAAATCTTGGCTATACGACAACCGCCTCTAATGCCTACAAGCCTGAATTTTTCAATACGGTCCATGCCTATCAGAGCCTGGATTTTGACGCCGTCTATTTTGCCAAGGAGTATGTGCCGGGTTCTGACACCTATCTCTCCAAGGGTGAGGAGGAGGATGACAACAAATTTTTCTTTGATGAAGATCTGTTTACCCAGAACCTGGGCCATGTGGAGCGGTTGTTGGCCGCGAAAAAGCCTTTCCTGAATTATCTGCTGACTGTGTATGGGCACTTTCCTTTTGATCTGGATGCCAAGGCTGGTCCGGCCCGATTCAGCGTACCCGGGGTGCCCATGGCGGTGGAAAAAATTATCAATCAGCACTACTATCGCACCAAGGCTTTGGCGCGTTATATCAAGGAGTTGATCGCATTGGATCCCTCTGCGCTCATCATTCTGGTCAGTGATCATCTCCCCCCCTTGCCGGGTGGCATCGGGGAGTATGATACGCTGGGCTATTTCCAGAATGTAGCGGATCGGCTTCTGATCAATCGTCTGTTGGTATTCCGGGCAGGAAAGATTGAAAAATATGATAAATTTACCCACTTTAATCTTTATCGGCTGATCCTGGATTTTGTCACGGATCAGGCTTATTGCCGTGCCATGCCGTGCAATTTTACTTATCCGGTCGACAAAGAGGCCCTTCGGAACGATTACCATACCATCATTGGGTTGGCGACGCGGTAGGGTACCATTCTTTTAAACCATTGCAGGGGTCCGGGGACCGTCACGGTCCCCGGTGGGGTGCAGGGGCAAAGCCCCTGCATGTGACGGGCGCGCTTTCCCGAAAGCCCATTTGCGCAGCAAATGGGCGCAGCGCGCCTAAAACGCCCCGCAGGGGCACTCCTGGAGGGCGGCAGCCCGACTGAGAGCGGGCAAAAGGTTATTTGGCTTGGAGAAAAAACCGATCCTGGCCTTGTATCGAACAAAAAGCGGAAGGCCCGAACGTTCTGGTTTTTTATCCAAACATTTTCCGTAACATAACCGTGCGAGTCGGGCTGCCGCCCTCCCAAGGTCGCCCCTGCGGGGCGGTTTTGTGCGCGTTGCGCAAATTTTCTGCGAAAATTTGCTTTGGGAAAACGCGCAGTTCATGCAGGGGCTCCGCCCCTGCACCCCGCTGGGGACCGTGACGGTCCCCAGACCCCTGCAATCGTTAAAAAGAAGACCGCAATCATGTTAGCGCATATGGGGCTTCGCCCCTGCACCCCACCGGGGACCGTGACGGTCCCCGGACCCCTGCAATCGTTTGAGGCAAAGCAGAAACGACGGGTGCAACGAAACGGCAGGTTGCGAACAGTTATGACTCGACGCTCAGCCTTTGGGCTGGTAGGTGCTTCGCAAATGCAACTCCCGCAACTGCAGCGGATCCACCGACGACGGAGCCTGGGTCAACACACAACCCGCCTTCTGGGTCTTTGGAAACGCAATCACATCCCGAATGGAGTCCACCCCCAACAAAATGGCAACCAAACGGTCCAACCCGAACGCCAACCCCCCATGGGGCGGGGCACCAAACTCCAGGGCACGCAACAAAAAGCCAAACTTTTCCTCCGCCTCTGCCGCCTCAATACCCAGCAAAGCCAACATTTTTTGCTGCAACGCCGGATCGTGAATACGAATGGAGCCCCCCCCGATCTCGGTTCCATTCAACACCAGATCATAAGCCTGCGACCGCACCTCATCCAAATGAGACTCCTCCGCCATTGCGGTGTTATCCAACCGCTGCAAATCCGCCAACACCGGCGCAGTGAACGGATGATGAACCGCCACATGCCGACGCGCCTCATTGTCCCAATCCAATAACGGGAAATCGGTCACCCAGACAAAAGAAAAAGGCGTACCATTCAGCAGGTTCAACTCCCTCCCGATCTTGACCCGCAACCGCCCCAACGACTCATTGACAATACTGGCCCGATCCGCCCCGAAGAAAAGAATATCCCCGGTCTGCGCCCCGGTCGCCGCCACAATCGCCTCCTTTTCCTCCGGCGAGAAAAATTTGACAATGGGAGACTGCCAACCCTCCTCCTGCCAGGGCCCGTTCAACTTGATCCAGGCCAGCCCCTTGGCCCCGTAAATGGCAACAAACTCGGTATAATCATCAATCTGTTTGCGGGTCATCTGGGCCCCGCCCGGCACCCGCAACGCCTTGACCAACCCCCGACCACCCCGGTTGCCGCTCTGATTGGCCGCCTGGGCAAAAACCTTGAACCCCGTGTGACGCATGACAGCCGTCAAATCGGTCAACTCCAGCGGAATACGCAAATCCGGCGCATCCAACCCATAACGGCTGATCGCCTCGTTATAGGTCAAACGCGGCAAAGGCAAAGGCAAACTCTGTTTCAAAGCCTCCTCAAATATTTTTCCCATCACCTGCTCGGCAACGGCCATCACATCGTCCGCCACCACAAAAGACATCTCCAGATCGATCTGGGTAAATTCCGGCTGCCGGTCGGCACGCAAATCCTCATCCCGAAAACAGCGGGCAACCTGAAAATAGCGATCATACCCCCCAATCATCAACAACTGCTTGAACAGTTGCGGTGACTGGGGCAAGGCATAAAACTGACCAGGGTTGACCCGGGATGGAACCAGATAGTCCCGCGCCCCCTCCGGTGTACTCCGGGTCAACATGGGGGTCTCAATCTCCAGAAAACCCGCCTCATCCAACGTACGCCGCACCGTCTGGGTCACCCGATGGCGAAACTGCAGGTTGTGCTGCATCTCCGGCCGACGCAAATCGAGAAAACGATGCTGCAACCGGGTGGACTCTCCCACCCCCTCCTCATCCAACTGAAACGGCAAAAACTGCGCCACATTCAGCACTTCCAGACTATCCACATGGATCTCAATCATGCCGGTTGGCAGCTTGGGATTTTCCGTCTCCTGGGGCCGCCGGGCCACCTCACCCACCAACCGCACCACATATTCGCTGCGCAATTCATGCGCCTGTCGATGCACCTCCGGCTGCCGCTCTGGGCTGAACACCGCCTGCACCATGCCGGAACGGTCCCGCAAATCAATAAAAATAACCCCACCATGATCCCGCCGCCGATTGACCCAACCACAGACGGTTACCCGTTGGCCAATATGACCTTCCCGAATCTCATTGCAATAACCGCTACGGTTCATTGTCTATTTCCTTGTGTACCCTCTGCATCCTCATCCCGCTGGCCGACTGCCCCCTCTGTATCACCCGCCCCCTCCATCTCATCAACCTCTTCCCCCTCGACGCCTTCCGTCCCCTCTTCTTCCTCCTCCTCATCCAGGGACTGGCGATTTTCCGCCCTTGTCATCGCCTCATTGACCAAATGCTTCATGTAGGCCTGCTCTTCCGCCCGGAAACGATCACTGAAATGGATGGCCTGCTGATAAGAGGCAACCGCCGCATCCCACATCTCATCAAAATGGGCCAGCATCCCTTTCAGGTAATGGTTGAACGGATTTTTTTTATCCCCCTCCAGTGCGGTTTCCACCCAGGTTTCCGCATTTTCCAAATCCCCCTGGTCAATGTAGAAGGCCGCCAGCTTCTGAGCCACCTGCCATGCATGTACCCCACGCGGATGATCATACTCATCCATCAAAAACTGCTCACCCTCTTTTTCCCGACCAGCCTCCACCAGCCACTCCGCATAACGGGCAATCCAGTAATCGTACAACAGGAAGGGATCCTGTCGATCTCCATCCAACACCTTCTTGATCAACGTCAACGCATCTTCCAAACGGCCATTGTCTTGATAGACAGCCGCCATCTCCGTCAACGCGATCGGCGAGGCCAGCCCGACCGGAATCTTGTCCAATCGCGCCAACGGCAACTCATGCACCAATTTGGCCACCGCCATGGCACGAATGGTCGGCGTCGGAGAGCCAATCTTCCAATCCGGTGACTCTTCCTGCTCCAGATGACACTGTTTATATTTTTTGCCCGAACCACAGGGACAGGGATCATTGCGCCCCACCTTGGGTGCTGCAACCGCCCGCTTGGGTCGAGGATGAAAACCCAGTTCAGGCTGGGGCATCATGTCCAGCAGACGGTCGGCAAAATAGAGATACCACTGCTGAAAGGGATACTCCGCCCTCCCCTTTGCCGACATCTCCTCCGCCCCCGCCAGCCAATCCGCCAACCACTCCCGACTGGGTGCCAACACGGCACGAACCAGAGCTTCGGCATAAACAGCCGGATTATTAAGATCTTTTGGTACACCCACGGCAAGAAACTCCTCTATCCAGGGTACCACCCTGGGCTGCAATGAGAATAAACAAGATGGGTAAAACAGGCCAAGAGCGTCATTCTAATCCGACCGGCCTCTTAATGCCAGTCAGAAATCGCGCAAGCCTGCAGAAGGTGATCATCCTGCCCATGACAGGTGATGCCTTGGAGGAAAACAGTGTGTATAATGACCACAAGCTGAATGGCTGCGGCAGGCTGTTGGCACATCCCCTGCCGCCAATCGGGCCGGTGAACCGTTACCAGAACTATTGCATATTATTTCAAAACCGGATAGTGGTCCACGACCGGACCAACAGGGAACGGCAACCTGAAACCGCTGTTCCCTTTCATTGGAGAGTGATTATGACTGTTCGCACCCGTTTTGCCCCCTCACCCACCGGATTTTTGCATATCGGCGGTGCCCGCACCGCCCTTTTTTGCCATCTGCACACCCGTCGCGTTGGGGGTAAATTTATTCTCCGCATAGAAGATACCGATCGGGAACGCTCCTCACAAGAGGCTGTGGACGCCATCATCGAGGGGCTGCACTGGCTGGGTCTGGATCCCGACGAAGGGCCCTATTTCCAATCCGATAATACCGAGCATTACCTGGCCGCTGCCCATCGCCTGCTGGCGGAAGGAAAGGCCTACCGCTGCTATTGCAGCCGGGAAACCCTGGATGAGCTGCGCAATCAGCAACGGGAACAACAGATCAAACCGCGCTACGATGGACGTTGCCGCAGCCGGACAGAGTTCCCGGCCGACCAACCCCATGTGATCCGGTTTATCACCCCCGCTGCGGGTGTCACAGCCTGGGATGATCAGATCCAGGGCACCATTCGGTTCCAGAATGATGAGCTGGATGACCTGATTCTGGTACGTTCCGATGGAGCTCCCACCTACAATCTGGCGGTGGTGGTGGACGATCACAACATGGGAATCAACCTGGTCATTCGCGGTGAGGATCATATCAGCAATACCCCCCGGCAAATTCACCTGTTCCAGGCATTGGGATGGGCGGTGCCTGAATATGCCCATATGCCTCTCCTGCATGGGGCCGACGGCAGCAAACTTTCCAAGCGACACGGAGCCGTCTCTGTACTCCAATACCGGGAAGATGGTTTTCTCGCCTCTGCCGTCAACAACTATCTGGTGCGGTTGGGATGGTCCCACGGAGAGCAAGAGATTTTTACCATGGCTGAGCTGGAACAGTGGTTTGACGTACGGGATCTGGGACGATCCGCAGCCATTTTTAACCTTTCCAAGCTGCTGTGGATCAATGGACACCACATCCGCGCCGCCGACCCCGACCAGTTGCTGCCGGATCTGCTCTGGCAGCTGGAAAAACGGGGCATCTCCTCCCCGGATCGCGATCTGGTTCGAGCCATTATGCCAGAATTTCAACCCCGCGCCAAAACCCTGGTCGAGATGGCCGAAAAGTGCCACTTCTTTTTTGTCGATTCTGTGGTGCCCTACGAGGAAAAAGCGGCCAAAAAACATTTTTTCCAGGCCGCACCAGAGCCGTTTTGCGCCTTGCTGGCCGCCCTCACCGCCCTGCCGGTCTGGGAGATGGCCGCCATTGAGCAGAGCTTTCGCCAGGTTGTCGCCGACCACGGTTTGGAGATGGGGCAATTGGCCCAACCGGTACGGGTCGCCCTGACCGGTACCGCCACCTCACCGGGTATCCATGAGACGCTCTTTTTGCTGGGTCGGGAAAAAAGTCTGAAACGACTGCAGGAAGGGGCCGACCTGCTGCAAAAAACCCCGACTCCTGTGTCTGAGAAATCTTGACAAGGCCCGCTCAAAGGGTGTAAACAGGTGCCCATTGGCGGATCGTTCAACGGTAGGACTGAGGACTCTGACTCCTCCAACCTAGGTTCGAATCCTAGTCCGCCAGCCAATCTGTCTCCCAAAGGAGTTAGCGCACGTGCGTTAACTCCTTTTTTTTGTGCCAATTTTCGCAAACAGCAACCGGTCGGAAAACGGAACCGCCAACCGGAATAAACGGAAGCGAACAACCGGTACGGTGGAAAACCAACAGCGCAGCCAACGCCGTTGTCGCCCGGATTGCCCCCTGAATATCGGCCACTCCCCCCCCCAAAAAAAATCAGGGGGCCAACCCGGCCCCCTGATCATCCACCCCCCCCTGCAGAGCCATCATCTCTGCAGGGGGATAAACAGTGTCAGTCAACGCGATCAGCCATGTCCGTGGCCATGAGCACCGCCATCACCCAAATCATCCATGCCACCGAAACTGTCATGGTCATGCGTAGAACCGCTGGAGTCGCTGGTCATCTCATGGTAATCGCTGCCTTCACCCTTATGGGAGCCATCCTTCCCGCCATGATCATCGGAGGTCCAGTCTCCACCCATACCGCCGCCGGAAGCATCATCCCCATCGAATTGGACCGAATCCGTCCAATCACCCCCGCCACCGTGACCACCGCCATGACCACTATCGAAGGCGAAGAGATCATCCATGAAATCTTCTCCACCCCCGCCACCATCCGCGTGAGCATCACCGTGACCGCTGTGGAAATCGGGATTGCCACCATGATCATCGCCACCGCCATGATCATCGCTACCGCCCTCTTTACCATGTGAATCCTCGCCTCTGCCATGATCACCGTCGGCCCGATCATGATCACCGTCCGACTTGCCATGATCATCGTCCGACTTGCCGTGGTCATCACCATCCTTGCCATGGTCACCATCGTGACCCTTGCCATGATCATCGTCCGACTTGCCGTGGTCATCACCATCCTTGCCATGGTCACCATCGTGACCCTTGCCATGATCATCATCCGACTTGCCATGATCATCGTCCGACTTGCCGTGATCATCACCATCCTTGCCATGATCACCATCGTGACCCTTGCCATGATCATCGCCTGCCTTGCCATGGTCATCACCATCCTTGCCATGGTCACCATCATGACCCTTGCCATGGTCATCGCCTGCCTTGCCATGGTCATCATCATGACCCTTGCCATGGTCCTTGTCATCCTTGCCATGGTCCTTGTCATCCTTGCCATGGTCCTTGTCATCCTTGCCATGGTCCTTGTCATCCTTGCCATGGTCCTTGTCATCCTTGCCATGGTCC
>PEAG01000156.1 GCA_002753505.1 Magnetococcales bacterium HCHbin5 | reverse complement strand
TCGGTCAGTACCGGTTCTCTGATTCCATTTTTGTCCATGTCGACCTCCCAAAATTGTGAATTTTGGAGATGGTCTCACCGTTCAGAAAAAATGGGTACCCTGGGGATAAATGGACGCTTACGGAATACCGAAAGACGAGAACATCCCATCACGTGAAATCGGTCGTCGCCGCCAGTTCGGCAGTGAGGACAGGGTTGGGCATCTCCTAAAAAACCTACAGGAACGATTCAAGCGCAGCAAAAACTGTGTATCGAGCATTGAATGTGGACCTGTATTGAAACAGCTAAAAACACAAGGTATTCGTCACATTGTCCTGGTAGACGATATGTGTGGTAGTGGTACGCGCATCACCGATTATTGGCGGTCCATTCCACGTCATATCAAGAGCCTGTTGTCGTTTAAACGGTACGAGCTTTGGATCGTTTTCTACGCAATCACACCCATGGGAAAAACTGCTCTTGGCAAGGCGATGCCGAATTTTCCGCTTTCCAATCTGATTACGGTTTTGCCAGAAACCGATTTGCAAGACATTTTGACTCCTGATCTGCGTACACTCTGCACATCCTACGCCAGATGGATTGGCATGGAATCGTCCGGATTGGGATACCGAGGCAGCGCATCCCATGTTGTTTTTGAGCATGGTTGTCCCAACAATTTGCCAGGAATTTTATGGGCGAACAGCCAGAGATGGTCGGGATTGTTTCCGAATCGCTCGATCCCGACCGAGATGCGTTCCTGCTTCGATGAGGATGGTACGGAACGAGCCCTTGAGGTTTTGTGGCGGGTGAATCAACCTGGGTTGGCATTGGGCTTGTTGGATGCCCTGGATCACGTTGCTCCTATGACAGTCGAGCAACGAATGATACTCACCATGCTGGGATTGCGTCTGCGAGGTGTTTCTGAGGATAATTTGGCTGTAAAACTTTTCCTAACCAATCAAAAACACAAAGAAGTTCTGCAAAAGGCCATGGAAATGGGGCTGTATGACACCACGTCAGCCCAGGTGACCCCAATGGGAAGGGAGTTCGCGTCCCGCTTCCGTGACCGTTTTGGGCCGGCTCGTCGTACACACGCAGTTGTCAAAAGTCCGGAGAGCTATTATCCTCAGCAATGTGAAGGGGAACTTCGGGAACTTGGCAAAACTGATCGGAGTAATGGCCGGTCGGTACCCATGGAGACGCAGTGATGTGGTTCCATGAACGGGGAGCGGAGTCCGCAGTCCTGGAGACAGCTTATTTGGGTTTGAGTATGGGTGGTCGACCGTCTTTCGTTTCGAGCCTCACTGACTGGCCGACCACCCACCCTGCGCAGCGGGGTTAAAGCAAGACAATGGAGTTTCCCCTTCACAATTATCTCAATAGTTTGCGCGACAGTGGCGCGCGCGTCGAATATATCAGTGCCATCCGACGTAACGCCCAGCCACTGGTCGATTGTGGTCTGCCGGTTATTCTGACCCTTGGACACTTGGCTCACGTAACGGATGTGTCTCACGGCATCTTGGCCGACATTATCAAACGCCAGATTGACCCTTACCGCGTGTTCGCAATCCGAAAACGCAGTGGTGGCAAGCGATTCATATGCGTTCCAGAGAAGGGTCTTCTCACAGTACAGCGTTGGATTCACAAGGAAATTCTGTGTGCACCTGTGGCATTGAGGAAGCTGTCCTGCCATGCCACTGCCTATGCACCTCTCAGCAGTCATATTGTAAATGCCAAACGGCATATCGGTGCTGCGTGGATTTTGAAACTCGATATCACCCGGTTTTTCGAGTCGGTCTCGGAGCGGCAGGTATACCGAGTTTTTCGTGGTCTTGGATATCGGGCTCTGGTGGCGTTTTGCCTCACCCGTTTGTGCACCAGGGTATTGCCATCGACAGTTGACCATCGTCTGCGCCTACGGACCAAACGCTGGCAAACAGGTGATCAACGCAACCAACGCAACTTTCCTGGAGCACGGGTCATAGGTCACCTGCCTCAAGGTGCGCCAACGAGTCCGATGCTGGCAAATCTGGTGTGTGTGAAACTGGATGCCGACCTTCAGAAAATTGCCGCCCGTGAAGGGTTGACGTACACCCGCTACGCGGACGACATGACCTTTTCTGGCGAGGTGGTTGATCGCGCGGCGGCGATCAGAATTTCCAGAGAAATATCGATTGCCGTCGGCCATTATGGCTTCGGCATCAATCTGCAAAAAACCAGCATTGCCAAAAATGGTGGCCGCAAAATTGTGACCGGTCTATCGGTAGACGGCGAGGTTGTCCGTCTGCCACGTGCCTACAAGGATGCCATCCGCCAGGAATTGTTCTATCTCGACAAGCACGGCATTCAGGGACACTGTGCACGGATTGGTCACAAAAACCATCTGTCCTATCTGCTTCGTCTGGCAGGTCGGATTCGGTACGCGATTTCAATTGAACCCGTGATTGGGCAAAGGATGATGGAAAAATTTCTGCGCATTTTCCCGACATTCCTGGAAACCGAGCAGATGGTTGCCCAGGTGTTTGTCAAAGATGATTGATCGAGTCACCGTCGGGATATCCCAATACCGGCAAAATGATTCGCAACTGACCAGCACGGGCCGGATGCGTAGCGTAAACACCAGAAGGTCGGCATGAACGTCTTCGGCTACCCAACCCCCAACTTTCCCCCAAAGATTGCTACCGGATTGCTGAAACAAAAACGGCCACCTTGTGAGTGGCCGTAAGTATTTGATTTTATTGGTGGAGCGTACCGACCCTGAAACAGGAATTCTCCGTTTTTTTGGGAGCCATTTTGGAGAGTTCCCTGTTTTTCAATCGGTTGCCGAGTGATATTAATAACTCTGCAACTAGTTGAAAAACATTGTGTAAAATTTTCAGTATCCATCTGGCCGTCTGTCTGCGGTTGCAAGATTTTCCAGATCGTTGTCATCGGTCGGGCCAGCCCATCCACAAGGCATCACTCTACCGGATGCTCAAAAACCCGGTTTACATTGGCGAGGTGGTTTATCGGGAGGTTTCCTATCCGGGCAGGCAGCAGCCCATTGTGTCCAGGGATATCTGGGAGCAGGTACATGGTCTGATCGCCGAGCATGGCCGCTCCCGTTCCACCTTGCCACGGGGACAGACGCCTTTCCCGCTGAAAAGTCTGGTGCGCTGTGGCCATTGCGGGGTGGTGATGAAGCCGAGCCACTCGCGGAAGAGGGGCGGGATTCAATACCGCTATTATCTCTGCCTCAATGTCGCCCGGACCAGTCACGATCAATGCGTTCTGCCCAGCGTTCCGGCGATCGAGTTGGAACGGCTGGTTCTGGACCGGGTGCGCAAGATTTTGCAGGCTCCGGAGGTGGTGGCCCGGGCCATTCGGCAGGTGTGCAAGGCCGATCCGGAGATCTCCGAGGGGGAGGTCATCGAGCTGCTGACCCGTCTGGAGCCGGTCTGGGAGGAGCTTTTCCCCCTGGAGCAAAACCGATTGCTGCAACTGTTGGTCGAGACTTTGGTGGTAACCGCCAACGGGGTGGACCTGCAACTGCGGGTGGCGGGGCTGGGGGCACTTGTGGACGAACTTGCCAACCATTGAAAAAGGAGAGTAGCATGACGGCACGACTTTCGGCAGATGGCACCATTTTGCATATTCACATTCCGATGTGCTTGCGGCGGCGAGGGGGGAAGAAGGTGATCATCACCCCGGACGGCGGGGCCTCCAGGCCGGACAGTGCCTCTCCTGTGATCGATGATCCGTTGGTGAAGGCGTTGGTCAAGGCCAGACGCTGGCAGACCATGCTGGAGTCCGGGGAGGTGGCCACCATCAAGGACTTGGCAGTGAAGGAGGGGATGGAGCGATCCTATCTCGCCCGCATCCTGCGGTTGAATATTTTATCTCCGGCCATCGTGGAGCGGGTGCTGACGGGGAACTACCCGGACAGCATCAATCTGGAAACCTTGCGGACGGGGATTCCGTTGGATTGGGAGGAGCAGGGGGTGAAGTTTGGGGTGGGGGGATGAGGGGTATCTGGTGTCCCACGTTGCGGAGGGATTGAGTATTATGTCACCGGAATTTTGTCACAGAATTTGAACCTCCATCGGACCGGGATATGCGGAGTATGGATGTTGATGGACAGATAACATACTGGTGCATGGGATCTGATGAGGAATGGGATGTGGCCGTGGCGTTGCTG
>PEAG01000155.1 GCA_002753505.1 Magnetococcales bacterium HCHbin5 | reverse complement strand
GCAAATTTCCTGCGGAAATTTGCTTCGGTAAAAGCGCGCCCTTGCATGCAGGGGCTTTGCCCCTGCACCCCACCGGGGAGCGTGACGCTCCCCGGACCCCTGCAATCGTTTTAAAAGATTATAAAAAGCATGGACGGGGTCATCATGTTGGCGCATATGGGGCTTAAGCCCCTGCACCCCACCGGGGAGCGTGACGCTCCCCGGACCCCTGCAATCGTTTTGCCCCCGAGCCCCACAATCCCCGCCCTTGCGCAGCAAAGCCCGACTGGATAGAGTATGGCTTTTTGACATGAACCCTACCAGAACAGGCGGAAACGGATGAAATTTACCCACCGTTGGCTGTTGCAACATATCGCAACCGACCTCTCACCCCAGGAAATTGGCGAACGGTTGACCCTCGCCGGCCTGGAGCTGGAAGCACTGACCGACCTGCGCCAGGGACTGACCCTGGTGCAAAGCGGCCGACTGCTGGAGGTGATCCCCCACCCCGACGCCGACCGCTTGACCCTCTGCCAAGTGCAAGTGGGCGACGAACGGCTCTCCATCGTCTGCGGCGCGCAAAATCACCGCACCGGCGATTGCGTCGCTGTCGCCCGCGTGGGAGCCCAACTCCCCAACGGCCTGACCATCCAAAAAAGCCACATTCGCGGCCAACTCTCGGAAGGAATGCTCTGCTCCCGAACCGAGCTGGGCCTCCCCGGCCCCGCCGACGGCATCCTGATTCTGCCCGCCGATACCGCCGATGGCCGCCCCCTGACCGAACTGCTGGGACGGGATGGTACCCTGTTTGAACTCAGCCTGACCCCCAACCGGGGCGACTGCCTGGGGGTGCGCGGCATCGCCCGGGAGCTGGGGGCACTGACCCAGACCCCCCTGCTCCCCCTGCCCATCACACCACCCGACCTCCATCCCGCCGGACAGGATGTGCAGATCATCGACACCGTGGGATGTCCCCGCTACGCCGGACGCATTGTCCGGGGCGTACGGGTCGGCCCCAGCCCGGACTGGCTGCGCCTGAGCCTGGAGCAGGTGGGCATGCGCAGTATCAACAGCGTGGTGGATGTCACCAACTATCTGCTGCTGGACCTGAACCAACCCTTGCACGCCTTCGATCTGGCGCGGCTGCAACTGCCGCTGCAGGTGCGCCGGGCCCAAAACGGCGAGAGGCTGCGCACCCTGGACGGGGTGGAACGGCTGCTGGATGACGAGATGACCGTCATTGCCGATCGCCAACGTCCCCTGGCCCTGGCCGGCATCATGGGCGGCGAAGAGAGCGGCGTGACCGAAACCACAACCGATCTGTTCCTGGAAGCCGCCTATTTTGAACCGATACGGATCGCCCGCACCGGTCGCCGCCTGGGCATTCTCAGCGACTCCCGCTACCGCTTTGAACGGGGAACCGATCCGGAAGGGATTTTGCTGGCCCTGGAACAGGCAACCCAATGGATTATCCAATTGGCGGGCGGCACGGCAGAGCCTGTCACCTGGGTGGATGCCGGCACCTGGTCACCCCCCGCGCCCGTCACCATGCGGCCCGAGCGGATCAATCGCCTGGGTGGCGTGCAGTTGACGGCAAAGGCGATGACCACCCTGTTGGGCTACCTGGGATGCCGGCAGGTGGGTGAGGATGCAGAGAGCCTGACCTTTCAACCCCCCAGCCATCGCCATGATCTGCGTCAGGAAGAGGATCTGCTGGAAGAGGTGATCCGCCTCTACGGCTATGAGCAGATCCAGACCACCCTGCCCCGGCTCAGCATCCATGCCGCCCCCCCCCCGACCCAGGAGCTGACCACCGAGACAGCGCGCCGGATTCTCTGCGGCCGGGGCTATCTGGAGGCGATCAACTATGCCTTTGTCGGTGCCGAGCTGCAACAACAGTTTGACCCGGACCAGCAGGCCACCGCCCTGCTCAATCCCATTTCGGCAGAGCAGGCCGTCCTGCGAACCGGCCTGGCAGCCGGGTTGGTGGAGAACAGTCAACGCAATATCAGCCGTGGCAACGCCCAGTTGCGGCTGTTTGAGCTGGGACGGGTTTTTATCCCTGCCGCCGATGGCGGTTTGAGCGAGTCGGAGCGACTGGCCGGACTCCTCTCTGGCCCCCTGCAGGCCCGCAACTGGCATACCCCCCCGCGGGAGGCCGATTTTTTTGATCTCAAGGGTGACCTGGAGGCCCTGTTGCGCGCCCTGGGCTGGCACGCGGTCCGCTTTGAGAGCGGAGGGCCCGACTTTCTCCACCCCGGCCGCAAAGCCCGTATTCTCGGTGGTGAAGGGATCCTCCTGGGCTGGATCGGTCAACTGCATCCGGCCCAACAGGCTGCACGGGATCTGCCCCAGCCCCTCTACCTGTTTGAGCTGGAGGCGGCGGCCTTGACCCACGAGCGGCCCCCACCGGCCGCGCCCAGGCAGGTCAGCCGTTATCCAGCCGTGGAGCGGGATTTTGCCTTCGTGGTGGCAGAAGAGGTGACCAGCGGAGCCCTGCTGGCCGCTATCGGCCAGGTGGAACCCCACCTGATCCGCTCCACCACCCTCATCGATCTCTATACCGGTCAACACCTGGCCAGCGGTCAAAAGAGTCTGGCGGTTCGGCTGCTCTTGCAGGCAGAAGATCGCACCCTGACCGAGCTGGAGTTGCAGGGGGTGACCGACCGGATCGTGCAACAGGTGGGAGAACAGTTTGGAGCCAGCTTGCGAGGCTGATTCGCTTTCGTTAAATTTTTGCGCCGTCGTTCCTGGCGAACAGGAAAAAATGTTGTTAGAGTAGCGGCTTTTCTGGGCTACTGAGCAGTCCGCAACCCGTAAAGAGTAGAGAACGCCATGGCTGAACAATTGGATTTAACCGCCATCCCGGCGGAGCAGCAGCTGGACAACTTGTTGGCTGCGTGGGCACGTTTGACTCCAGGTCAAACCCTGCAGGTACAAACCGGGCCTCAATGGGGCGATTTGGTTGTCGGCTTGCAAGGCCATTATTGGGGGCAGTTTGATTGGTCTCCGCTGGAGAAGGGGCCTGTCTGCTGGTTGGCCGAGTTGGTGCGGTTGGAGCAGGATCCCCGCAACACCACCATTGTGGATTTTTTCAGCCGCGATCATCGCCGCTGTGACACCCTCTATGCCGAGGCGGAAAATGCCGCCAACGAGGGGGATATCGCCGCCATGTCTCAGATTTGCCGCCATTTTTTGGTGGCCATGACCCACCATTTCCGCATGGAGGAGGAGGTTCTTTTCCCTGCTTTTGAAAATCGGACCGGCATGCGTCAGGGGCCCACCATGGTGATGCGCTCCGAGCATGAGCAGATGCGTGGTTTGATGCAGCAGATGCACCAGGCGGCTGAGACAGGCGATGCAGAGTTGTTGTTGAAGGCGGGGGGGACGCTGTTGTTTGTCATGCAGCAACACAATGTCAAGGAGGAGCAGATGCTCTACCCCATGTCCGAGGCCCATTTGCGTCCAGCCGATGCGTTGTTGAAGGATGTGCAGCGGTTATAGAGGGGAGTGACGGTATGTCGCACCGGTTGTGGTTGTCTCTCTTGTTGTCCGCTTGGCTGTTGGCGGGGTGTGGTTACAAAGGGGCCCTCTACCTGCCAGACCAACCCGCTGCCCAGACGGTGGCGCAGACCGGGGTTGCTCCGGCATAATTGCAGGGGTCCGGGGAGCGTCACGCTCCCCGGCGGGGTGCAGGGGCTTAAGCCCTATATGCGCTCGCATGGTTGCGGTCTTCTTTTAAACGATTGCAGGGGTCCGGGGAGCGTCACGCTCCCCGGCGGGGTGCAGGGGCTTAAGCCCTATATGCGCTCACATGATTGCGATCTTCTTTTAAATGATTGCAGGGGTCCGGGGAGCGTCACGCTCCCCGGCGGGGTGCAGGGGCGGAGCCCCTGCTGAATGGCGCGTTTTCCCAAAGCCAATTTTCGCAGAAAATTGGCGCAACGCGCCCAAAACCGCCCCGCAGGGGCGACCTTGGGAGGGCGGCAGCCCGACTCGCACGGTCATGTTGTTGAAAGTGCTTGGATAAGAAACCAGAACGCCCGGATATTCGGATTTTTTTTGGTACAAGGCCAGGCATGGTTTTTTTCCCAAGCCATTACTACTTGGCCAGCTCTCGGTCGGGCTGCCGCCCTCCAGGAGTGCCCCTGCGGGGCGTTTTGGGCGCGCTGCGCCCATTTGCTGCGCAAATGGGCTTCTGTGAAAGCGCGCCCGTTA
>PEAG01000154.1 GCA_002753505.1 Magnetococcales bacterium HCHbin5 | reverse complement strand
TGCAGGGGCAAAGCCCCTGCTGAACGGCGCGTTTTCCCAAAGCCCATTTTCGCAGAAAATGGGCGCAACGCGCCCAAAACCGCCCCGCAGGGGCGACCTTGGGAGGGCGGCAGCCCGACCCGCACGGTTATGTCGTGGAAAATATTTGGATAAAAAAACCAGAACCTTCGGATATTCCGCTTTTCGTTTGATACAAGGCCGGGAACGGTTTTTTTTCCAAGCCATCCCCTGTTTTGCCCGCTCTCAGTCGGGCTGCCGCCCTCCAGGAGTCTGCCCCTGCGGGGCAGGTTTTGGGCGCGTTGCGCAAATTTTCTGCGAAAATTTGCTTTGGGAAAACGCGCAATTCAGCAGGGGCTTTGCCCCTGCACCCCACCGGGGACCGTGACGGTCCCCGGACCCCTGCAATTGTTTTAAAAGATCAAGAAAAGCATGGAGAACACAAACGATATAACTACATGAAATATAATAACAATACAGGCTTAAACAACAGGAACGGCCACAAAAAAGCCCCTGCATCCGGTGCAAAATCACTGCACCAGCCGCAGGGGCTCAAAAACCCCCAATCCCTATGTACCGTAAGCTAACCCTGGCTGCTATTCAACACCTTGGAAAAGACCGCCGAAAAATCGGTTTTTTCCCCGTCCGGCTGATGGCGACCCTCCTGGGAAGAGCGGTCGGCGGTCCGACTGCGCACCCCCATACTGGGCTCAACCACCTGACGCGGCACAGGCTTTTCCACTCGATGATAAAAATAAAGCAACTCAGGACTGCTGATGCTGAACATGGCTCTCACCGTTGACTGCCGTTAAAATTGCTCTCCTTATATATAAGTTAATCGGCTATTTTTCCCTGTGAGTCAAGCTCTTTTTGTGCGTCGCACAAAAAAATTATTTTGAGTCAGTTTTTTTCGCCAGCACCTGTCGGGAAATATGGCTGGGTACCTCCTGATAGCCCGTCACCCGCATGGTGTAGAGCCCGCGTCCAGAGGTGATCGCATTGAGTACATTACCATAATCCAATACCTCCGCCATCGGTGTCTCAGCCAGAATGCTCTGGTTGTTCACCCGGGGGGTGACGCCGGTGATCCGGCCACGACGACTGTTCAGGTCGCCGATCACATCCCCCAACACATCATCAGGTACCGTGATCTCCATGGTCATGATAGGCTCCAGCAGGATCGCCCCCCCCTCCTCCATCGCCTTGCGAAACCCTATCCCACCCGCCGCCCGGAAAGCGTTGTCGGAAGAGTCCACCGGATGAAAAGAGCCATCCACCAATACCACCTTGACATCCACCACCGGATAGCCCCCCAGCAGGCCCTTGCCCAACTCCTCCTGGATACCCTTCTCCACCGACGGAATATATTGTCGTGGAATGGCACCCCCGACAATGCGATCTTCAAAATGGTAGCCACCCCCCCGTGGCAACGGCTCCACCTCCAACCAGCAATCGCCAAACTGACCCCGCCCGCCACTCTGCTTTTTTAACCGCCCCTGCACCCGAACCGGACGACTGATGCTCTCCCGATAAGGCACCTTGGGCATCTTCAACGTGGCTGTCACCCCAAACTTGCGCTTCAGACGGTCCAGCGTCACCCGCAGATGGGTCTGCCCCATCCCCGCCAGGATCATCTCATGGGTCTCCCCATCCCGGAAAAATTGCAGGGTGGGATCCTCCTCGGTCAATTTGCTCAATCCGATCGCCACCCGATCCTCCTGTTGGCTATCCGCCTCCACCGCAAAACTCAGAACAGGCTCCTGAAAACAAACCCGCTGGTAGTGGATGGGCTGCTCCACAGCACACAGGGTATCACCGCTGCGGGTCTCCTCCAGTTTGGCGATGGCACCAATCTCACCCACCTGCAACTGACTGACCGCACGCATCTCTTTGCCTTGCAGTCGAAACAGTCGCCCTCCCCGCTCCTTGATCTTGCGATCACTGTTGTAAAAGGGCTGATCCGTCTCGATACGACCAGAAAAAACACGTATAATCGACAATTTACCCGCAAACGGGTCGATGGTGGTCTTGAACACGACGGCGGAAAAAGGATCGGTCACCAGCGGAAAACGGCTGATCTGCTCGCCGGGTTGATCGGGATGTTCCCCCACCAGCGACTTGATGTCTGCCTTTTCCACCGGATTGGGCAGGTAATAGACAATCCCGTTGGCCAAAGCGCGCACGCCAATATTGGCCAACCCGGAACCGCAAAAAAGCAGAAAGAGTCGCCGCTCATGCACCGCTTTGCGCAGACCTGCATGCAGCGTTGCCTCGTCCGGTTCCTCCCCCGATTCCAGGTATTTTTCCAGCAGTTGGTCGTCAGCTTCCACCACCTGTTCCACCAATCGGGTGCGGTAGTGCAGGGCGTCAGCCCGCACCGATTCCGGAAAATCAATCTGGGTGAACTGGCCATTTTTGGCTGACCAGGCCGTCATGGGAATCAGATCGATAATGCCCGCAAACGCCTCCCCCACCCCGATGGGAATGGTCAACGGCAAGGCGGTCACCTTCAAGCTCTGTTCAATGTCTCCCAGAACGCGGATAAAATCGGTACGGGGCTTGTCCAACTTGTTGATAAAGCCGATCATGGCCACCTGCGCCTCTTCGGCCATGGACCACAGGCGCATGTTTTCCGGCTTGACCCCCAACTGGCCGGAAATAATCATCACCGCCCCGCCCACCACCTGCATCACGCTGCGGGTGGACTCCAAAAAATCCACGTATCCAGGGGTATCCACCAGGTTGAACCAGTGGTTGCGCCAGCTGCAATATCCCACATGGGGGGTAATGGTGATCCCACGCTCCAGCTCTTCCGCCTCGGTACTCATCACCGCCGTCCCCGTCCCCACCTCCCCACGGCGATCAATGGCCTGGCCATTGAACAACAACGCCTCCGCCAAGGTGGTTTTGCCCCCCCCGCCGTGGGCCAGCAGGGCAACATTGCGGATGGAAAGAATATCGGGTGATTCGGTCTGCATGGCAAATGCTCCCTATATAGTCATATGATTAAAATCATGAAAATTGAACAGTATCTGATTCCACCCTGCCCCATATCCTCGCTTTCTTTTCCATTTTTTGCTTCGCATCAACAACTTTTGCTCCAATCCACCTGATCCAGCCCGAAAACCGGTCCATCCACGCAAACCCGCAGATAATAACCCGTTTCCGCATCCCCTATCCAGACCACGCACCCCACGCAAACCCCAAAACCACAGGCCATGCGCGCCTCCAGCGATGCCTCTCCCCGCATGCCAAAACGGTTCGCCAGTTGAGCTAACGCTGCCATCATGGGTAGCGGACCACAGCTGTAAAGCATCCCGGCCGCCCGCTCCTCCGGGCTCCACTGTTGCAAACAGTGTGCAGCCAACTCCGTCACATAACCCTGGAAAAAACCGGCTCTGGAGGTCAGCGAAGCCAGCCGGCTGACAATCCCGTGACTCTGCAGGTGGCGCACCGCATACCCCTCCCCCAACCCGGCCCGGCCCGGGTCAAGCTCCACCGGAAATGGAGAATCAGACTCAATCCCCCACAGCAGCGTGGTGGCAACCCCTTGCGAAGCCAAGCGGCGTGCCAGAAAATCCAGCGGGGCCAGGCCCACCCCCCCCGCCACCAGCAGGGCCTTCGCGCCGTTGGCCGGTTCGCTGAACGGTCTCCCGACAGGCCCCAACAGGGGGGTCTCAAAACCTTTCTGCCAAGTGGTCATCCGCTCTGTTCCCTCCCCGACCAACCGATACAAAATATCGATGGTCTGGTTGGCCGGGTGGGTATCCAGGATGGAAAAAGGTCGCGGCACGGTCAAATCCCTGCCGCAGTTCAACTGGACAAATTGCCCCGGCAAGGCCCCTTCCAGGCCCGCAGCCCGCAGACGCAAAAACCACAACCCATCGGTCAACAGCCGGTTTTCCAGCACTTGCGCGCGAATATATTGTATCGTTCCTGAGCCGTTCATGAAATGGTCATGCAACTCCCTGGTAGTCTGCCGATGTTGCGCCTTTAAACAATTGCAGAGGTCTGGGGACCGTCACGCTCCCCAGTGGGGTACAGGGGCAACGCCCCATATGCGCTAACATGATGACCATACCCTTTATTCTGTTAATCTTTCCAAACTATTGCAGGGGTCTGGGGACCGTCACGGTCCCCAGTGGGGTGCAGGGGCAAAGCCCCTGCATGTAACGGGCGCGCTTTCCCAAAAGCCCATTTGCGCAGCAAATGGGCGCAGCGCGC
>PEAG01000030.1 GCA_002753505.1 Magnetococcales bacterium HCHbin5 | reverse complement strand
GCTGCCGCCCTCCAGCAGTGCCCCTGCGGGGCGTTTTGGGCGCGCTGCGCCCATTTGCTGCGCAAATGGGCTTTTGGGAAAGCGCGCCCGTACATGCAGGGGCTTTGCCCCTGCACCCCACTGGGGACCGTGACGGTCCCCAGGCCCCTGCAATAGTTTGAAAAGATTAGAAAAAACGTGGGAAATCACGGCCAAACCTAGCGCAAACGGTCCAGTTGAATGGGAAATCCTATGCAGTTAACCTCGTTTTCAGTGGAAAACTATCGGGCCTTTGCTCGGCGGCAGGATATTGATTTGCGCCCACTCACCCTTTTTTTTGGCTGGAACAGTGGTGGCAAGAGTGCCCTCGTGCGTTTTTTACCCCTGTTATCAGAATCCATCCGAGGCATCACCCCACCCATCTGTCTGGCGGGTGAGGTGGGGCGGCAGGCCACCTGGGCTGAGTTGGTCTGTAAATCAACCAAACGTGACCTGCTGCGCTTCGCACTGCACTGGCAGCAGACACCTCTCAAGGCAGAGTGGAAAATACGGGGCGAACTGGGTGGAGGCTGGCAAGCCATACAGTCACTGGAAATACGTGCCGGAACAGTCTCAACGACGTTTATTTCCACGGAGAAAGAAGAGGAAGAATGGCATGGCCTCATTCCCTCCATTGCGACAGACAGCAACACACAGCAACCGTTCCAGACACTGAAAAACGGTCTGAACCAAATCGCCAGCCAGGTTCAATGGATCAGTGGCGTACGTGCACGCCCATCCCGCATTGTTTTGTCCAGTGGCACGGCACGCCCCGTACTCTCTTCGGATGGTCATGATGCGGTGGAACATCTCATCCAGGCACAGCTTCGGAGTACGGAAAATCCTTTGTTGGAGGAGACTCGACGTTTTTTCCAAGCCCTGGGCGAACATCTCAGCCTGGATAATCCCATCACCGGTGGCTGGCGTGTTTTGTTGAGCCCACGGCAAAGCTTGCAAGTTGCCGTCAACCTGTGCGACACGGGGGAAGGCTACGCACAAGTCTTGCCGGTCCTGGTCGCCCTGGCCGCTGCGCGTCTCGGTGGTCCGCGCCTGCTCTGTCTGGAACAACCGGAGCTGCATCTGCATACCCGTGCCCAAACCGTACTGGCCGACCTGTTGGTAGCATCCGCCACGGCAGCATCAAAACCCACCATTCTGCTCGAAACACACTCCGAAATTTTGCTGATGAGTGTGCAACTCGCCATTGCAGAGGGAAAAATCGCACCCGGGATGGTACGGGTATACTGGGTGGAATCCCGTCCGGATGGAACCAGTGACGCGACTCCCATTGACTTTGATTCCCATGGGCAACCAACCGCAACCGCTCTCATGGGGGCCTTTGATGAAGCGGTGCAACTTGGCCGTAAACTGATGGCCATACAGCTCAAAGAAGAACCATCATGCGGGTGATTGTCGATAGCATACTGCTTTCCAGACCAACAGAGGATGAGATCCTCCAGATCAACAGACTACTCTCGTTCGGACACGAACGCCACACGCTTGTCTTTGACCCACCAGAGGCATTGGAGAACTACCTCCAAGCCACCTTCAGCCAAAAGGTGGCTGACATTTATCGCCGTTGCATTGCCAATGCCACACGAACGGCAACCAGACTACCCGCCAACTGTGCAACTGTCCGGGTCACAGCCATCACAACGCCTGTATGGCAGGATCCCATAGCCGTGTTGCCGTTGGGGGAGGCGTTGCAACTTCTTGAGGAACCGCTTGGCATATTTCTGGAGAACAACCAGAATGATTGGCATTTTCTGCTCGGCATCATGCGTCCATCAGAACGTGAACGGCTGCAAGATGCCGCCAAAAGGGGTTGGGCCACGCCCCTGCACGGGGGTGGCAGTACATTAAAACAGCAATTAACCAACCGTTTGTCTGCAACGCACAAGGCACTCCGAACCTTCGCACTGTTTGACAGTGACCGACGCCACCCCGATGAACTGAAACCCGATTGGGACCCCAGCGGCAAAGAGTCGTGCGAGGGACGTGAGATAGAGCGCGTGGCACAGAACATGATGGCAGGAAGGTATTGGATGCTGAAACGTCGGTTTATCGAGTCTTACATGCCAAGAGAGTATATTTCCCGGATGACAAACAACGTGCCACCCGGTGCAGTGGAGGCGTTTTTTCGTCTCAGTCAGGCCGGCAGGTGGTATTTTAACATGAAAAAAGGGTTTAATGGCGACGCCCCCGGCGAAAACGGGCATCGGTGCCGGGATCTGTATGATGCGGTTGAACCGGCAGATCGTGCGGCACTATCCAAAGGCTTTTCCAACTCTCTGGCAAATCATTATCAGTCGACAGCCCAAAATGAATTTGATTGGGACAGCGAGGCACGCCAAGAGGCCGAGCAAAATTTGCCCCAATTGATGCGGCTGCTGTAGTGTTGAGGTCATCATGTCTGAAACGCTGACCGCCCTCGCTTCCGAAAACTTGAACCCAGGTTTGAAAAGTCTGCTGGAGGATGTCCAGCGTGGCCATATCCGTGTGCCACGCTTTCAACGTCCTTTTGTTTGGACCGATGAGCAACGACTGGAATTGCTGCGTTCCATCCGTGACAATATGCCGGTTGGCAGCCTTTTGATCTGGCGAACAAGCAAATTCAGTCTGGCCTCCTTTCCCACTGTTGGTCCACACACCATTCCCCCCATTGCGGAGACGCCCCCAACCACAGGTTGGCAATATATTCTGGATGGCCACCAACGAATCTCCTCCCTGCTTGGCCTGCTTCTAAACCCCTCGCAACCGCCCCGGGAAGATCAACCGGATGATGACGACAGCATTGACTGGGATGTTCAATACGACCTCGAAGAAGAGGAATTTATCTTTCCAGACAGGGGCGTAGCCAGGCGTGCCAATCGACCTTTGCTGCCTTTATGGACTCTGTTGGATGGTCGGCTTGTAAACAAACGTCTGCGTGAGCTCAGAACACTCTGGGCAGGGGAAATCGGTCCCTGGACGGAAGAGAACATCGAAGAGTGGGAAAAAAGGGCGGATCAACTTGCCTACAGCTTTCAGCAGTTCCGAATTCCGATTGTGGTCATGGTGACTGATCGATTGGAACTGGCCGCAGCAACTTTCCAACGCATCAACACTCTTGGTACCGTCATGAGTGAGGCCCATTTGGTAGCCGCCTTGACTTGGAACGAACAGTTTGACCTGCGGGAGCGAATAGACACCTTGAGGGAAGCGTTACCCCTTGGATGGCGCGATATTGAGGAGTCCCTGTTCTTGAAGGTCTGCAAAGGTCTCGTCAAGTTGGACATAACCAGAGCGGGACAAACAGAACTGGTGGCAGCACTCAAGGAACATCCGGCTCTGTTGGATCGGGCTGGTGCAGGCATTCAACAGGCCATAGCCCTGCTTGCCGAACAGGCGGGGGTGGTCCGTCGGGAACTGTTGCCCTATTATCCCTTTCAGTTGGTACTCCTGGCGGTCGAGTTGGCACAACGTGGCGAACAGGTCTCTGCCGACGACAAGGTCAAGTTTATTCGATGGTTTTGGCGTACCAGCTGGTCGGAAGTTTTTTCAACCGCCTCCTACTGGCAGATCAGGTCCGAACACGAAGCACTGAAATCGTTTGATGACAGGGAGTGGACTCCTGGACGGGGGCTCCCCAAACGTTTTGACTTCCGTTCGCCGAGGGCTTGCCTCTTTGTTCTTCTGTGGGCCACAAGAAAAGTATTGTTTGATGCAAATGACGACCAGACCAACACTCTGAAAGTGCTTGAGATGTATGGACGAGCGGCATTGGTACGGCTTTTTTCTGCGCCTCCCGGAGCTGCACCTGCCCTGAAGCAGCAGATGCAAAGTGCGGGAAACAGCTTTTTGATTGATCCCAATACAAAAGCAGCACTTCGGAATCGTCTGCTGGGAACAGAAAATTTGCCCGATATTGAGTTGCAGATGCACTTTATCGATGCAAAAATGCTGGCAGCATTGCGGTCAGGGGATTTGCAAACTTTTATCGAGCAGCGTACCGATAAAATGGCTCATTATCATGCCACGTCTTATGAGAAGGAGAAAAACCGGTCCAGGATTTAGCCAGGGTTTTCACCCGAACCTTTTGTATCTGGCCAGTTCTCGGTCGGGCTGCCGCCCTCCAGGAGTGCCCCTGCGGGGCGTTTTGGGCGCGCTGCGCCCATTTGCGCTAACATGATTGCGGTCTTCTTTTAAACAATTGCAGGGGTCCGGGGAGCGTCACGCTCCCCGGTGGGGTGCAGGGGCGAAGCCCCTGCATGAATGGCGCGTTTTCCCAAAGCCCATTTTCGCAGAAAATGGGCGCAACGCGCCCAAAGCCGCCCCGCAGGGGCGACCTTGGGAGGGCGGCAGCCCGACTCGCACGGTTATGTTATGGAAAATGTTTGGATAAGAGAGCAGAAGGTTCGGAGATTCAGTTTTTTTTCTGATACAAGGCCAGGAACGGTTTTTTTTTCCAAGCCATGCCCAATTTGGCCCGCTCTCGGTCGGGCTGCCGCCCTCCAGGAGTGCCCCTGCGGGGCGTTTTGGGCGCGCTGCGCCCATTTGCTGCGCAAATGGGCTTTTGGGAAAGCGCGCCCGTACATGCAGGGGCTTTGCCCCTGCACCCCACCGGGGAGCGTGACGCTCCCCGGACCCCTGCAATTGTTTTAAAAGATTAAGAAAAGCATGGGTAACCGGGAACCGTGACGGTCCCCAGATCTCTGCAATCCATGACAACGCAGTGGCACAACCGCCCTATTTTTCCTGGAACTGCAAAGCATACAACCGGGCATAGAGACCACCCCGCTGCAACAATACCTCATGCCGCCCCTCCTCAACAATACGCCCGGCCGACAACACCAGAATCCGATCGGCATGCAAAATGGTGCTGAGTCGATGGGCAATGATTACCGCCGTCCGCCGGTCCAACAACCGCTCCACCGCCTCCTGAATCAACCGCTCACTCAACGTGTCCACCGAACTGGTCGCCTCATCCATCACCAGAATGGTCGGACTGAAAGCCAACACCCGCGTAATCCCCAACAATTGCCGCTGCCCCGCCGACAAATTGGTGCCCCGCTCCGACAACTGGGTCTGCAACCCCTGCGGCAAGGGCTCAATAAAAGCCATCGCCCCCGTCTCCACCGCCGCCTGCCGCACCCGCTCCAAACCGATCGACGGATCCCCCAGACTGATATTGTCGGCAATGGAACCCGCAAACAGAAAGGTCTCCTGCTGCACCATCCCCACCATGCGCCGCAAAACCGCCAACGGCAACTGATCAATGGCAACCCCGTCAATCGCAATCCGACCCCGCTGCGGCTCATACGTGCGATTGAGCAGCTTGATCAGAGTGCTTTTGCCCGCCCCCGTCGGCCCCACCACCGCCACCCGCTCACCCGGCTTGATATGCAGATCGATCCCCCGCAATACCGGCACCTCCCCATACCCGAAATGAACCCCCTGAAACCCAATCTCCCCCCGCACCGGCTGGGCAAGCAGACGCGGCTGCGGCAGATCCGCAATCGCCGTCGGCGTGTCCAACAATGCAAAAATACGCTCCAACGCCGTAATGGCCGACTGCATGGTGGTAAACTTGCCGGAAATTTCCCGAATCGGAAAAAAAAGACGCCGAATATAATCAATAAACGCCACAATCACCCCAATGGTGATCCCGGACTCCACCCGAATCGCCCCCCCATACAAAAACAATAACGCCACCACCAAGGTCGAGGTGGTATCGATAAAACTGAACTGAAACGCCTCGTAAAAGTTGCTCTTCAACGCCGTGCCCAGATAGTCCCGATTCATCCGGTCAAAGGTGGCCCGATTTTTTTCCTGGCAGTGAAACAGCCGCACCGTCTCCCGCCCCTCCACCTCCTCGGTCAAATGACCCGCCATGCGAGCCTGCAACAAACGCCCCTCCCGTTGGGTCGTCCGCATTTTTTGCGTGATCAACATTGTTCCCAGCACAATGACAGGCATGGCAACCAGCGTCACCAACGAAAGCCTGGCGGAGAGAAACAGCATGCTGCCCGCCACCCCCAACAACAACAACAGATCCCCCACCAGATTGATCATACCCGCACTGACCATCTGACTGACCGCCTCGGTGTCATTGGTGATCCGATTGGTCAACCGTCCCGATGCGTTGCGGGCAAAAAAGCCGGCATCCATACTCAACAGATGGGCAAACAGCTCCCGCCGCATGTCCCGCACCACCCGCTGCCCCAACAACGTGTTGATGGCAGTCTGAACATAACCAACCACAAATTGCCCGATAATCAAACAGACAAACAAAAACAACAACCCGGCAAACCCCTCCGGCTTGCCGGGAATCAAATGCTGATCCACCGCCTGCTGAATCAACAAAGGCTGCCACAACTGCAACAGGGTGCTGAGAGGCAACAGACAAAGGGCCAGGATAACCCAGGCCCGATAGGGGCGCGCATAGCGAAAAAAACGCCACAACAGACGATAGGGAGCGGCATCAAAAAAATTGCCGTCTCGCGTCTCCTCGGTTTCGGCCATGACAGGGGGCATCATTGCAGGGACTCCAACGCTTCGTGGCGGGCCATCTGCTGGTGCAAACTATGGTATAAAATACTGTTTTCCATCAACTCTCCATGGGTGCCGTGGGCAACGATCTCGCCTCTCTCCAGCAGATAAATCCGATCAGCCCGGTGCAAGGCGGCCGTGCGATGACACACCATCAGGGTGGTGCGCCCCACCCCACCGCCACCCTCACGCGCCTGGCCCATGATCCGATGCAGATTGTCCAGAATGGTCGCCTCCGTCCGGGCATCGACGCTGGAAAAAATATCATCCAATAACAGCAGCTCCGGCTCCATGAGCAACGCCCGCGCCAACGCCAGCCGCTGCCGCTGACCACCGGAAAGGGTGATCCCCCGCTCTCCCACCAGGCTGTCCATCTGCTTGGGAAATTGGCGAATCTCATCGGCAAAGGCCGCCAGATGGGCCGCTTCCCAAAGCCTCTCCTCGCTGCAATCGGTTCGCCCCAGCAGCAAATTTTCCCGAATGGTGGCGGAAAAAAGAAAACTTTCCTGCTGCGCCATCGCCACCATCTGGCGCAACTCCCACTCGGGCAGGGACATGATGTCCCGCCCATCCAACAGGATTGCCGCCGGCGCGACCGGATACAGACGGGCCAGACAGTTGAGCAGCGTACTCTTGCCCGAACCGATCCGACCGGCCAGGCCGATAAAAGAGCCCGCCGGAATTGTCAGACTCACCCCCTTCAACACCGGCTCTGAATAGGCAAAATGCAAATTCCGGATCACAATCCCCCCCCGCCGGGCAGGGAGAGGATGGAAAGCAGAGACAGGCCCCGCCTCCGCAGGGGGAAGCAACATAAACGGTTCGGTGTCCAGCACCTGGCTGATGCGCTCCAGGGCCGCCAACCCCCGCTGCAAGACGGTCAAAATCCAGCCAAACCCCACCGTCGGCCAGACCAGAATGGCCAAATAGCCGAAAAATGCCACAAAATCCCCAACGGTCAGCTGGCCCTCCATCACCTCCTGCCCACCCACCCACAAAATGATCCACCCCCCTACTCCCCCCGCCAGCACCACCATGGGACCAAACAGACTCTGCAAACGGGTATGCCGCATCTGGGCGGTATAGATCTCCTCCGACTCATGGGCAAACCGCTGGTTCCAATCCAACTCCCGGGCATGGGCCCGCACCACCGCCACCCCCGCCACCGACTCCTGCACAAAGGCGGAAAACAGCCCAAAACGGTGGGCAACCGCCCGGCTCAATCGATACAACCGGTTGGTCAACAAACGGGTAATCCCCAAGATCAACGGGAAAGGCAGCAACGCCAGCAGGGTCAAGGTGGGGTTCAAGGCAATCATGACCGGCAAGGTGACCGCATAGACCATCGCCGTATTGGCAACCTGCAAAAAACCCGGACCAATAAACATGCGCACCGCCAACACATCATTGTTGCCCCGCGAAACCAGATCCCCGGTCTTTTCCTGGTTGAAAAAGTCGGCATCCAGAGCAAGCAGCTTGGCATGATAGGCCTTGCGCAACGCATACTCCACCTGACGACCAATGGCAAAAATATGGGTGCGGGAACGAATACGGAACAGCGCGTTCAACAAGGCGACCAGAATCAAGGCGAAAACAAAAATGGACAAATCACCATTGCCAGCCGGATCAGAGAGGGCCTCGGTCGCCAGCTTCATCAGGTAGGGAATCAGGGCGGCCGTGGCACTGGTGGCCACCAGCAATAAAAAACCCAACAAAAACGCCCACCAGTTCTGTCGATAATAGGGCAAAATATGACGCAAACGCTGCTTCAGGGGCTGGGCAACCGAGGATTGACTATGCATTGCAACAAAACTCTTTCCGAAAAAAAGTGTATCGAGTATCTTTAGGGGGCGGAAATGTGAGAAATCCGCTTTGTTTCTGGAGCATATCCTGTATCATAGGTACCACAGCCGGGAGATGCTCAACTCCCTGCGGGCGGGAGATACCTTGTCCGATAGCCCATCCTCTGCCATTCTGACTCTGAACAATTGGGGTTGCCATGATTGACAACACGCTTCAAAATGGACTCAGTCGTCGCGTGAAGCAAGTCAGAAAAAGAACGCTCCCACTTCGCCATCTGCTCCTGGGCAGTGGGGTGGGTCTCCTGTTGGCCATTTTTTGCAGCCCTTACGCACTCGCCGCCAACAGCACCGACCCAACAGTCAGCCAGCCCTGGTTGGCGGAGTGGGTGGCCCAGGGCACCTTTGAAGAGGGTTGGCTCAACACCCTGTTGGCACCGCTGACACCGGACCCGCGGGTGGTACGCCTGATGGACAATCAGGCAGAGGCCAAGCCCTATTATCTGTATCGGAAAAATTTTATCAACCAACGGCGCATCCAGCGGGGCCACCAGTTGATGCGTACCCACCGGACCCTGCTGCAACAGATTCAAGAGCAATACCATGTCCCGGCGGAGGTGGTGGTCGCCCTCTGGGGGGTGGAGAGCGATTTTGGCCGCAGTGCAGGCGGATTTTCCATATTGCGCTCCCTCTATACCCTGGCCACGGAGTATCCCCGTCGCGCCAACTTTTTCCGGGACGAACTGCGCCACTTTCTCCAACTGTGTCAGGAAGAGGGCTGGGATCCCCGCCAGATCAAAGGCTCCTTCGCCGGTGCCATCGGCCAAATGCAGATGATGCCCAGTACCCTGCGACAATATGCGGTCGATTTCAGCGGCGATGGCAAACGGGACATTTTCAATAATCCCGCAGATGTCCTCGCCTCTATCGCCTCCTTTCTGGCAGGCCACCACTGGGATCCGGATGGTATACTGGCGGTTCAACTGAAAAAAAAGAAAAATATGGATTTAAGCAGCCTGGTTTCCCCCTCCCTCAACGAGATGCAGCCCTGGCAGACGTGGCAGGAACGGGGAGTCAGCCTCTCTCCACAAGATAAAAAACCCGATCCAAATGAACCCGCTGCATTAATCAGACTGGAAGAGCAACAGGGTTCCCGCTATTATGTGGTATTCGGGAATTTCAAGGTGATTACCCAGTGGAACCGCTCCAGCCGTTTTGCCATGGTGGTGCGGGAACTGGCAGAGGCCTTTCGAAAAGGGGAGTGATCCAGGGCCTTGAGACAACGGTTTGATCATTGCGTGTGTGCCCCAGGCGTGTGTGCGCCTGTCGGCGATTATAAACCAAATCTTCGATGCCGTGGCGTCGAGTAAACGGGGAACCGAATTCAGGTTGGGATATCGTGTTCAGAAAAATACTTATTGGATGGATGATACCGGTTTGCCTGCTTGCCACACTGGGTCTGGCAGAGGCGGTGGATCAGGAAAAAGCAAAAAAAACGGCCAAGGCAACAGAAACAGCGGCCAAGAGTGTCGATGCGTCGGCCAAGGGGGATACGGACAAAGGCCCCTTTGAGATCAACGCCCCCTCTGCCATCCTGGGAGACATCGATTCCGGGGCAATTTTATTTGCCCAGGAGGATCAGACGCCGATGCACCCGGCCTCCCTCACCAAGGTGATGACCCTCTACCTGGTCTACGAGGCGTTGGCAGCCGGGGATCTGAAACTGGAGCAGAAGCTGCCGGTCAGCGAAAAGGCCTGGCGCATGAGTGGCTCCAAAACCTTTGTGCAGGTGGGGGACCAGGTCCGGGTGGAAGATCTGGTCCTGGGCATTGCGGTCCAGAGCGGCAACGACGCCTGTGTGGTGGTGGCAGAACATCTGGCAGGCTCCGAGGAGGGATTTGCCGACCTGATGAACCGCAAGGCCAAAAAGTTGGGCATGACCCAGACCCACTTTGACAACGCCTCCGGGATGCCGACACCAGATCATATGACCTCTGCCAGAGACATGTTTTTGCTGGCACAGGCGATCAAACGGGATTTCCCGCAATATGCCCATTTTTCCCAGGAAAAACAATACTCTTTCAATGGTATTCGCCAGTACAACCGCAATCGTCTGCTGTGGCGCGACCCCTCCATCACCGGTTTGAAGACGGGACATACCAAAGATGCCGGCTACTGCCTGATCGCCACCAGCGACAAGGATGGGCAGCGGTTGGCGGCGGTGATCATGGGTGCCAAAAGCAGCCGGGTCCGGGAAGAGGAGGCGTTGCGCCTGCTGCGCTATGGCAACCGCATGTTTGAGACCGTTCGTCTGTTCGAGGCCAAAGCGGTGGTGCGCAATCTGCGCATCTGGAAGGGGCAGACAGACCATGTGGACGGCATTGTCAATGAGGCACTGTTCGTGACGGTGCCGCGCAAGGAGCGCAATGGCCTGGAGGTTGGTCTGGTCTATGACGAACCGCTGGTTGCACCATTGGCGGCCGGGGCGACGGTTGGTCGCGTGGTGGTCAAGCTGGGGGGCAAGGAGATTCTCTCCCGCCCGGTCGTGGCGGGAGCCGCTGTTGCCGCCGGTGGATTTATCCGTGTCATGCTGGATACCATCCGCATGTATTTGGGATGGTAGCCCCACACACCACGAGATAGACTCCAACGGGAAAATAAATGGCCAATAAAAGAGTAAAAGATCGTAAATGGTCACAGGAATCCGATCTTTCCGATCCTCATGCAGATGAGTTTGCCGGGGCAGATAACGGAGGCAGCAGCGAATTTGGTGATCTGATGGGAGAGGGCCCCTCCATGGAGGAGATTCTGGCCTCTCTGGAGGGGTTGTTGGATGAGGGGAGTGAAGCGTTGCTCGGAGCCCCTCCCGCCTCCTCTGCAGCCGTGGTGCAGCCTCAGACAGCCCGAAAGTTTGAATTGACCCATCTGAAAGGGTTTGAGGATGATGCCAGCCTGGAGCATGAGCTGCTGCAATCGCTGGAACAACCCGCCTACGGGGATGCCGATTTTTCAGAGGAAGAGCCCTATATAGACCTGCGCGGCTTTGAAAGAGCCAGCGATGAATCGGTCCCAACGGCACGCTTCACGCAGGAGGATGAAGAGATATCCGAACCAGAGGGGGTAGAGACGGCGGGGAGCGCATTTGAAAGCGAACCACCCGCCACAACCGCCGTGGTTGAAACCGAACCACCCGCCACAACCATCACGGTTGAGACTGAACCACCGGCGACAACCGCTACGGTCGAAACCGAACCACCAGCGACAACCGCTACGGTCGAGACTGAGCCCCCAGCGACAACCGCTACGATCGAAACCGAACCACCCGCTACAACCGTCACAGTTGAGACTGAACCACCGGCCACAACCGTCACGGTCGAGACTGAACCACCGGCCACAACCGCCACGGTCGAGACTGAACCACCGGCCACGACCGCTACGGTCGAGACTGAACCACCGGCCACAACTGCCACGGTCGAAACCGAACCACCCGTGACAACCACCACGGTCGAGACTGAACCACCGGCCACAACTGCCACGGTCGAAACCGAACCACCCGTGACAACCACCACGGTCGAGACTGAACCACCGGCGACAACCATCATGGTCGAAACCGAACCACCGGCGACAACCGCTACGGTCGAAACCGAGCCACCGGCCACGACCGCTACGGTCGAGACTGAACCACCCGTGACAACCGCCACGGTCGAAACCGAACCACCGGCGACAACTGCCACGGTCGAGACCGAACCACCGGCGACAACCATCATGGTTGAAACCGAACCACCGGCGACAACCCCGGCGGCCACGGCTCCAGAGGGGGAGCCTCTGCCCATTGTCGTGACCACAGCAGGCGAGCAAGAACCCGCCGTGGCTGCGCCGGAGCAGCCAGTTGTGGCGGAAAAAATGCCAGAGGAGTCCACTGTGCCACCGGTTGCCAAGCCGATACCTTTGGCGCAGCCGGTGACGGCCGCCCTGTTGCGAGAGGCCTATGGGGCACGGGTGGACCGGATTATTGGCGACATGGCCCAGCAGATCCTGCGGGAAATTTTACCCGGACTGTTGGAAGAGGCCATTCGTGCCGAGCTGGAACGTATTAAAAATCTGGGACAACCCGGAGAGGACGCAGAGGAGTCAGAGGAGTGATGGCAAAGAGGAACAACAACCGGTATCCAGTGGGTGATTTGCGATGAATTTTGCCGAACCTTCCCTGCCCAAAAGCTATGATCCGGTGGGTGTGGAGCGTCGTTGGTATGCCCATTGGGAGAGCGAAGGGTATTTTGCCGCCGGGGAAAAGTTGGCGCGCCCCTCGTACTGCATCATGATCCCTCCCCCCAATGTGACCGGCACCCTGCACATGGGACACGCCTTTCAAGACACCCTGATGGATGCCCTGATTCGGCAGCGGCGCATGCGCGGAGAGCATACCCTGTGGCAAACGGGCACCGACCATGCGGGTATTGCCACCCAGATGGTGGTGGAACGCCAGTTGGCCAACGAGGGCAAAACACGCCAGGATCTGGGCCGCGACCCCTTTTTGGAGCGGGTCTGGAGCTGGAAGGCCCACTCCGGGGGTACGATTGTCCATCAATTGCGCCGGCTGGGGGCCTCCTGCGACTGGAACCGGGAGGCCTTCACCATGGATGCCCAACTCTCCCGGGCGGTGACGGAGGTCTTTGTCCGTCTCTACCAGGAGGGGTTGATCTATCGGGGCAGCCGCCTGGTGAACTGGGATCCGGTGTTGCATACGGCGGTTTCCGATCTGGAGGTGGTGGCGGAGGAGGAAGAGGGTTCCCTCTGGTATTTGCGTTATCCCCTGGTCGATGGGGGAGAGCCCCTCGTTGTCGCCACCACCCGCCCGGAAACCCTGTTGGGGGATGTGGCGGTGGCGGTGCATCCGGAGGATGAACGCTATCAGCATCTGATTGGTCGATCGGTCATATTGCCGCTGGCGGGGCGTCACATTCCGGTGATCGCCGATGAGACGGTCAAGCCGGAGTTTGGTTCGGGCTGTGTCAAGATCACCCCAGCCCACGATTTTAACGACCATGAGATGGGCAGGCGTCATCAGCTGCCGCAAATCAATATTTTCACCCCCCATGCCACCCTGAACGACAACGTGCCCCCTCCATATCGGGGCCTGGACCGTTTTGTGGCCCGCAAACAGGTGTTGGCCGACCTGGAGTCCCAGGGTTTGGTGGCCAAGGTGGTGCCGCACCGGCTGATGATTCCCCGCGGGGACCGTTCCAAGGCGGTGGTGGAGCCCTATTTGACCGATCAATGGTTTGTGCATACGGCCCCGCTGGCGGCGGCGGCCATCCAGGCGGTGGAGGAGGGTCAGATCACCTTTGTGCCCGATGCCTGGAAAAAGACCTACTTTGAATGGATGTACCATATTCAGGACTGGTGCATCTCCCGGCAGATCTGGTGGGGTCACCGCATTCCGGCCTGGTATGGACCCGACGGCCATATTTTTGTCGCCCACGACGAGGCGCAGGCCCATCAGCAGGCCCGACTGCACTATGGTCAGGCGACCCCCCTCCATCAGGATTCCGACGTGCTGGATACCTGGTTTTCCTCGGCCCTGTGGCCCTTTTCCACCCTGGGTTGGCCACAACAGACCGATGAGTTGGCGGCCTTTTATCCGACCGATGTGCTGGTAACCGGTTTTGACATCATTTTTTTCTGGGTTGCCCGGATGATCATGATGGGTATAAAATTTACCGGTCAGGTGCCCTTCCGAACCGTCTACATCACCGGCCTGGTGCGGGATGGTGAGGGCAACAAGATGAGCAAGTCCAAGGGCAATGTGCTGGATCCGCTGGATTTGATCGATGGTATCGAGTTGGAAGAGCTGGTTCAGAAGCGGACCCGGGATTTGATGCAGCCCCAGTTGGCCCAGCGCATTGAGGCCGCGACCCGCAAAGAGTTTCCCAACGGCATCCCCGCCTTTGGTACCGATGCGTTGCGCTTTACCATGGCCAGTCTGGCCACCCAGGGGCGGGACATCAAGTTTGATCTGGGTCGCATGGAGGGATACCGCAATTTTTGCAACAAGTTGTGGAATGCGGCACGGTTTGTGTTGATGAACACGGAGGGGCGAAACTGCGGTCAGGGGATGACGGCACTGCCCTATGGTATCGCGGATCGCTGGATTCTCTCCCGGTTGCAGCGAACGATTGCCGGTGTCGATGGGGCCTTTGCCAAGTATCGATTTGATGAAGCGGCCACCACCCTCTACCATTTTTTGTGGGGCGATTTTTGCGACTGGTATCTGGAGTGGATCAAGCCGCTCCTCTATGGTCAGGAGGGGGATGAGGGGGGGCAGCTTGCTGCCCGCCAGACCATGTTGCAGGTGCTGGAGACTGCGTTGCGTCTGTTGCATCCCCTGATGCCCTTTATCACCGAGGAGCTGTGGCAAAAGGTGGCCCCGCTGGCAGGTTGCGGCGATCCTCCGGGCTCCCTGATGTTGGCCCGCTGGCCCCAGCTGCAGGAGGATCGGCTGGATGGGTCGGTGGAGGCCCAGCTGGCCTTTGTGCAGGAGGTGGTGGGTGCGGTGCGGACCATGCGCAGCGAGACCGGCATCCCCCCCGGGCAAAAGTTGACCCTGCTGGTCGCCGGGGATGCCGCCTTTCTGGATCAGCATTTTCGACAGCATCAGGCTCTCATTTTGCCGCTGGCACGACTGGAGGCCTGGCAGCCCTGGGAGGGGAGTGCCCCGACCGGATGTGCCACGGCGGTTTTGTCACAGATTCAACTGTTTATTCCGTTGCAGGGGGTGATCGATCTGGAGGGGGAGGCGGCCCGTTTACAGAAAGAGATCGGCCGATTGGAGAGCGATCTGGAGCGGGTACGCGGCAAGTTGAGCAACCCCAACTTTTTGGCCCATGCCAAGGCGGAGGTAGTCGCCAAAGAGCGGCAGAAAGAGTTGGAGTTGCAGGAAAAACGCCAAGGCGTCCAGGCCGCCTTGCAACGCATCCAAACCATCGGGAGGGCATCATGAACTTTGTATGGTCTGGCCCCTGGTCGGAGACGATCAAGAGTGCCTTATACCAGGATATTGGTCGTGGCGATATTACGACCAACTCCATTGTGCAGGCTGGCCAGAAAGCCGAAGCGGTGCTGGTGGCCCGGGAAGATTTGGTGGTGTGCGGGCTGCCTGTGGTGGCGGAGGTTTTTTCCCTGTTGGACAGTCGCATTCGCATGTTGCCGGAGACGCCGGACGGGGGAGGTGTGCGGGCGGGCAATGTCATCTGCACCATTTCCGGTCCAGCCCGTGGCATATTGACGGGGGAGCGGGTGGCGTTAAACTTTTTTCAGAACCTCTCGGCGGTGGCCACCCTGACCCGGCGTTATGTGGAGCAGATTGCCGGCACCAATGCCCAGATTGTGGACACCCGCAAAACCACCCCCGGTTTGCGTCAGTTGCAAAAATATGCGGTCCGCATCGGCGGTGGCCGCAACCATCGCATGGGGTTGGACGATGGGGTTTTGATCAAGGAAAACCATATTGCCCTGGCAGGCAGTGTCACCGAGGCCATCAAGCGGGTGGAAGAGAGTGTGAGCCATCTGCATCGGATTCAGATCGAGTGCGAAACCCTGGATCAGGTGCGCGAGGCTTTGAATGCCGGAGCCCAGGCCATTTTGCTGGACAACATGGATCTGGATACCATGCGCCGGGCGGTGGACATTGCCGGTGGCAAGGCCCTGCTGGAGGCCAGCGGCACCGTCAACCTGGACAATGTGCGGGCGGTGGCGGAGACGGGGGTGGATTTGATCTCGGTGGGTGCCATCACCCACAGCGCGGGCAGCAAGGATGTGTCGCTTTTGGTCAAGAGTTGACCGTTGTCCGCCTCTTCCCTTGTGACGGCGGCGGAAGCGACGGCAGCGGAGCGGCAGCAGCCCACCGCTGCCGTCATGGCCCCTCTGTTGACGGGGGACCGTTTTCGACCGGAGCGGTACCATTTTTTTTCGGTATTGGACTCCACCAACCGGCAGGCGGCCCAGTGGGCCCGGGCGGGGGCCCCGGAGGGAACGGTGGTGGTGGCGGATCAGCAGACCGCGGGGCGGGGACGGCTGGGACGACACTGGTCCTCTCCGGCGGGAGTCAACCTCTACTGTTCCATCGTGCTGCGTCCGGCCCTGTCCCCCCGGGAGGTGGCGCAGTTGACCCTGCTGACCGGTCTGGTGCTGGCGCGCACTGTCACCGGGATGGGGGTGGCGGGGGTGGAGATCAAATGGCCCAACGACCTGCTCTTGAACGGTCGCAAGTTGGCTGGTATCTTGACGGAGGCCCGCATGGACTCCTCGGGCGTTCAGTATGTGGTTGTAGGCATTGGCATTAATCTGAACGGTACCGATGCCCTGTTGCCGCCCGAGCTGCGGGGCAAGGCGATTCATCTGGCGGATGTTTTGCGGGGCATGGTGGATCGGCCCCGTTTTCTTGCCGACCTGCTGGCACAGTTTGAGCGTGGGTATGGCCGTTTTTGCCAGCAGGGCTTTGGTCCGTTGCGGGAGGAGTGGCTGGCCTTTTCCCGTTTGTTGGGCCGCCCGGTTCAGGTGCGGATGGCCGCTGAAAGCTTTGCCGGTCAAGCATTGGCCTTGGACAACGAGGGATGTTTGCTGGTACAACGGGCAGATGGCACGCTGACCCGCGTTGTTGCAGGCGATATCCTTTTTACGGAAGACGAGTGAGAGCCACCATGCTGCTGGTCATTGATATTGGCAATACCAACATTGTGTTGGGTGTTTACAAGCACAGAGCCGGTGCCGGGCAGTCTGGCGGCGACGCGGGTTCGGAGTTGCTGCACCACTGGCGCATTGCCACCCGTATTGAACAAACCGGAGATGAGTATGGTATCTTGATTGCAAATTTGTTCCAATTGGCTCATATTGCAGTGGATCAGGTGAAGGGTGCCATCATCGCGAGTGTTGTGCCGCCCATTCAATCGGCTCTGGTGCGGATGTTAAAACGCAATTTTCGCATTGCGCCGCTGCTGGTGGGTCCGGGCATCAAGACCGGGATGCCGATCTGTTGTGACAATCCCCGGGAGGTGGGTGCGGATCGGATTGTCAATGCGGTGGCGGCGTTTGATCGGGTCAAGCAGTCGGTCATTGTGGTGGATTTCGGGACGGCGACCACGTTTGATCTGGTCAGTCCCCGGGGGGAGTATATGGGTGGAGCCATTGCCCCTGGATTGGGGTTGGCGACCAAGGTACTCTCCGAGAAGACGGCCCAGTTGCCCAGCATTGATCTGGTTCGCCCTCAGAGTGTCATTGGGCGCAATACGGTGGGTTCCATGCAGTCCGGGTTGTACTGGGGTTATGTCGGGTTGGTGGATGGATTGGTCAAGCGGATCAGTGCGGAGTCCGGCTTTGGCGAGGTACGGGTGATTGCCACGGGGGGATTGGCGCGATTGATTTCCGGGGAGAGTGCATGTATCGAGTTGGTGGATGAGTATTTGACGTTGACCGGTTTGCAACTGTTGTACGAACGTAATTGTTAGGAGTGTCCCTTGCCTCCGATCGTTGCCATGATTTCCAGGTTTGTGCCCCATATCCTTTGTGTGCTATTGGCGGGGATCGGCTTGGTGATATTCGTCTTTATGCCTTCGACCAGTCTGGAGGATATTTGGCGGGGTTCGCCGATGCCGGGGAAGCGGCTTGCCTTGCCGGATCCCTCCACGGCCGTTGCGGTCGTGACGCCACCGCCGCCGGAGGAAAAGGTCGCAACGCCGGCTGTGGAGCCCGCCAAGAAGGAGGCTAAACCGGAAAAGCCTGCCAACAAGGCGGGGTATATTGTCCATGCGGGCACGTTTCTTGATCTGGGGATCAATGTTGCGATGGACCGGTTGCGGAAGAGTGGTCTGGAGCCCTGGGAGGAGTCGATCCAGGAGTTGGTTCCTCTCAACGATGTTCAGGCCGGACCGTTTGACAGCCGGGCTGCGGCCAAGCAGGCCGAGGCTCAATTGAAAGCAGCGGGGATTACGGCCAAAGCGGAGGAGACCTGGGAGGGGTTTATCATCTCCCTGAGTCAGAGCTTTTCGCTGGGGGAGGCCCTGCAGGAGTTGGAGCGGGCCAAGTCGCTGGGGATCAGTACGGTACGTCTGGTCAAGATCGAGGCAGAGCGCACGGTGCGCAAGATTTATGTAGGCCCCTTTTCCACCAAGTACAGGGCGAAGGAGATCAGTGCCCGGGTGGCCAAGCTTGGCCTAGCGGTTCCCGTCATCAAGGAGTGGGTCGCGTCCGACCATGGCCGATAGCAGGTTTTGGGTTAAAAAATGGTTCCAACTCTTGACAACGCATTTTGTGACGCTAGAATGCCTGTCGTCGTCCTCATGGCGAGGTAGCTCAGTCGGTTAGAGCGACGGATTCATAATCCGTAGGTCGGGGGTTCAAGTCCCCCCCTCGCTACCAATAGAATCAAACAGTTACGGTCACTCTCAAGGTGGCCGTTTTTGTTTTCAGTGTTTTTGGGTTCCTCTATGGGTTCCTTTTGCTTTTGACTACCCTTGAATGAGGGTGATTTCTCCCCCCTCATCGGGTGCCTTGGATGTTGCGGGTTCACCGTGGGTTCCTTTCCAACATGGCCCACCACTCCACCCGGCAACCATCCCTCCAGAGAAAAGCCCCCTCCCCCGACATGAGATGATCACCCGCAGCACTGTTGCATAAACGCAACACTTGGCGTTTTTCCCTCCCTGCATGATGATGTTTGCCCTGGAGGATGGGGCTACATCCTTTGCTGTCCATGGCGGTACTCCTGGAATCAGGGTGGATCCTGTTTCCAGAGTACCGCCTCCACACGCCCAACGCTTGATTATTGAAATGTAGACGCAGACTGTGCTCCGTGCGGGACGTGGCTCATCGTTCTGCGCCTCCCTGCTGAAACTCTAAAGTCCAGTTTATTTTAAAAAAGCAACAAAAAAGGGGGTTGCATTTTTTGGGTCGGGGGGGTGCATCGGGGTTGCATTTTTAGGCATGTTTGAGAGCGTTTAAAAAATCCCTACCTTCAGCGAAATTTTCCAAGAGCCTTGTTATCCTTTGGCGGGAAACATCTTCCCTGCTTGCAACCCTCTGAATAGTGCCTTTTTTGCCTAGCGAACAAAATTACTCTTTTGCCCATTCCGGTAGGCGTTTTTCTCTTTCTCTGGCCGTTTCGTTTGGTGGCCTGTTGGTTGTTCGTCATCCTTGTGGGGTTCGAATGGGTCCGTAATTGGAGATGCACAAGGCAGAGTTGCAATCATGCCTGTTGATTCATCTGGTTTTAGTGATGCCTCCCCCTCCTGCGTGCTGCCAGTGGAGGCCGTATCGGTGCCGCCGGTCTGGTCGGTCACTGGCCAATCTGCGGCAATTGCGATATTCAACAGCCTGATTTTTTCCAACGTCTCTTGCTGGTCTCGCCGGTAAATAGCCAGATTGTTAATATGGTTAGGGTCTCCTGGGTTATTCAAAACCGCTTCAATCTGGTCACGTTTCTCTAGCAGACCAAATCTTCTTACGTGAAGATTGAAAAAATTCTCCCGTTCCTCCACCTCCTGTTCGGTCTCGATCAAATCAAAGTGGAAAAACCAAAAACGTTCGGTCTTGGAACACACCACACCGAGTGCCGGCCATCGGATTTCTGCGTCGTCTTGTTCAAACTCTTCCAGTTGGGTAGGTGTTGCCGTGAACAGCGGCTCCAAGACACTGGCTTTCTCCCGTGAAGTACTGCATTGCTCTGGCCCGTCACAAACAGCAAACCAGAGATTTTTTTCCCATTGCCTGCCGTCTACATCGGTTAAAACGAGTCGTCTCAATATTTTTTGGGTTCCGTCCACAGCAACGGGTTCACCCGTTACGACCTTAGCATGGGTGATCGTTCCAACAGTCGTCGTCATGATGCGCCTCCTTCAGTGGCTTGTACCTTCAGAGGTATTGCCTGGAAAGCCGGTGAAGGTGTCCGGCCTTGTCGGGTCGCGATTCCCTATCCAGGCAATGCGTTTTAACTGGCCCGTTAAGCCAGCAATGCTTCTGGATGCCTTTGGGCAATACGCAGCAGGGAGGCCGCCGGACCGGAAGGCTTTCGCCGCCCCTGCTCCCACTCCTGGACCGTGCGCACACTGACACCCAAAATGCCAGCAAAAGCCGATTGGGACAGGTCCATCCTGTCTCGAATCGCTTTCACGTCTCCCGGAATCTGAACGGTGACACGCCGTCCCTGTCCGGCCTTGATAGCTCAGTCGCCGCAATACCCCGGCGGCCATGTTTCCCGTTTCGTTCTTGGCGTAGATGGTCAGCAACCAAATTTCACCCGCCCGGTTCCGCCAGTAGTAAATCACGCGAACACCACCCCGCTTGCCTTTGCCATCCGCTTTCCATCTCAGCTTGCGAACGCCACCACCACCTGGAATCAAATCACCCATTTCTGGATAGTACGTCGAAGATCGTGGGGGGTGCAGTTATCAACCCCAATGATGGGCAGTGCTCGACGCAAAGCATGGTCAATCGACATGCCACCCATCCGGGTGGCGTGCCGCCAATGACCGGCAAAGTTTCACCGCCTCCTCGCTGACCAAAAGGGAGTCTTGATGACGGCCAAGAGCGGACAACTTTGCGCCCAGCTTGTTAAGGGAACAGACCAAGACCGTAGGCATCCGGGTGACGTGCTGCCAATGGCCGTCGAATCGTGACCACCTCCTCAGCAGCCAAAAGAGAATCCGGGTGACAACCAAGAGCAGCCAACCTATTGCTCAGGCTGTTGATGGAGCTGGCCAGATCAGAACCGCAGACATCACATGCAGGTTATCACAACCACTCAAACCATCGCAACCGGGAGTACGGCATGCGGTGCCACGGCCCGTCAACACAGGCAAAAACGGTTGCTTTTTGATGGTTGTCCCCGGCGTGGTTGCGCAAGAATCCACTTGCTTCGAGTGAGCGGGTTGGTGTATAGGCTGGTTGGCAGACCACAACCGACGGAGGAGCCCATCCATGTCACTCGACGACACGGCCGCGCAAAAAAACATGGTCGCGGTGGCCGAATATATCATGGCACAGTTGCGCCTGGGGATCCCAACGGAAGAGATTCAAAAAGCCCTGGCTCCTCGCGGAGTGGGCGGAGAGTTGGTGCTGCAGATAAAAAAAATTTTTGACTTTGTGATGTCCCATATCCAGAAGGATTTTACCGCATCTCTCCGCAAAAGCGTATGCGATCACCTGATTGCACTGAATCTGGATGCCTCCCTGGTAAAAGCCATTGTGGACAAAGCCTGCGAGTATCGCCTGCAGGATGCCAAAACGGATGCCGTAAAATATAATGTCTGTGCCAAGTCCTCACTCCCCGCTGACATCGAACTTGCCATTCAGGAGATGATCGCCCAAGGGAGCGACACGGCAGACAACGGCGCGCCACCCTCTGCAGAACAACCGCGCAGAGAGGGCGGTCTCAGACAATTTTTACGCAAAATGGCCCGCAAACCGCACTGATCTGCCACCATCCGCGCATATAACAGTCCGTCACGGCCTGTTAAAGACACCCGTATAGGCGGCAGAACCCCCTTGGGGAGACTGGGCCGTCAGGGTGAATTGCAACGCCTGTCTGCCGGGAGTCACCTGATCGCGGGCCTGCCGCAAATAGACGGTAAAGGGCGTGACGGAACCGGAACCTACGGTCAACAGAGGGTGCCCCTGGGCATCCTCGGCAGCAACGGCCGCTACCGTCAGGACCGCACCAGGCAACCCTTCCACCTCCAAAGCGTAGGTCTGCTCGCTGGAGGTCATGTTCAGGATGCGTATGGTGTAATTGTTCTGGATACTGCCATCCGATTGCACAATATACAGCGGTTGGCGATGGCCGATCACCGTCAACTCCACCGCGGCATGGCGGGCCAGGTACAGCACAAGCCCACCCAAAACCAGCGTCAACAAAACCGCATAGGCGACCACCCGACCCCGCAACCAGTGGGTCTTGCCGCCCTTGAGCTCTTGCAGAGAGGTGTAGCTCAACAACCGTTCACCCCCACCCCCCAACCGCTGGCGGACACTGTCACAAGCGTCTATACATGCCCCACACATGATACATTCATACTGCTGTCCATTGCGAATATCGATACCGGTGGGACAGGTGGTCACGCAGGCGTTGCAGTCAATGCACATGCCCGCCTTTGCCCCCATGACGGACCGGGTACGACGGTTGGACTCACGGGGCTCCCCCAACTGGGGGTTGTAGGCGACAATCAAGGTGTCTTCGTCAAACATGGCCCCCTGAAAGCGGGCGTAAGGGCACATGTAGATACAAACCTGCTCCCGGGCAAAGCCGGCCATGGCATAGGTGCCAATGGTCAACAAAAAGAGCGTCACCCTGGCCGCAAAAGGCAAATCCCCCGTCACAATCTGCTGCGGCAACACATGGACATCGATAAAATAGGCAACAAAGCTGAAAGCTGTCAGGCCACTGACCGCTATCCAGGAGAGATGCTTCCCCACCTTGATCAGACCCTTCCTGATCCCCCAGGGGCTGCTGTCCAACTTGATGCGCTGCTTGCGATTCCCTTCAAACAATCTTTCCAGTTGCAAAAAAATGTCGGTCCAGACCGTCTGCAGGCACATATAACCACACAACACCCGCCCCGCCAGGGCGGTCATGAAAAAAAGCCCGATGGCGGCAGCAATCAACAAAAAAGCCAGCAAAAATATATCCTGGGGCCAAATCACCAGATCAAAAATATAAAACTTGCGTCCGGGCAGATCAAACAGAACCGCCTGGGAGGGCAACCCGGGCGACCGTTGCCAACGCAGGTAGGGCAACAAAAAAAAGAGGCCCAATTCAATGCCATACAGTGCCCAACGCAAATTGCGGAAAAAACCCTCCTGATGACGAGGATAGATTTTTTTCCAGGCTGCATAAAGAGAATCGGTGTCAGTCGTCATGGTCGCCTTCCAAAACCCGTTATTCCCGGTCTGCCGGGTATCACTCCCCTCGTATCAGGCATATACCCGAATGGCTATCGCACCGCACAGGACGTGCCATGCCTGGACAACATCGCCGCCACACAGGGTTTATCCCGGTAAATATATTGATTTTATTACCATAAACTTAATTTTATGCCGATGCCATAAAAGGGTCTGTTTTGTTCAATGCCGCGAAAGTGTCTCATCAAACCAAAGCGATTTGGGACACTATGTTTCAGCTCAAGACATCGTGTTCCAGTCCTGCCAGGGCGCAGATGGGGCTGATGATGCAATGCCATATTTCAGATCCCCTGTTGTGCTGGCAAACTGTTTCCAGAAGGTGTAAAGTATGTAACACATTGATTAAAAATTTTTTGCCCGTCCGGCTGTGTGCGGATGGATCGCTGTCCCATTTCACTGTGATTCAGCCCTCCCGGGGCCGTGGATGAACAGATCATTATGGAGCCTGTAAGGAAGCTATGTCCGCCGATAAAAGAACAAACACGCTGCTGAAAAGTTGCATCGTGTTAGTGGAGATGGAGTTGGATCTGGAGCAACGGGTTCGGCAGGTGTTGGATGCGGTCGCTCCCATCAGGACCGTAACCAGCAAGGAGATGATTACGGAACTGTTGAAGGAGGAGACCATCGGTCTGGTTTTGGTTGCGGCGAGCGAGGCAAAACGGGTGAAAGAGAACACCCTCTCCTACTTTGACAACTGCCACTCCCTCTCCATTCTGGCCATCGATACCAACGCGGCCACCCTGACCATCCTGCAACCCGGTCTTGCTCCCGTTGCGGAGGAAGTGACCCGCTATGGTTGGAACACTTTGCGCGATTTGGCGACGCGGCTGTTGCAGCTGGCAGATTTTCGGCTGGAAAGTTTTTTGTTGCGTGAAGCGTTTGAGGCCGTCACGGTTGGCATTCAGGAGGCGGTGTTGATTGTTGACCGCAGTTTGAGAGTGCGGAGCGTCAACCCGGTAGCCCGAACCCATTGTCATTTTTCCACGGTGGCCACACTGGAGTCGGCTTTGGAAGCGACAAAAGGGGGGTGCATTCCGCAACTGTCCGACCTGTTGCAGCGCGTCATCACCAGCCGAAAGGCAGAGTTGAATGTCTCCTTGCAGTGTACGCAGCACAGCGAGACCGAAATTGAGATTCGGGTTTCCGTGACGCCTCTGATCGACCCCCTGGGACACTGTCACGGGGCGGCGGTGGTGGTATTGGACCGTACCCAGCGGCCTGGCGCGGAGGAGAGCGGGATCAAACGCCAAAATTTTTATCGGATTATTGGTGCCAGTCCGGTCATGCAGGAGGTCTACACGCTGGTGGAGTCGCTGGCCGGCATGGATACCACCACCCTGATTACCGGCGAGTCTGGCACGGGCAAGGAGATGGTGGCCGAGGCCATCCACATGAAGGGGTCACGCAGTCATGGGCCGCTGGTCAAGGTCAACTGTTCGGCCCTGTCGGAGCATCTGTTGGAAAGTGAGCTGTTCGGGCATGTCAAAGGGGCCTTCACCGGCGCGGTGCGGGATCGTCCCGGGCGTTTTGAGGTGGCCACGGGTGGTACCCTTTTCCTGGATGAGATCGGCGATGTCAGCCTTTCCATGCAGAGTCGTCTGTTGCGTGTTTTGCAGGAGCGGGAGTTGGAGCGGGTGGGAGACTCCCGCACCATCAAGGTGGATGTTCGGGTGGTGGCGGCCACCAACAAAAACCTGGCTGAGTTGATCACGTTGGGCAAATTCCGGGAGGATCTCTATTTCCGGCTCAACGTTGTGGAGGTCGCCCTGCCCCCGTTGCGCAAGCGGTTGGAGGACATCCCGCTTCTGGTCAGCCATTTTATCCAAAAATTTAACCATAAATACAGCAAGGCCATTGTGGGTGTGCAAGAGGCTGCCATGGATCTGTTTTTGCAGTATCGTTGGCCTGGCAATATTCGCGAGTTGGAGAATGCGATCGAGCATGCGTTTGTGGTGTGTCGGCAGGGAACGATTCGCATCAAGCATCTGCCCAACACCCTGTTGGTTGGTCGTCCTTGTGCCGACCCACCCCTGTTGGAGGCTGTTCTGGAGGAGAAAAAGGAGGTTGAGTCCGCTCCCCGGCGCAGTGCATCGGCGGATGCTGACAAAGAGATCATTCTTCGCGCCCTGGAGGCTGCCCATTGGAACAAAAAAAAGGCCGCCCTCCTCTCTGGTATCAGTCGCAGCACCTTTTATCGCAAGATGGAAAAGCATGGCATTCGTTGATTGCGGGTCGTTTGTTGTGACGACCCGCAATCAGCAGGATGTATGTCAAAATCATACCCGTATTTTTCCCCTCTGAACGATTGCAGGGGCCTGGGGACCGTCACGGTCCCCAGCGGGGTGCAGGGGCGGAGCCCCTGCTGAACGGCGCGTTTTCCCAAAGCAAATTTTCGCAGAAAATTTGCGCAACGCGCCCAAAACCGCCCCGCAGGGGCGACCTTGGGAGGGCGGCAGCCCGACTCGCACGGTTATGTCGTGGAAAATATTTGGATAAAAAACCAAAACCTTCGGATATTCAGTTTCTCGTTTGATACAAGGCCAGGAACATTTTTTTTCCAAGCCATGCCCCATTTGGCCCGCTCTCGGTCGGGCTGCCGCCCTCCAGCAGTGCCCCTGCGGGGCGTTTTGGGCGCGCTGCGCCCATTTGCTGCGCAAATGGGCTTTTGTGAAAGCGCGCCCGTTACATGCAGGGGCTTTGCCCCTGCACCCCACCGGGGAGCGTGACGCTCCCCGGACCCCTGCAATGGTTTTAAAAGATCAAGAAAAGCATGGGTGGGGCCATCCTGTTAGCGCGCATATGGGGCTTTGCCTCTGCACCCCACCGGGGAGCGTGACAGTCCCCGGACCCCTGCAATGGTTTGGAAAGATTAACAGATGATCCCCCTTACCGCTGACAGGCGGGACAACAACAGGATGCCCGCCCCCCCAATCGAAGATCGACCAGGATGGTGCCACAGCGGGGACACGGTTTTCCCTTGTGTCCATAGACCTGCAACACCTGCTGGAAATAGCCCCCGGACCCCTCCGCACGACGATAATCCTTGATGGTTGTCCCACCCTGTTCGATGGCACGCTGCAAAATCACTCGAATGGCCGCCACCAACGCCTCGCATCGCGCCTCGGACAACGAACCAGCGGGACGCGCCGGATGCACCGCCGCCTGATGAAGGGCTTCCGCCGCGTAGATATTGCCAATACCGACCACCACATGGCTGTCCATCAACAGGCTTTTAATGGACGTCCGTCTGTTTTCAGCCTGTTGCCATAAATAATGGCCGCTGAAATCCGCCTCCAGCGGTTCCGGACCCAGATCGGCCAACAGGGGATGGCGGGCGGGCAAATCCCGGGTCCAGGACAACGAGCCAAAACGCCTGGGGTCTGAATAGTACAATACAGCTCCGCTGGCAAACCGTATCACCACATGGTCATGTTTTGCCAAAACAGGCGCGGTCGTATAAAAGGAGAGTCGGCCCGACATGCCCAAGTGGACAATCAACACCCCCTGCTCCACCTGGATCAACAAATATTTACCCCGCCGGCTCACCTGCTGAATGGTGCCACCCACCAGACCCTGTTGCAAATCTGCCACCGGTACTGGCCAGCGCAACGATTCGCAACGCACCACCACTTCAACCACCTGTTGCCCGATGATCAGTGGTCGCAACTCCCGGCACAGGGTTTCCACCTCTGGCAGTTCTGGCATCCGGCATCAACCTTCAACAAGGGATCAAGGAGTCGGCTTTTGCCGGGCAGGTTTGAGCAGAAGCCGCTGCACCACCTCCCCGCCCATCAGGTGGTGGGTGATAATTTCATCCACATCACGCCGCGAACGGTAACAGTACCACACCCCCTGGGGATAAATCACCAGCACGGGCCCCTGCTCGCACCGATCCATGCAACCGGAGCTGTTGATCTGGAGATGAGAGAGCTGGGGCAACTGACTGAGTCGGCTGGCGAGATACTCCGGCGCATCAAAAGGGGCATGATAGCCACAACTGCCTCGGGGATGGCTGGGATCCCGCGTGTTGACGCAACAAAACAGCTGAATCTCACCTGCCGGGTTTTCCGCCACCTGAACCCCCTTGCTCCCCGTATAATGTCGATCATTCACAAACGCTACCGTTCCAACCGACCTGAAACTATTGCAGGGGTCCGGGGACCGTCACGGTCCCCGGCGGGGTGCAGGGGCGGAGCCCCTGCATGAACGGGCGCGCTTTCACCGAAGCCCATTTGCGCAGCAAATGGGCGCAGCGCGCCCAAAACGCCCCGCAGGGGCACTGCTGGAGGGCGGCAGCCCGACTGAGAGCGGGCAAAAGGTTATTTGGCTTGGAGAAAAAACCGATCCTGGCCTTGTATCGAACAAAAAGCGGAAGGCCCGAAAGTTCTGGTTTCTTATCCAAACATTTTCCGTAACATAACCGTGCGAGTCGGGCTGCCGCCCTCCAAGAGTCTGCCCCTGCGGGGCAGGTTTTGTGCGCGTTGCGCAAATTTTCTGTGAAAATTTGCTTTGGGAAAACGCGCAGCTCATGCAGGGGCTTTGCCCCTGCACCCCACCGGGGACCGTGACGGTCCCCGGACCCCTGCAATAGTTTTAAAAGCATTCAGGGCAAAAATTTTTCCCGCTGCAAACAGGCTACCGCCGCCTCCAGCGGATCCGCAGCCCCATCCAGCCAATGGATCACCACCCCCTGCCGCTCCATGTGGCGAAACCAGGTCTCCTGTCGCTTGGCAAATTGATGAATGGCCCGGTTCAACCCCGCAAAAAAGGCCTCCCACGACAGCTCCCCTGCCAGATAACGACACGCAAAACGATACTCCAACCCATAAGCAGCCAGCCGCTCCATCGCCAACCCGCCCCCCAACAACCCCTCCACCTCGGCCAACAGACCAGCCTGCAACCGCGCCTCCAACCGCGCCGTAATCCGCTGCCGCAACAGGCTGCGCTCCCAACGTATCCCCATGATGAAGGGAGTCAACGGAGGCGCAGGCCGGGGTGCCTGATTGGCGGAACCCTCCGCAATCTCAATCGCCCGCACCAAACGCTCCCGACAATCCAGATCCGTACGGTTGTGGAGGGCAGGCCGCAGACGCCGAAGACGGGCCTCCAGATCCGCCCACGCCCAACCAGCCAACTCAGCCCGCAACGCCGGATTTTCCGCCACCGGCTGCAGCAGATACCCCCGCACCGCCGCATCCAGATACAAACCGCTCCCCCCCACCAGCATCGGCAGACGGCCCCGGCCCTGAATGTCGGCCACCGCCTGATAAAAACGGTGTTGAAACTCATAAACACTGAATGAATAACCGGGATCACAAATATCGATCAGGTGATAGGGGAGGCTGCCGTATTCGGCCAAATCCTTGCCGGTTCCGATATCCATCCCCCGGAACACCTGGCGCGAATCGGCAGAAAGGATCTCCCAACCACGACCATCCCGGGCAGTCATGTACCGGGCCAGAGCGACCCCCAGGCGGGTCTTGCCGGACGCGGTGGGACCAAGGATGACCAGGAGGGCATTGTTCAAAAATTGACCACCTCTACAAACCCAGCGCATCCAACCGCTGCAACAACACATCCGCCTGCAGATGGGGCGCGCGGCGATCAATCCGCAGGGTACGGGCACCGGTAATGGCAACCACCTCCTCCTCCGTCAATCCCGCCTCCTGCATGCGGAAGAGGGCATTATCCCGCAACTCTTCGCAACTGAAGGGTTTTAACCGGGCCCGGCTCATGGCCTGCCGCAACACCCGATCGATCGCATAAGGACGGCGTTGACCAAACTTGCCGGGCTCACCAAAAAAAATGAGCGTTGTGTCGCTGACATCTTTGACATGCTGCAACGCCTCCTTGAAAATTTTGGTCGCCTCCTGCGTGAGCGGTACATCCCGCGCGGGCCAGGTACCCACCTTGGGCAGATGAACAACCCGGGCCTTGAGGTCCACATGGGAACGGTGCAGCTTCAGCACCTCCGCCTTGCGCATGCCGGTGGCAAGAATAATACGCACCACCCACCCCATCATGGGGTTGCTGTGCCGACCACAGGCCGCGATCAATCGCAACCGCTCCCCGGCCCCCAGTTGCCGCCCCCGGCCTTGCACATCGACGGGAGCCGCCACCGCATTGAGGGGATTGCTTGGCAGTTCCACTCCCCAGTCAGCCATGGCGGTATCGATCACCTGAGAGAGCAGTGCCAGATCACGGGCCACAGCAGCGGCAGAGGCCTCCTGCACCCGACTGTCACGAAATTGCGTCAACGCCAAAGGGGTCAACTCGGAGAGGGGAATATTGCCTATCCGCACCGCAAGATAGTGGGCAATGCGATTTTCCCGCTCAGAGGTCACGGGGGATTTTTTGCTGGAGACCTCCGCCAGGTAGCGTTGCAGCAGACTCTGTACGGTCAAGTCGGTGCCAGGTTGTGGTTCGGTAGGGTTCTCTTGCTGCATCGGTTCCATGGGTCGCCTCGTCGGTAAAACACCTGCTGTTGACAAACGCAAAAATGGGCTGTCTCACGGTTTTTACCAGAGGTGAGCATATCATGATCGTGCAGATGAGATCAATCTTCTTGAGGTCATGCCTTGAATCCGCCGCCACTTCTCCCTATCGTGGAGACCAGGTCGTGGTCTGTTTGACGAGAGGTCTGGTTGCATGGAAACAAGAGAGTACATCCACTCAGGGCAACGGAATCCGGGCTCTGCAGGCGGTTTCACCCTGATTGAAATCACCATGGTGATGGTGATTCTCAGTTTGCTGTTGGGTGGCTTGATGCTTCCCCTCGCCACCCAACTGGAAAACAGCCATCGGCGGGAGACCAAAGAGCAGCTGGAACGGATACACGAGGCTCTGTTGGGTTTTGCCCTGGTACATGGTTATCTGCCCTGTCCCGACACCCAGAACAGCGGCCGGGAAAATCGGCTGGCTGGCGGTTGTGCGGGGGTGGAGCGCGATTCGGTCTGGCACGGCACGCTCCCCTGGATCACCCTGGGTGTGGGAGAGGAGGATGCCTGGCATAACCGTTTTCGCTACGCGGTGGCCGCCCCCTTTACCGATGCCAGCCGCTCCCCACTGCCTGCCTTTGATTTGACGACCGATGGCAACATCACGGTCAGCAACGGCATCGACCATGCACCCGCCATTGTCCTCTCTCACGGGGCCAACCTGTTGGGCGGCATCAGTCTGCCGGGGGTGCCGCAACCCGCCCCCAACAGCCCGGCGGAAAGGGAAAACAGCGACGAAAACGCACAGTTTTCCCATGAAAACTACCAAAATGATCCCGAATCCGGCTTCGACGATCAACTGATCTGGCTCTCTCCCTATCTGCTCAAAAACCGGCTGCTGCTGGCTGGCCGGTTCAGACCATGACGGATAAAATCGCTGGATCCGTTTGTGTTTGATTGCCGCCATGAACATCTTATGATATTGAATGTTCCCAAGAGTTACGTCATTGTCCAGAGAGTTCGTGATGGGATCATCCTCCAAACCACATCCTGCGCCCACCATCAAGCTGTCCAAGTCTGAAATCAACGAGTTACCCATCCGCAAGTGGGAGGGGCCGATTACGCTGATTGATTCCGACGAGCAGGTGGTCGAGGCGGTGTTGCGTTTGAAAAATGAACGGGTCATCGGTTTTGACGTGGAAACCAGACCCGCCTTTAAAAAAGGGGTCAGTTACCGCCCCTCCCTCGTACAGATGGCGGGTTCAGGGTATGTGCATATTTTTCAGTTGACCCGAATCTCCGAATATTCGGCATTGAGCGATCTGATGAGTGATCCGAACATTTTAAAGGTGGGGGTCGGTTTGGCGCACGATGCGCAGCATTTGCAGTCTGTTTTTGAGTTTGAGCCCAGAAAGCTGCTGGACCTGAGTGAAGTGACTCGACGGGTGGGGATCGAGAGCTATGGATTGCGCAGCCTGTCGGCCCATTTTCTGGGCTTCCGGATCTCCAAGCGGGCGCAATGTTCCAACTGGGACAACAAGGAGCTGCGACCCTTTCAAATCTCTTATGCAGCAACAGATGCCTGGGTGAGTCGGGAAATTTATCTGGCAATGCAGTCGCAAGGATTGCTGGTTGACCAGAACCGAGAGGTCGTGGAGCCCCTCGCGCCTTGAGGTCGGCCCCCCCTTCCCCCTCTCCCGAGTCCATCGGAGAGGGGGAGGAGTTCTGTCAGTCGTCTTTTTTACAGGCCAGGCCGGTCGTCTTCGGACATATCGATGGAGTACAACAGGTTGGTCAACTCCTGCACATGGCTACGCTCCTCCTTGACGGCATCCAGGCAGTGCGCCTTGACATCAAGATCGGTGCTTTCGCGGGCCAGATTTTCATAGTTGCTGCAGGACTTGTTTTCAAATTGTATCGCCAACTCCAATACTTGCCGTATACTGCCGGTCTCGATCAACGCCATCTCCTCTGGCGAGATGGCGGAGTCTGCGCCCGCTTCCAACTCCCGCACGAATGCATCCACGTCAAAGGATTTACCACAGGGTGCATTTCTGACTTTTTCCAACAGTTGGGCCGTGTGGCCATCTTCCATGCCGGCCAACTTGAGATAGAGCATGCGGGATTCGTCATCCCGGGTAATTTCGGCGGCCTTGTTGTAGAAAGCGGATGCTTTCACCTCCTGGCGCAATGCATCCTTGAAAAATTGAATGGCAGCTTGCATGAACTTCTCCCGACACGATGTCATGAACAAGAAATTGTGTACCAAAGAGAGTTTTGGTCACAATCGGACTACGGGCTATTAAGGCATATTTTTTCTGCCATTTCAATATCCGGTGAACTCCGATTTTTTTTTATCAAACTATATCAATTATAACAGGGGCATGGAACCATGGAAGCGGCTTTTTGGCATCCGTTGCCGGCGGGGCGGATTCAATGTGACTTATGTCCTCGTTGCTGTCAATTGGGGGAGGGGCAGCGGGGATTTTGTTTTGTCCGCAAGCATGAGGGGGGGCGGATGGTGTTGACCACCTATGGTCGTTCCAGTGGATTTTGTGTCGATCCGGTGGAAAAAAAGCCGCTAAATCATTTTTTGCCGGGAACGCCGATTTTATCTTTCGGGACGGCGGGGTGTAACCTGGGTTGCACCTTTTGTCAAAATTGGGACATCAGCAAGGCGCGGGAGATGGATCGTTTGGGCTCCTACGCGCGGCCGGAGGCGGTAGCGGTGGCGGCGGCGCGGAGTGGGTGTCGGAGTGTGGCCTACACCTATAACGAGCCGATCATTTTTTTGGAATATGCGGTGGATGTTGCCAAGGCGTGTCGGGCCCGGGGGGTTCAATCGGTGGCGGTGACGGCGGGGTATATTCATCTGGAGCCGGCGGCGGTCTTTTTTGGGGCGATGGATGCGGCCAATGTGGATCTGAAATCTTTTTCGGAGTCCTTTTATTACCATCTGACGGGGGGGCATTTGCAGCCGGTTTTGGAGTTGTTGGAATATTTGGTGCGGGAAACGACGGTTTGGGTGGAGTTGACCACCTTGTTGATTCCCGGCGAGAATGATTCCGATGCGGAGTTGGACGCTTTGAGCCGCTGGGTGGTGGATCGGTTGGGACCGGATGTACCGATCCATTTTTCGGCTTTCAGGCCGGATTTTAAAATGTTGGACAAGTCGCCGACGCCGTTGGCGACGGTGCAGCGGGCGCGGCGCATTGCCCAGGGCAATGGGGTGCGTCATGTCTACACCGGCAATGTGGTCGATTTGGAGGGAGGTATCACCTGTTGCCACGGTTGCGGGGCGCGGTTGATCGAGCGGGTTGGGTATGCAGTGACGGGTTGGCGGTTGGGGGAGGGAGGGCGATGTTTGGTCTGTGGGGTGGTTTGTGCGGGGCGATTCGAGGCGGCGCATGGGGTTTGGGGCAGTCGGCGGCTGCCGGTGCGGATTGAAGGCTAATGGTAAACAATTGCATCTCACTGGGGACCGTCACGGTCCCCAGTGAGATGCAGGGGCAAAGCCCCATAAGCGTCAACATGATTGCGGTCTTCTTTTAAACGATTGCAGGGGTCCGGGGAGCGTCACGCTCCCCGGCGGGGTGCAGGGGCGGAGCCCCATATGCGCTCACGTGATTGCGATCTTCTTTTAAACGATTGCAGGGGTCCGGGGAGCGTCACGCTCCCCGGCGGGGTGCAGGGGCGGAGCCCCTGCTGAACGGCGCGTTTTCCCAAAGCACATTTTCGCAGAAAATGTGCGCAACGCGCCCAAAACCGCCCCGCAGGGGCGACCTTGGGAGGGCGGCAGCCCGACTCGCACGGTTATGTTACGGAAAATGTTTGGATAAGAAAGCAGAACTTTCGGGCCTTCCGCTTTTTGTTCGATACAAGGCCAGGATCGGTTTTTTCTCCAAGCCATCCCCGATTCTGCCCGCTCTCAGTCGGGCTGCCGCCCTCCAGGAGTGCCCCTGCGGGGCGTTTTGGGCGCGCTGCGCCCATTTGCTGCGCAAATGGGCTTTCGGGAAAGCGCGCCCTTGCATGCAGGGGCTTTGCCCCTGCACCCCACCGGGGAGCGTGACGCTCCCCGGACCCCTGCAATAGTTTTAAAAGATTAAAAAAGCATGGGCGTGGTCATCCTGTTAGCGCATATAGGCTTTGCCCCTGCACCCCACCGGGGAGCGTGACGCTCCCCGGACCCCTGCAATAGTTTTAAAAGATTAAAAAAGCATGGGCGTGGTCATCCTGTTAGCGCATATAGGCTTTGCCCCTGCACCCCACCGGGGAGCGTGACGCTCCCCGGACCCCTGCAATAGTTTAGAAAAAACAGCCACAAAAAAAACCCATCATCAACAACGGCCCCCCGCCTTGCCGTTGAACCCCCTGCCACAGAGCTGTATAGTGTCCACCCAGTGTCAACCGGTCCCAACCAGGAGAAGATTGCCATGCCGTATCGCCTGTTGCTGAAGCTGTGGAAACAGATTCCAGTCCTGTCTGGAGGAGCTTTGCTGCTTGTCTCCATGCTGCTGCTGCCCACCCCCGGCCAGGCCGCCCACGGCATCAGCCTGGATGGCCAACTCAAATATCCCGCCCACTTTACCCGCTTCGACTATACCTCTGCCGATGCCGTCGTGGGCGGTACCCTGACCCTCCATGCCCTGGGCGGCTTTGACAAGATGAACCCCTATACCCTGAAGGGGACCGCGCCGGACATGCTTAACCTGCTGTTTGAAACCATCACCCTCCCCTCCATGGATGAACCCTTTGCCCACTATGGCCTGGTTGCCCAGGATATCCAGGTGGCAGCCGATGGACTCTCCGTCACCTACCAACTCCATCCCCAGGCCCGCTTTTCCGACGGCAGCCCGGTTACCGCCGACGACTTGGCCTTTTCATTCAATATGTTAAAATCCGACCAGGCCCACCCCCTCTACCAAAGCTACTGGCAGGATGTGCGCACCGCCGTTGTCTTGGACCCGCACCGCATCCGCTTCGAGTTTGCCCAAAAAAATCGGGAACTGCCCCTGATTACCGGCGAACTGCCCGTGCTGAGCCGGGCCTTTTTTGCCAAACAGCCCTTCGATAAGGCGGATCTGACCGTTCCCATCGGCTCCGGCCCCTACGTGGTGGAATCCTTCGATCCCGGCAAAACCATCACCTACCGGCGCAACCCGAACTATTGGGGCTGGAACCTCCCCGTTCGACGCGGCATGTTTAATTTTGATCGCATCGTCATTAAATATTTCAAGGATCCCGTGGTCGCCCTGGAGGGGTTCAAGGCGGGAGAGTTTGACTTTATCTTTGAAAACAACTCCAAACAGTGGGCCCGCGACTATGTGGGGGAAAAATTTGACCAGGGCCGTATCCGCAAAGAGCCCCTGCCCCACAAACAGGGAGCCGGCATGCAGGGGTGGATTTTTAACCTGCGCCGCCCCATCTTTCAAGACAAACGGGTCCGTCAGGCTTTGACGCTGGCACTGGACTTTGAATGGAGCAATGAAAATCTGTTCCACAACCAGTACCGCCGCTCCGACAGCTATTTTTCCAACTCGGAACTGGCCGCCCGGGGCAGCCCGACACCCGAGGAGTTGGCCCTGCTGGAACCCTTTCGCGCCCAACTTGACCCGGCTGTCTTCCAGACCGTGGAGCCGCCGCCCAGCACCGCCCCCCCCGGTTCTCTGCGCACAAATCTCCGCCAGGCCGCCGCCCTGCTGAAAGAGGCTGGCTGGCAGGTGGGCGCGGACGGGCTGCTGGTCAACGCCAGCGGACAGCCATTCAAAATTGAGATGCTGCTGGCCTCCTCCGCCTTTGAACGGGTCATGGCCCCCTACACCGCCAACCTGAAAAAACTGGGGGTGGAGTTGAGCTACCGCACGGTGGATCTCTCCCTGTTCCAACGGCGGATGGACAACTTTGACTACGACATGATCGTCAACACCTTTCCCCAATCCCAATCCCCCGGCAATGAGCAACGGGACATGTGGCACTCCAGCAGTGCCAACGTTCATGGCAGTCGCAACGCCATCGGTCTGCAAAACCCGGTGGTGGATGCCCTGGTGGATAAAATCATCTATGCCGAAAATCGCCGCCAATTGATCACCGCCTGTCGTGCCCTGGACCGGGTGTTGCTGGCCGGTCACTATCTGGTTCCCAACTGGTATCTGGACTATCACCGGGTCGCCTACTGGAGCCAGTTGAAACATCCTGAGCAGTTGCCACTGTACTACCTGCCCGACAGTTGGCTGATGGCCTGGTGGATTCAGGAGCCCGCCGCCACCCAGGCAGCAAAGCCATGAGTGCCTATATCGTGCGACGTCTGCTGCTGATGATTCCCACCCTGTTGGGCATTCTGGGTGTCACCTTTCTGGTGATCCAGTTTGTCCCCGGCGGACCGGTGGAGCGGATGATCGCCCTGTTGGAACACCGTTCCCACGGCGGTCTGGGGGGGGGAGGTGGCGGCCCGGAGGTGGCGGCGGGGGGCAGCAGTGGTGGCCTCTATCGGGGCAACCGGGGGGTGGCTGCCGAACAGGTGGAGGCGTTGCGTCAGCTCTATGGCTTTGACAAACCTGCCTGGGAACGCTTTGTGCAGATGGTCTGGAACTATTTGCGTTTTGATTTTGGCGACTCCTACTATCACCATAAACGGGTGGTGGATCTGGTCATCGAAAAGCTCCCTGTCTCCATCTCCCTGGGGCTCTGGACTTTTCTGCTGACCTATCTGGTGAGCATCCCACTGGGAATTCGCAAGGCGGTGCAGCACGGCAGTCGTTTTGATGCCGTCACCTCCACCATCATTCTGGTGGGCTACTCCATCCCCGGTTTTGTGCTGGGCATTGTGTTGATCGTTCTGTTTGGAGGTGGCAGTTTTTGGGATATTTTTCCCCTGCGGGGTCTGGTCTCCGACCATTGGGCCGATCTCTCCTGGCCCATGCGTATTGTCGATTATCTCTGGCATATCACCTTGCCCATCACCGCTTCGGTGGTGGGCTCTTTTGCGGTGATGACCCTGTTGACCAAAAACAGTTTTCTGGAGGAGATTGCCAAGCAGTATGTATTGACCGCCCGTGCCAAGGGGTTGTCCGAGGGGGCTGTACTCTATCGGCATGTTTTTCGGAACGCCATGATTCCGTTGGTTACCGGTTTTCCCGGCTCGTTTGTTGCTGCCTTTTTTAGCGGTTCTCTGTTGATCGAGACCATTTTCAGTCTGGACGGTCTCGGTCTGTTGGGGTATGAGTCGGTGATCAATCGGGATTATCCGGTGGTCATGGCAACCCTCTATTTTTTCACCCTGTTGGGATTGTTGACCAAATTATTGACTGATCTGACCTATGTACTGGTAGACCCGCGTATCACCTTTGAACGAGCCGCATGATGGTAATCAAGATGCCCGCGTCCTTTCAACCTTGAAACGATTGCAGGGGTCCGGGGACCGTCACGATCCTTTATCCAAACATTTTCCACAATATAACCGTGCGAGTCGGGCTGCCGCCCTCCCAAGGTCGCCCCTTCGGGGCGGTTTTGTGCGCGTTGCGCAAATTTTCTGCGAAAATTTGCTTTGGGAAAACGCGCAGTTCAGCAGGGGCTTTGCCCCTGCACCCCACTGGGGAGCGTGACGCTCCCCAGACCCCTGCAATCGTTTGACAAAAGATCATGACCAAACGTGAACAACACAACCGGAGGAAGGGAAAAGGAGAATTTTGACATGCGTTATACACTTTAATCCCGTTTGACTTTCTACCATCCTTTCTGTACGCTTTGAATTAGCACACCACCAAGGAGAACGCCATGCCAAGAACAATGATCAGAGACAACAACCGAATGGCCCTGCGAATCCGTCCGGACGACAAGGCAACCCTGATGCGCGCTGTCGCATTGGAGAATACCGATTTGACGGACTTTGTTGTCAAGAACGCACTGAAAGCCGCAAAGGCTGTCATTGACCAGTCCGAGCGCGTCAAACTGTCCGAACGCGACAGCCTGCGCGTACTTGAATTGCTGGAAAATCCACCCGCCCCGAACTCAAAATTGCTGGCAGCGGCTCAAGCCATGCAGACGCTGCCATGACTCTTCCGGATTGGCACGAGGAAGCAGTTACCAGCGGGCACAACAGGGAATCTTTTGACTGTGGCGATGATGCCCTGAATGATTATCTCCGTCACCATGCCCGCAAAAGCCATGAACGCGGAGGCGCAAAAACATTCCTTGCAATCTCGGATGAGGACAACAAGACGGTCCTCGGATTTTACAGCCTCAGTCCCGCGTCGGTTGAATATGCCCGCGTTCCTGACATGGTGAAGCGCGGCTTGGCACGATACGACGTGCCTGTTTTTCGCCTCGGTCGTCTTGCTGTGCATCACACGGTTCAAAACAACGGCGTCGGGGGGCAACTTCTGCTGTCCGCCGGTCGGCGGTGTCTTCTGGCAGCGGAGGAAGTTGGCGGTGTCGCCCTGCTGATTGACGCCAAACATGAGCAGGCGGCCAACTGGTATACAGGCTATGGAGCTTTTCCGTTGCTGGATGCTCCGCTCTCGTTGCTTCTGCCGCTTGCCACCATCAAGGCAGCCCTTCAAACAAGAAAAATCTTGAAAATGTAATTTTTTGATAAACTCGCCTGGACTTTAGAGTGGCAGCCATCCTGTCCAAGATCGTTTGATTTGTGGAAAGTGTGGTCTGCGCGTAAGAAAGGTCGGTTTTGGGATACGTTGTCCAATGCGCAGGTTCAACCGGTCATTGTGATACCGTTTGGGGGCATGAAGCTGGCCCGTTGCAACAACCATGGCACCGCTGACAGGGGGGAGGGATGTTGACAATTTGACGGATTCGGGTTGGATGTGGTACCCTGGGGCTTCATCCAGGCTGCATTTGTAAAAAAATTGACTCAAAGGAGAATTTTGACATGCGTTATACACTTGTTTTGATCGGATTGTTGATCCTGCTGCCGTGGGGCGAGCTGCAGGCACGGGAAATTTACAAAAATGGACCCTACACGGTACGCAAAACGGAAGAAAAAATTTGCAAGTTGGAAATTTCATTGCACAAACAAAAAGAACCGGTGGCCATTCTGGCCCTCTTCCCTTCCAACGAATATTACGGGGAGATGGTGACCGAAAGGGCACGCATCGGGCTGGCCAGAAAAAACATGTCCATTCAGTTTGACCGTGAACAACCCAGAAAAATGGTCTTTCTGGCCAACTCTGCCGAAAAGGACGACCGTTTTCGTTGGCAGTACCTGGACAACACGCAAGGATTGTTGAAAAAAGTGGCCCAAAAACGCACCATGACCGTCAGCTTTTCAAACGGCAAGACCCCGTTCAAATATGTCGTATCGCTCAAGGGAAGTGCCAAAGCGGTAAAAGCTTTGCGCCGTTGTCGTTAGTAGCCTGCGGCCGATCTGCCCCTGTACACACATTCCCATTTTTTTTAAAACAATTGCAGGGGTCTGGGGACCGTCACGGTCCCCAGTGGGGTGCAGGGGCAAAGCCCCTGCATGAACGGCGCGTTGCGCCCAAAACCGCCCCGCAGGGGCGACCTTTAAAACAATTGCAGGGGTCTGGGGACCGTCACGGTCCCCAGTGGGGTGCAGGGGCAAAGCCCCTGCATGAACGGCGCGTTTTCCCAAAGCCCATTTTCGCAGAAAATGGGCGCAACGCGCCCAAAACCGCCCCGCAGGGGCGACCTTGGGAGGGCGGCAGCCCGACGCGCACGGTTATGTCATGGAAAATGT
>PEAG01000153.1 GCA_002753505.1 Magnetococcales bacterium HCHbin5 | reverse complement strand
TTGGCCGGTACCATGTTCACCGCCAGCAACTGCTCGGCGGTCACCTCCAAAGCCGCCGGGACGATGATGAAGGCCGGGCGGACATTGATGATGGTCTGACCATCCACCCCGGTTTGGGTACCCATGCTCTTGCGGGCGGTGCCCAGGGTGGCAACAGAGATGGCCGCGCCAGACGCTGCCAGATTCTTGTGACTGGCATGGAACAGGGCAATGCCGTCGCCCATGTTCGGGTTGGCGGTGATGATGCCCCACACCACGTCGCTCTCCAGATTGGCCGCCGCTACCCCGAACAACTGCGGGATGCGGGTGAAGGCATTCAGGTCGTCGTTGACCAGCACCTGCCGGGAGATGGAGATGATTTTCCCGTAGGTCTCCACCCGATAGGACTCTTTGCCTTCACCCAACGGCCCCCGCTTGTACTCACCTCCTTCATTTACCTTGTCCAGGGCCGGAGCTTCCCCCAACTGCACCCGGGACATGGCCTTGAAGTCGCTGGCAGTCACCTGCCGACAGAACGGCTGAAAAGTTCTGGGTGCGGCCTCATAGGCGGTACGCAGGGTTTTGTTGGCCACGTTGGCCAGGATGTTCGGAAAGTCTGACTCGGTGTGCAGCGCACGGGTGGCCAACTCATAGCGAGTCAGCCCCCGGGTGGTGTGAACACCACCACCGCTGCTCTCCACAAACATACGGGCCATCTCCAACAAGGTCATGCCACGCCACTCGCGGGCTGCATCGGAGAGTTTGTGCGCCGTCGGATCAAAGCGATGCAGCAGGGCATTTTCCACCGCCGCGTTGCGGGTGGTCCGCTCATCCTGGCCGGTCATCACCACATGGTTGCGGATTTCGCCAGCACTGCTGGAACGGCGGGCCGCCTCATCGATGAGGCTCCGACGGGCTTCGTCCAGGCCGACGCCCTCTTTCACAAGTCGGTCGGCAAAGGAGCGGTCCACTTTCAGCTTTTCCTGGGCATCGTAGATGTCTACCGTGCGCTTCCGTTCGGCGGCAACTGCCTGCCTGGTCATGGTTTCGGCATCCTCTGCGCTGGTGGAGCGAGTCGGCGTGGGCACATCAGCGGGTTTTGCCACCACATCCTCTGGGGGTTTGGTCGGCGTGGGCATATCGGTTCCTTTGGGGGACGAATCTTGACGAGTGGCAATCTCAGCGACCGGCTCGGTCGCCACTTCAGTTTTCACAGGCTCAGGCATTTCATCAGCTCCTCTGATTTGGATCAATTGACAGGGGTGTTTGGTGGGGTCGGCGGAACGGAAGCCCGCACCAGGGTCGGCACCAATCGGTACGGCGGACAACTCCATGGGCATCCAGTCCACCGCCCGCCAGAGCGGAACCTTGCCGCGCTCTTCGGTGACTTCATACCGGCGCACCATGTATCCCACCGAGACATTGCGCAGGATGCCTTCCTGGACATCCTTGAAGATGGCGGCAACCCCGTCCCGGCTGGAAAAGCGCACCGTAGCGCGCCCCTCTCCATTGGCAATCCAGGCCTTTTCCACTACCCCAAGGATGCTATCCAAGGAAGATGCATCATGGCTGTTTAACAGGGGGGCCCCGCTGTTCAGGCGGGAGAGGTCCACATGCGCAGTGTCTACGGAGAGGGTCTCGTCATACGGCTTGCCGGTTCTCCAGTCGGTCCGGCGCACACTGGCTCCAGTGGACCAGACCATCTCGACGGTGCGCTCTTCTCCGTTCACCGTTCCTGGGAGGAAATTCGCCGACCGGACTTGCATCGGCAAATCAATCTGTTTGTGCGGCATTGGCAGTCTCCATGGGTTTTGATTGGCCATTTTTCGTTGTCTTGCGGGCATCTATATCGACGATAATCTTGTAGAGATCCCAAATCTGGTACATCTCGTTGAATTCGGCCATCACCACGTCCGGGTCATACCCTTGCCGGGAAACCGCCGTCTGCGGTGACATCAATCCGGCCCGCACCGCGAGAATTTCCGCCATGATGTCCTTTTGCGGGTCCACCGCCTCAAAGCGGGGTGGCGTCCACTGCAACCGGATGGGGACGTTGCCGATCAATCCGGCGGCCTGAGCGGTGGCCAGAAAACGGTTCCAGACCGGCTGGCAAATCTGTGGAATCAGCACATGCCGCTGGGTGGCATCCACCCGACGGCGGAACTCTATCAGTCCAGCACGAATGGAAGAGTAGTTGACCTTGGAGAGATCCCCCGTCAGCAATTCATAGGTCAGCCCCAACCCGGCGGCCACCGCGTGGTTGTGCAACTGGGCATACTCAGCATACCCGGAGGTGGAGGCCGGTTGGCCGAAACGAATGTCCCGGCCTGGAGGCAGATATTCCAGCATGCCGGGCACCAGATCCTCCACCTGTTTGAACGACTCTTCCTCACCACCCGTACTGGGGGGTGGCTCCGCATTGGTGACAAAGCCAACAAAGCAGGCCTCCATTTTCTTGCGCACCAGCTCCGACATGTCGTAGTCGTCCAAGTCGCGCATGCGCAGCAGGGCCGGGGCAAACCAAGTGACACCCCGGTTTTGGCCGGGACGCAGGCGATCGTACAGATGCAACACGTCCGAAGCCGGGATGCGGACACTCTTGGCCATCCCCTGCCTGGCAGAGCCTGGATGACGGGGATAGATCCAATAGGCCACCCGCATGCCGAACGAATCAAACTCGATACCCTGCTGGATGAAGCCACCTCCCGGCAGATCCCGGTCGGCAGTGCTATCCAAATGGTCGCATTCCAGCACCCGCAGTTGTAGCGGCACCTGCAGGCCAAATGATGATGGCCGATTCACCATGTGGAGCAGACATTCACCGCTCTCCACCATGCTGCGGGCCATCAGTGTCTGAATGCCGTAAAAGGTGGTGCGACCATCGGCATCGCAATTTTCCGTGAAGGCTTCCCACAGATCGGTGATCTGATCATCCAGTGCCTGAGTGGCCGCCTTGGGACGGGGACGAATGCCCGCACCCACCAAACTGGATGCATGAACAGCAACGGATTTCGATGCGAACGGGTTGTTGCGCACCAAGTCCCTGGCCCTGTCTCGCAACCGGACGACGGCCATGGCAATCTCGGCATTGGCGTCCGTGCCAGCAGTCGTCCAACCGCTGGTCAATCGTCCGGTTTTGGCTCCTTCGTAGCCACGACGCAGGGCCTGCAACGCATACCTGCTGCGGGCACGACGCATCGCGGCCTCCGGTGAGATCCATCCCACCAGGCTGTCAAACCAATTCGGCATAGTGTTATTCCCTGGAAAAACTGAGACGTGTGCGGGTGGAGCGGCGTTTGCCGGAGGCAGCGGCAATCTCACCCTCTATCATCCGGATGCGACGCAGGAGGTCCGATTCGGAGGCGTATTCCACCGTTTTTCCCTCATGGGTTATGCGCAGGGCACCGGCGGCATAGGCCGCTTTCAGGGCGTCCAATTCTGTCTGGGTAAAGCCCATCATCGGCCTCCATTTATCCACCTGTCGCGCAGCGGTCCCAACCAGGACGACTTGCGCGGTTTCTCTGGAACAATGACCTTCGGCTTTTTCGGCACGATGATCTGCGGTGCAGCGACAACGGCCTCTGGCAGCAATACCCCTTCTTTCAGGGGATACTGCTCACGCTGGTCAGCCTCTTTGTTCAACTGCAACCCCATGCCCATCAGCCCGTGCAGAGCCGCCATGGCATAAACCCGGCAGTCCAATGCCTCGTTACGCTCGTGCGACTTTTTGACCCACTCCCGAATGGGACGGCCTTTGCTGTAACGGGTGGTGATCTTTTCAGCCGTCAACTGCCGAAACCACTCGGCATCCCGATCCAGGGGAAAATGGCAGTACCCTGGGCCCGGCTCTTTCAAGCGCAACCGGGAGTAGATGGACTCTTTCGCTGCATCCACACCCACCATGAAATGGGGCACCCGGCCCTTGTTGTTGCGGCTGGAGCGACGCGGCCAGATGGGTTTGCCCATGCCACCCAGTCCCTTGATGGCCCAGATGCGCCGTTCCTGCCGGGTTCGGCAAAAGGTGTAGGCCTCCATGGAACGGTGACCACCGGTATCGATGGCAGCCGCCCGGACATAGAGATCAGACACCTGCCTGGCATGGGGATAGGCACGGTACAGGATGTTTTCCAGATCCTGCCAAACCGCAGGACCAGCCGGGTCGCCCCACAACACCCAGTAGGCCACCGACCAGGACTCTTCATCCCGGCCCCAGCCGACGATTTCCAATTCCAAGCGGTCATCCTGGACATCGACACCGGCAGTGAGAAGGACGATTCCGGGTG
>PEAG01000029.1 GCA_002753505.1 Magnetococcales bacterium HCHbin5 | reverse complement strand
GGTGATTGGTGACGTGGCAATCGGTAACTTGCCAAACCGAGCCTACTCTTTTTCTACCCTGACAGCACCCCTTTCTGGCGTGCGATAATCATGGTCGGTGGACGAAACGATGATCAAGGCCTCTTTACCTCATGTCGTGGTGTGTGCTTGACTTGATTCGCTGCGTGGACTAACCTCCTCCGTGGGATGGTGCATTTTTTTGCAGGCAAGATCTGGAATTTATCCGGGCACGGCTTATCTATTACCCATCGGCTCGTTTTGGCCGCGAACCCCCTGTTTCCCTCCCCCGTGTTTGTGAGGAGAATTGACGATGAGCGATCTGCGTACCTTTGTGCTGTTGGCTGGTTTGACCGCGCTGTTTCTGGTTGTCGGGATGGCGTTGGGTGGGCAGGATGGCATGTTGTTGGCTCTGTTGTTGGCGGTTGGACTCAATTTTTGGGCCTATTGGAACTCGGATCAGGCGGTTTTGCGCATGTATAATGCCCAGGAGATCGGGCCGGAGCAGATGCCGGACTATTATGCCATTGTGGAAGAGTTGGCGCGGCGGGGCAATCTGCCTATGCCCCGGGTCTATCTGATCGACGATCCCTCTCCCAACGCCTTTGCCACCGGTCGGGATGCCGAGCATGCGGCGGTGGCGGCGACAACCGGTATTTTGCGCATTCTGAATCAGCAGGAGTTGGCCGGCGTGATGGCCCATGAGTTGGCCCATGTGCGCAACCGGGATATTTTGATCGGCACCCTCACCGCTACCCTGGCGGGAGCCATTACCACCCTGGCCCAGTTTGGTTCGTTTTTCAGCAGCGGTCGGGATCGTGAAGAGGGCAACAATGGTTTGACGGGTTTGTTGATGGTTTTTTTGGCTCCCGTGGCGGCCATGCTGATCCAGATGGCGGTCTCCCGTTCCCGCGAGTATGAGGCGGATGCGTTGGGGGCCCGTCTGTGTGGCAATCCTTTGTGGCTGGCCTCTGCCCTGCACAAGCTGGAACAGGGCAGTCGTGCCATGCCGTTGTATGCGGCCGAGGCCAATCCTTCCACTGCCCATATTTTTATTGTCAACCCGCTTTCTGCCGGTTTCATGGCGGGTCTTTTTTCCACCCATCCCCCCATGCGGGAGCGGATACAGCGGCTGCAGGCCATGGTGAACATGCGATGATTAAAATTTCTCCCAGTATACTCTCTGCTGATTTTGCCCGTTTGGGGGAGGAGATTCGGGCGGTGGAGGCGGCGGGAGCGGACTATATCCATGTGGATGTCATGGATGGTCATTTTGTGCCCAATCTGACCATTGGGCCGGTGGTGGTGGAGGCGATTCACAAGGTGGCCCGCAAGCCGTTGGATGTCCATCTCATGATTGCGCCGGTGGAACCTTATATTCCGGCCTTTGCCAAGGCGGGGGCGCATCTGCTTACCGTCCATTGTGAGGCCACCCATCATCTGGATCGCACCTTGAATTTGATTCGTGAGCAGGGGTGTCGGGTCGGGGTGGCACTCAACCCGGCCACGCCCATCAGTCAGGTGGCGGCGGTGTTGCATCTGGTGGATATGGTGGTATTGATGAGTGTCAATCCCGGTTTTGGCGGTCAATCCTTTATTCCGTATCTGTTGCAAAAGGTGCGGGAGATGCGGAGTCTGATTCAGGAGCGGGGGTTGGCGATTGAGTTGGAGGTGGATGGCGGCATCAAGGTGGACAATATTGGTCAGGTGGCGGCGGCGGGGGCGGATGTGTTTGTAGCCGGGTCGGCGGTTTTTTCGCAAACCGATTATGCGGCAGTCATCAGTCGATTGCGGGGCAACGCGGAAGCGGCCGGATCATAAACAAACAATTGCAGGGGTCTGGGGACCGTCACGGTCCCCGGTGGGGTGCAGGGGCAGAGCCCCATATGCGCTAACATGGTTGTGGTCTTCTAAACGATTGCAGGGGTCCGGGGACCGTCACGGTCCCGGTGGGGTGCAGGGGCAGAGCCCCATATGCGCTAACATGGTTGTGGTCTTCTAAACGATTGCAGGGGTCCGGGGACCGTCACGGTCCCCGGTGGGGTGCAGGGGCAAAGCCCCTGCTGAACGGCGCGTTTTCCCAAAGCAAATTTTCGCAGAAAATTTGCGCAACGCGCCCAAAACCGCCCCGCAGGGGCGACCTTGGGAGGGCGGCAGCCCGACTCGCACGGTTATGTCATTGAAAATATCTTGATAAGAAACCAGAACTTTCGGATGTTCAGTTTTTTTTCTGATACAAGGCCAGGAATGTTTTTTCTCCAAGCCATGCCCGATTTGGCCAGCTTTCGGTCGGGCTGCCGCCCTCCAGGAGTGCCCCTGCGGGGCGTTTTGGGCGCGCTGCGCCCATTTGCTGCGCAAATGGGCTTCGGTGAAAGCGCGCCCGTTCATGCAGGGGCTTTGCCCCTGCACCCCACCGGGGACCGTGACGCTCCCCGGACCCCTGCAATTGTTGAAAAGCAGTGCCCCTGCGGGGCGTTATTTGGGGACCGTGACGCTCCCCAGGCCCCTGCAATTGTTTAAAAGATGTAACAACGGTAACTTCTGTCAATACGATGGGGCTTGTGCCCCTGCACCCCAAGGATCTGTCCCCGGCATGAATATAAAACCAAACGCCCCACGCCTGTTGGCCGTCCAAGCCGTGATCGGCGTTCTGCGGGGTACAGGCCCACTGGAACTGCCTCCTGCAGCCGCCACCCTGGCCCCCCGGGACCGGGGCCTGGCCCTGGAAATTGCCGCCGGCACCGTGCGCCACCTGGCCACCCTGGACCACTTGCTTAAATCCTGTATGGAACGGCCTCCCGAGGAAAATCACCACTTTTTGTGGGCCGTTCTGCGTACCGCTCTCTATCAGGCCCTCTATATGCGGGTGCCGGAACGGGCAGCCGTATTCGAGGCGGTCGCCATGATCAAAGAGAGCCGGGAAAACAGCCGGGCCGGTTTTGTCAACGGAGTGCTGCGCGCCGTCCTGCGCCTGGAGCCGCAACAACTGCTGGCCCGGATCAGCGATCCCATTCGCCGCCTGGCGGTGGAAAGCTCCTATCCCGAGTGGCTGGTGCGACGCTGGTGGCATGGGGTGGGGGAGACGGTGACGCGGGCCCGTCTGGCGGCTGGCAATCAGGTGGCACCGCTGACGGTTCGTGCCAATACCCTGGCAACCCAACCGGCAACCTTGTTGGCAGCGTTGGGCGCGCAGGGCACTCCGTGTACCCTGGCACCGGAAGGGATCGTGGTGGAGGGTGCCGTCGGTCCGGTGGAAAAAATTCCCGGTTACACCAATGGCTGGTTTGCCGTGCAGGATCAGGCAGCCCAGTTGGTCTCCCACTTTCTGGCTCCCCAGCCGGGTGATCGGCTGCTGGATGCCTGTGCCGCACCGGGCGGGAAAACAACCCACCTGGTGGCGTTAGCGGGCGGCAGTGTGCAGATGACCGCGGTCGAAAAAGATCCGGACCGGGTTGTGCGGCTGCGGCAAAACTTGCACCGTTTGCGGGTCAACGGGGTCGAGATTGTGGTGGGTGATGTGGGGGATCCGGCTGTGTTGGGCGATCGGCGTTTTGAGCGGGCGTTGGTCGATGTTCCCTGCACCGGCACCGGGGTCATCCGTCGCCATCCCGAGATCAAATGGCGGCGACAACCGGCGGATGTGGGACGCATGGCGCAGAGTCAGGCCCGGATTCTGGCGGCTGTGGCACAACGGGTGGTGGTTGGAGGGGTATTGGTTTATGCCACCTGTTCTCTGGAGCCGGAGGAAAATCAGGGTCAGGTTGACCATTTTTTGCAGCAGCATGCCGGTTGGCAGCGGTTGCCGATTGTCATGGAGGGGGTGCCCGTGAACAGTCAGGGTGATTTTTGTGCCGAGCCGGGGGAGCAGGGTATGGATGGTTTTTATGCCGCCCGTTTGCAACGTATCGATTGAAAAGATATAAACTACCCTCGGTCCACCGCCTTGCCCGACCGACGACTAAAAATTTTCCAAACAGGTTGTGCAAAACCGGTCAGGAAGGGTAGACTTGCTGGCATGATCCATCGCGCAACGGAACCCTTCTTCTCGTTATTGCTTGTGGAAACCTTGCCATGCTGAAGCGTACATTTTCTGTCCTGATCGGCTGTCTGCTGCTCGTCGCAGGAGCCCGAATGTTGCCTGCTCTGGAGTTGGGCTCTGCTGTCGATACGCCTGTCACAAGCAATCGCGGTCCTGGCCCGACAATCAAAGGGCTCTACCTGGGCATGTCCATCAAAGAGGCGGAACATCTTGCCAAATACCAATTCAACCTGGACCTGCGCAACTCAGAGGAGGGAGATTATTATTTTGTCCGTCAGGGGAGCAGTCTGTTGGGAAGCTCCAGCTCTCTGCGCAGTCGCAGCGTTCCCAGCGACCTGATTGTGAAAACAGACCAGAATCGCCTGGTGGTGGAGATCATCCTGAGCGGTGCTTTTGTCAAAAGGGTGTTCCAGGTGGAAAAGGGGACATCCATCGAAGCCTTTGCCCAACGTTTTGCCGATGAACACTATATAAAGTCATGGCAACAGCATACGCAAGGTTGGGGCAACCTCTGGTACGAATATGACAACCCGAACAAATTCAACTTGAAGCTGGAGGACAGTTTCAGGATTTTGTTGGTGAACAGGTCGGGAAAATCGCAATAGACCGCGGTTATTCTGCGTGCTCTTCGTCTGTTGATTCGGATATTTTTTGTACGGGAGAGAGGGACTCTCCGGGCAGGCTTTCCACCGCATGGCTCAGCCCGTAGGCCACCAGGTAGGGCAGGTAAAACAGTTGTCTGCCGGCTCGAATCTCCAGGATACCCCGTTGGCTTTGTTGCTGCCAGATGACCCGATAGCGGACAAATTGACCGGGGTCGGTGGCAAAGCGCAGTCGCACCCGCCGGTTGATCTGGCTGCCCACCTCGATGCCCAGGCTTTTGCCCAACTCCAGTTCCGCTTTGTTTTCCAGCAGGTGCCAAAAGTCGGTCTTGGCCGCTGCCGAGACCCGTTTGTTGTTGCCCAGTTCCAGTTCGATGGTGGCGGTTTGGCTGAATTCGTGTTCGCTGCTCAGTGTCTTGTTGCCAAACCGGTTGTCCATGGGGACATCTTCCGTTGCCAGGACAAGGTGGCTCTCTTCCAGGACATGGTGGGCCAACACCTGGAGTTTCAGGCCGGGTTTCAGTCGGAGGCTGTGCGCGTTTTCCTGTCTGTTGTGCGCTTTCGCCAGTCGTTTACCCATGACAACGCCGAGAATGGATACCGCACCGGCTGCAATAAATGGGAGCATGATCTCCTCCTGATCCAGTGGAGAGGGGGACAAAGAGCCCCCTCCATCGTCTTGATCATACACGATTCAAACAACCAATACAAATCCAATGCGGAGGGGATCGATCTGGCTCCTGCATGAACAAATATGCGCTGACATGATGACCACGCCCATGTTTTTTTCTAATCTTTTAAAACGATTGCAGGGGTCCGGGGGGCGTCACGCTCCCCGGTGGGGTGCAGGGGCAAATCTTTTAAAACGATTGCAGGGGTCCGGGGACCGTCACGGTCCCCGGTGGGGTGCAGGGGCAAAGCCCCTGCATGCAAGGGCGCGCTTTCTCGTAAGCCCATTTGCGCAGCAAATGGGCGCAGCGCGCCCAAAACGCCCCGCAGGGGCACTCCTGGAGGGCGGCAGCCCGACCGAGAGCGGGCAAAAGATCATTTGGCTTGGAAAAAAAACCGATCCTGGCCTTGTGTCAAACAAAAAGCGTAATACAATTAAAGCCTAATATCCGAACGTCCTGCTTTCTTATCCAAACATTTTCCATAACATAACCGTGCGCGTCGGGCTGCCGCCCTCCCAAGGTCGCCCCTGCGGGGCGGTTTTGGGCGCGTTGCGCAAATTTTCTGCGAAAATTTGCTTTGGGAAAACGCGCCATTCAGCAGGGGCTTTGCCCCTGCACCCCACCGGGGACCGTGACGGTCCCCGGACCCCTGCAATCGTTTTGCGTTGCTTGATTTCTGCGAAAATTTGCTTTGGGAAAACGCGCCGTTCATGCAGGGGTTTTGCCCCTGCACCCCACCGGGGAGCGTGACGCTCCCCGGACCCCTGCAATCGTTTTGCGTTGCTTGATAACCGGAAATATAAACAGGGCCAACCGACTAACGCTCCTGCGATTTGCCGTTGCCAAGCTCCCTCTGCAACGCCTTGCGAATCTGCGCCAACCCGGGAGCCTCACCCATGAAAGGCAACGGCCGACACGCCTGCATGGTCTGCAAACCAATGCGGGCAATAAACAGACCGTTGGAAAGCCCCTGACCCGTCTTGGCCATCAACAAGGCCGCCACCGAATCCCCCATGGAGTGCGCAACACCCGTGGCCAACAGATCCGTCAACCCCGCCCCCATCATGCCCCGAATCGCCTGCCGCAACAACACCAAAGAGCCCGCCGCCCCGGGACGGGCCCCATACACCTCAGCAATCTCCCGCACCATCCAAAGATTGCGCCACAAAAAAAACAACGCATCCAACCAGGCCATGGGACTGATGGCCGTCATCACCGCCGCCGCCGAGGCATGACGCACAACCACCTGATACGCCCGCGCATCCACTACGGAAAGTACCTGGTCGGAAAACAGCAGCAACAACTCCCGGTCCCCCAAATAGTCGTCACTCTGCTGATAAAACGACTCCAAACAGGCAACCATCTCCTCCCGCTCCTGATAGAGCAAAGCAACCCGACGCAACAACGGCTGCCCCAACCCGAAGGTCTGCTGGCTGATCACACGATAACTCTCCTGACGCAACACGGTCAGCGTCCGCAACCGCCTGAACCGACGCCACTCCCGCCCAACCAGAGTGAGCAACAAACCACTCAAAACAAGCGTCAACAGCGTAAAAAACAGCCCGAGCAACAGATGACTCTGCCACTGCTGACGCAAAAACAACACCGCATCCTGCACCGTCAAACTGACCCACAACAGAATGGCCACCAGCAACAACCCGGTCAGCACCCCCCCCCGACCCGTGGCCGTCGCCGACGCCGATTCGGCCGACTCCCCCGCTGCCATGACAGCCTCAACCGGCTCGACCCGGGAGGCCGCCTCCCCATCCTGCTCCAACGACAACACCACCGGCCGCGGAGCAGCCGCCGCCGACCGGCCAACCTTTGGGCTGGCAGTCACAGCCAGTTCAACCGGCGGGATCCATGTCCGGGCCCCATCCATCAGCTCAACTTGTCTCCCAATAAAAATTGCAACGCCTGGTCCAGCCGGATATGCGGCAACGTCGCCGCCTCCGGGTCAATCAGTCGCGGCGGCTCAAACTCCATAAAGTTGAACCGATTGGCATCCCAATCCTCCGCCCGGGGCAAAGACTCGGGAATCTCGCCCGGAAACAGCAAAATTTCCTTGTTCCGCCCCTTGGGAATCCCCTGCACAAACGAAAGACGCCGCCCATCATGCTCACGCACCACCGTTCGGGTGCAGGTGACCGAGGAGAGAGCCATGGTCTTTACCTCAACCCCCTGAAAGATGGCATCATTGGCCGGCTTGTTGACGATACGGTTGAGCAGTCGCTCCAGATTATGGTGCTGATTGGCCGCCACATGATCCACCTTGGTGGCAACAAACAACAATTTGTCAATCTTGGGCCACAACAGCCGACTGAGCAGGCCGGAGGTTCCATAATGAAAATTCCGCAAAATGGACTCCAACGCCACCCGCATGTCGGAAAAATTTTCTGGCCCCTTGCTGAGAGCCTTGAGCAGATCGATCAGCACAATCTGCCGGTCAAAACGGGAAAAATGATCTTTATAGAACCGATAAACCACCCGCTCCTTGTAGGCGTTGAACCGCTCTTCCATGATGCTGTAGACGCTCTCCGGGCCTCGACTCTCCTCCCCGCAGTCCGGCAGGGGACAAAAGGTGAGCAACGGCGTCCCTTTCAATTCGCCAGGCACGGTAAAACGACCCGGTTGCAACAGGCTGAGACCATACTCCAGCTTGCAGCGCATCAAAAACTGGGTATACAACCCGCTGGCCTGCCGCAACAGGGCATCATCCGCCTTGCGCATCTCCATGGATTGCAGCAGAGTACGCCACTCGGTCGACAGTGTGCGACGGGGTTCCTCCATGCAGGATTGAAAAATCTGAGCCGACCACTCCGCATAGGAGAGCTCCAGCATGGGCAGATCCAGCAGCCACTCCCCCGGATAATCGATAATATCCAGATAGAGGGTGCTGGCATCAGACAACTGCCGATGAATCAAACCGGTGGGCTGAAAACGGATGGCCAGCCGAATCTCACTCAACTCATCCGTGCGGGTGGGCCAACTGGGCCGCTGTTGGGTCAACGGTTGGATAAATTGATCATAACGAAAGGCGGAAACATCCACATCCGGCTGCATCATCACCCTGGAACCCGCAAAGCGATTGCTGCTGACACACTCAAAAAAGGGCAGACCGGAATCCTGCCGGGCATGCAGCAGTTGATGGACCAGGGCGGTAATAAAAACCGTCTTGCCACTCTGATTCAGACCGGTGACAGCCAGGCGCACCGTCTGATCCATGGCCAGATGCAACCACTCGGTCAACGTTTTCTGCGCGCTGGCCAACAACATACCTAAAGGGGCGAACGGCGTCGTGTCGGTCATGGATGTGGCCGCGAGGCAAGTGGCGAAGGCCCCATGATAAAGCGCAACTCTACCCGGCGCAGCGGCTTTTTCCGATCCGGTCCGGCCGCTTTGTGGTGCCGCTCCGCTGGCAGAAAACCATCCAATCGAAACAGAGCCTGCTCCTGCATGTTGCGCATATCATTCAACTGGGGATGGGTTTTTAACAGTTCGGAAAAGGTCTGTAATGCGCGGGCATTGGCCAGATTCCAGTTGTGCCGGAACGCGCTGGAGCCCACCGGGGCCGGACCGGAGTTGCCCACGACAACCAGGGCATCCAGTTTGACCGCCTGAGACCCTTCAATACACCCCGCATCCGGTGTGGTCTGCCGGGTAAAACAGGGCAGTTGCTTGGCCAATACATCGGCCAATACACGCATACCCTGCTGCTTGTCCGCAGTGATCTCCAAGGCATCGTTTTTAAAGTCCAGCAACCCGGGCAGATAGAGCGTCCCCTCCTGTTCGTCTATTTCGGAGGCAATTTTTTGCTGCTGCAACGCCTTCTGAATCCGCGTCATGAGCTGCTTGCGGGTGGCCACAATATCCACCGTGGAGACCGGCAAAACATGGGGGCCCTCACCCACCGACTCCAACACCACCTTGGCCTGCTCGGCTGGCAAACCCCTCGGTGCTGTTACGGGGGCAGGCGCAGGCAGCGTCGCTGTCTTTGCGGCTTCCGATTTGCTGGCGACCACCGTCGAGCCCGCCGTCGGAGCCGTTACCACCGGAGCCGTTGCCGCCGGGGCATGCTGTTTCTCCCCTGCGGGGGACGGGGAGATCGACGACGGTTGCGGAACCGTCGGCAAAGCAGCCGGGACGGCGGCGGTCGGTGATTTTTCCGTCAACCGGGCGACCTCCGCCGAAGGGGATTTCAGCGCGGTTTTGGACTTTTCCAGGGCCGTTCCGGGTGCAGTAGCTGTACCCTGAAACAGCTCAATCATGCCGGACCACCACTGCCCCTTACCCTCCTCACCTCCTGCTTTGGCCGGGCTGGCGACCGGCGGCGCAGCGTCCGCCGTTGCCGGTTTATCTGCCGTCACCGGTTTATCTGCCGTCACCGGTTTATCTGCCGTCACCGGTTTATCTGCCGTCACCGGTTTATCTGCCGTCACCGGTTTATCTGCCGTCACCGGTTTATCTGCCGTCACTGGTTTATCCGCCGTCACTGGTTTATCCGCCGTTGCTGGTTTATCCACCGTCACCGGTTTATCCACCGTCACCGGTTTATCCACCGTCACCGGTTTATCCATCGTTGCCGGTTTATCTGCTGTCGCCGGTTTGTTTACGGTAACAGCGGCTCTCTCTTCAGCCACAGGAGGCTTGGCTGCGGTGGCAATGGGCTTGTCCACGCTGACAACGGGTTTGTTGATGGCCACAACAGGTTTATCCGTGGGTACTGCACTGGGGGCCGCAGGTTTGATTGCGGTGGGAGCGGGCGGCAGGTCAACCACTTCGGTCCGCTCTGCACGCGCCCCACCCGTTGGCGATACGGTAGCGGGCGATTCCCTTCTGTCCGACGGTTTGGCCGTATGGGCTGGGGGCGGCGCAGCTGTTTTTTCATGCCGTTTGGCCACCACCACCGGAGTCTGATCCGGTTCCGTGGCGGGTGCCGTGACGGCAGTCGCCTCCTGTTTTTGGGGCAGGGAGGGGGTGGGCAGTGTAACGGTAACCGTGCTGGGTGTCGTTTTGGTCGGTTCCTGGAAACTGTCCAGCAATTTACCCCAAAACCCCATCTCCTCTTTTTTGCCGGTATCGGCGGTTGCCGCCGCCGTTGCCTGACCGGCTGGGGCAGGGGGGACAACCCGCTCTCTGTTCTCAGCGGCTGGTGCTGCAGGAGCAGCTGCCTCCCGGGCCGTTTTGTCAACCCTGGCGGCGGCTGCCGACGGGGACTCCTGCCAGGAGGAGGCCAGCTTATCCAATACCTTGGGGGGAACCATCCCCTTTTCCAACGGGACAGCCGACTCGGCATGAGGGGCCAGCCGACCCACTACCACGGGGGTGGTGGAGGCTGTCGCAGCCTCTCTGGCCGCCGCAGAGCCCTTTGTCTCTGCCGTCTGCGGGAGGGGCTCAACCACACCAGGGGGGGCAGTGGTGGGGGAACTGGCAGCGGTGGCGGCTGTTTTGGGTTTGTCTTGAAAGGTGGCGACCATCTGATCCCAAAATCCCATCGCCGGCGGTGGTTCTGGCGTCGGTACCGCATCCAGGCTGCCCTTGACCAGGGTGGAGTGGCCGCTGCTGTCAGGGCTCTTGTCTGTGGGGGTGGTCCGGGAGCTGGCCTGGCCGGCGGTGGCTGTTTCACCGGGCTGATGCGCCAAGGTTTTGGCTGTGGGGGTCGATTGGGCCTCTTTCTGCTGGTACAACCGTTGGAGGGTGCTATCCACTTGTGCCAGCTGTGCGTTCAAGGCGGCATTTTCCTGGCGCAGTGCCTTGGCCTGGGGGCTTTCACTCCCCGACTGGATCACCGCCGCATCCCCGGCGGCTGATTTATCGGCTGCGGAGGGTGGTTTGATCGGGGCGGTGGCCTTGCTCTCTTCCTGGTTCAGTTGCGCCAACAGGGCCGCATTCTGGCCCAGCAGGGCCACATTGTCCTCCAGCAGTTTGCGGGCTTCTGCATTCTTTTTGCGGATTTCGGCCGTCAGAACCGTGTTCTCCTCCCAAAGCTTCTGCATGTCGGCACGGCTTTTGTCTACCTGGGAGGTCAAGGACTCTTTCTGCTTTTGCAACTGGGCCAGGGTGGTGGAGATGGAGGGTCCGGGCGCGCTCTGCCCGCCTTGATGCACCTGCTGCTCCTCCCGCTTCAATCGATTGTTGAAATCCAGTACGGCGACCACAATCATCACCAGGAAGAGCAGAGTGAGCCCCAGGTCCATCAGAATGAGCAGAAATTTTCTAGGTATTGCGTTCATTTTATCTGTTTTGGACCGATTTTTACGTGGGACCGGACACGCCGCCGCTTGCCGCGCCTGTCAAATGCTGCCGTTAATGCAAGTACGGGGCCAGAGAGCATATCCAAATCCCGCCTGCGCCAATTCTACCAAAATCCGTGCCAACTTTAAAGAATTTTCAAAGTGTTGTTCCACTGTGCCGTTGAATGGTCGCCGGGGTCCGGGGAGCGTGGCGGTTTCCAGATCCCCGCAATGGTTCAAGGGTTTGTCGGTTGCCCGGTCGGTATCGCCTGCCAGCGGTCAAACAGCTCTTTGACCACCCGCTTTACATGGGGATAATAACCCCCGTATCGCTCTCTGAGGGATTGGACCGCCAACGTATCATCGGTTGCATTGGCCAACTCCGGGGCGTTGGGCAGAAAGTTGTCAAAGCAGGGCGTGCCAGATTTTTGAAAATGTTGGACCATTCCTGACACATGCAAACGGAACTGTCGGCTGCGCCGGTCGGTGCGATTCAGAATCAGCCCAAGAAAGTGCGGAGCCCCCTGACCGTGGATCCCCTGCACATACTGAATCATCCGCACCGTCTCCGGCAGCGCATGGATGGCCAGACGGGTCGGTTCAATGGGAACCACAACAGAGTCGCTCATCACCAGGGCATTGATCGCCAACAGGTGCCGCTCATCCAGGCCACCAGGCAGATCCAGCAATACCACATCAAACCGGCGCGCCAGAGCCGGCTTCAGGGTGCGCAGCAGAAGTGTCAAAGATTGTAACGGATTGGCATCAAAATTGAAGATACTCTCCCGTTCCGGCAACAGTACGGCAACGGTTGGCAAGGGCGGGTGCCCCCCGGGACTCTGGGGTCGCAGCAGCAAAAACGGCTCCAAGGTCGGCTGTTGCCCCTCAGCCAACTGCAAGGCCAGGTGGCCGATGGTATGGCTGGCCTGCCTGGCCTGCTGCGTCACCACCGCTCCCAACAGCGCGGTGCTGCTCGACCCCTGGGCGTCCAGATCGATCACCAGAACACGCAGCGGCCGACCCGCCACCTGCAGCGAGGCAAGAAAATCAGCAAAGAACAAGGTCAAGGTCGATTTGCCGACCCCACCCTTGCTGTTGTAGAGGGCAATTGCGTGCATAACACGGTCCCGTGTCGCCTGTTTGAGGGATAAAATGAATTTGATTGCTTGACAGGAGACAAAATTGTAGGCTAACTACGGATTTTTAGACTCATGCAATTTTGAAAGAGCCCGCAATAAAATCGAGTATCGTGGGGAGATTGTCAACCATGCAAATAACCGAGGGGTTGCTGTCGGTGGGTGAGTTGGAGGCTCCAGCCATCGTCAAGAGTCTGGTGGCCCAGGGCAGTGCCGTCCCGGCAATGACCATCACCACCGTGACCAGCAAAGGGGTAATGGGACAGGCAGTCAATTCGATGGGTCAGGCGATGAACTCCCTGGCCATGGGCAGCTCTTCCGGTGGCTCCACCGTGGCCATGAAAAGCGTGGGTGGTGGGATGACCAAGGGGTTGGGCCTCTCCCTGAGTATCGGGGCCTGGGGCCAGGTACTCCTGATCGGCATGACCATCGCCCTGGGTGTCGGGGTCTGCAACTACCTGTACCGCAGCAGTGCCGCAGGGTTGCAAAAGCTTGCCGGTGACAGTGCGAGTGACGCCACGGGGAAATAACCCCGGCCGCATGGGCGGGTCTGGATGTTGTACGCGCCTCCTTCCCCGTTTTTTCGCTGTGCAGAGTCTGCATCCCCGCTCTGAATCTCTGCTTGAACTGTATAACAAATTATATTGACGTATTCCAAATGCTGGATTCCTGGATTGGCTGAAGGTCTAAAAGAGATGCAGGGGAACGGTGATGAAATATATTTCCTGGTGTCGATGAGGTAGCGATATGGCCGACTATGTATTGCAAATGCCGGAGACGCGCAAAACGCGCCTGCTGGCCGCGATGAGCTACCTGGCCATCCTTTGTCTGTTTCCACTGGTGTTTGGCGAGAACAACGAGTTTATCCGTTTTCATGCCCGCCAGGGGTTGATTTTGTGGGCCTGGACACTGCTCTCCATCTTTGCCCTTACCCTGGGTGAGATCGGCGGCTTTTTCCTGACCTTTTCCATGGGGGTGATCGGACTCTACAGCCTGATCGGCCTCGTTGCCGTGTTCCTGAACCGAAACTGGCGGTTACCGGTGATAGCTGTGTTGGCGGAAAAACTGTGAAACAGGTAGAAGTTCGACACCACAATACCCTCTATCTGCTGGCAGCCATCTCCATGATCTTCATGACCATGGCCCTGGCGTTTCAGCCGCTCTATCTGCGCAAGGTGTTGGGGCTGGCGCGGGACAACGCCGGCTTTGTCAACGCCAACATCCAGGTGATCACCGAGTTGGTGGATCTGCTGTCGGTGGGTTATCTGGGCTATCTGTCCGACAAAATGGGGCGCATCCCGGTGGTCTACTATGGCTTCCTGTTGGCCGCCTTTTCCGCCCTGCTGCTCCCCTTCAGTCTGGAATTGGGCCTGGTGACAGGTATCGGCGGCCTGACCTTCGTCTATCTGTTGCGCTCCACTATGTCCCTGGGCACGACCGCCGTCTGGCCGCAAATTGCGGCCCTGGCCGGGGACTTTGCCGATGGCAGCCCCGCTGCGGCCGCCCACAACAGCCAGGCCGCCCACGACCTGCGGCCCCGACTGTTGGCCAAAGCCGGCTTCATGATGGCCTTCGGGGCGACGCTGGTCTACACCGTGCTGGTGCAGATTCCCCAGCAGGCCGGTGTGGTGCTCGCCATGCTGCTGATGGCCGGGATCGCCTTCGCCGGCGGTTGGATCGCCAAACATTTTCTGGTCGACGTGGCCCCACGGGTTGCACCGGACCGAACCCCCTTCAAAGCCATCCTGCAACTGATCCGGCAGGAAGATGCCTTGCGCCTCAGCTTTTTTTCGGCCTTCTCCTCCCGCAACGACATGGTCATCATCGGCCTGTTCCTGATGACCTGGGCCATCTACTTCGCCGACGTGTTGGGGATCGATCACGCGGAGGCCGCCGGACGGGCCGGGGTGGTCATCGGCTTTATCGGCTTGATGGTGTTGTTGACCATCAACCTGTGGGGGGAGTTGATCGTGCGCCTGGGTCGGGTGCCGGTCATGGTACTCGGCATGTTTCTCTCTGGCGCAGGTTTTGCTGGCATGGGATTGATTGTCAATCCCCTGGGAGGGTGGGTCTTTCTGCCCGCCCTTTTGGTCGGAGTGGGGCAGGCCGGATGTCTGCTGGCCCCCCAGGTGGTGGTCATGGATCTGGCACCGTTGGCCATGCGGGGCTCCGTGTTGGGTGTTTTCAACACGGTGGGCTGCCTGGGCATCATTTTTTTTCTGCAGGTGGGCGGGCTGCTGTTTGACTGGCTGGGGCCCAGCGCGCCCTTCGTTTTTACCGGGATTGCCAATTTTATTATCATGTTCTATGGTTTGCTCATTCTCAAGTCAAAACCCGACCAGGGTGCCGATCGATTGGCCCTGAATGGGGAGTGAGTGTTGGTTGCCTGTTTTTGTTTGACTGATTGGGCGGGAGAGAGAATGTCATGGCGAGTATTGTGTTCGGTCTGGTGGCCATTGCGCTGGGGTTGTGGGGGCTCTCTACCTGGTGGTGGTCTGTGGTGGAGGTGTTGCGGGGCGTTGTACCGCTGCTGTTGATCCTGATCGGCCCGGTGGCATTGGGGGCAGGAATAACCAAAATGCGGGAAAACAGCGAGGTGGAGGCGGTCCTGGCATCGGCCGAGCTGGACGATGCCGATGGGGATGTCTTGAAACAGGATACCGTTTAATACCTGTCAATTGCGTTGGGTCAAGCTCAAGAGTGGATCAGAATGAGTCCAAAAGATAAGCTCTATTGCGGGAAGGATCTCCGAAAATACCTCTACCTGGTGGGTATTGTCGCGCTGTTTATCCTGATCGGCAGCTACTGGTATACCCAGTATTACCTGAAAGGGGTTGGATTGAATGCCACCATCACCGGTGAGTCGCCGCCGCTGTTGCCCGTTGCGGCGTCGGCTGCGCCGGCGCAAGGGGTTCCGGCCGCCCTGTGGGGCGGTGCGCCACAGCCCCAGGTGCAGACGGTTGCGGCGGTATCGGCGGTGCCCAAAGGGGGCTTCAGCCAGATCACCCGGCGGTTGATGCCCAGTGTGGTCAATGTCAGTGCCACCCGTGCCCCGGGGGGGGCAGGGGCGGCTGCTCCGGCCGCTCAGGCGGGTGGGGCGGCAGCGGCTGCCACCCCACCACCGCCTGCAACGGCGGATAACGGGCTGCGGTTTGCCCAACCCTTTTCCGGGGCCTCTTTCGAGAGCATCGGCTCCGGTATCGTGGTCACTGCAGATGGCTATGTATTGACCAACCACCATGTGGTGGAGCAGTCCCAGGAGGTCTATGTCACCGTTTTTGAAAAAAATGGCTCGACCATGCGCTATCATGCGGAGGTGGTGAGTCTGAACGCCAAGCGTGAGCTGGCCCTGCTGAAGGTGGACCCGATGCGACCGCTCAAGCCGGCACCGCTGGGCAACAGCAAACAGGCCATGATTGGCGATCCGGTGATCGCCATCGGCTCGCCGTTCGGGCTGGATCAAACCGTCAGCCAGGGGATCATCTCCGGCAAGCGCAATGCGATCACCATCGAAGGGATTGTCCACAAGGATCTGTTGCAGACCGATGCCGCCATCAATCGGGGCAACTCCGGCGGGCCGCTGGTGGATGGCAAGGGGATGGTGATCGGTGTCAACACCGCCATCTACACCACGACGGGGGCCTTTGCCGGGATCGGTTTTGCAGTGCCCATCGAGCGGGCGCGGGAGTTTATCGAAGAGGTGGTGCCGTTGCCGGCGGCCAAGGCGGTACCGGCCGCCGCCATGGGGGTGGCGCAGGGAGGAGCCCCGCCCATCTATGCCAACGCGGTGATGCCCCATGAGGATCGGGGTCCGTGCGACTCCTGCCACACCATCTTGCAGCCCCCGCTGGCCGGCAACGCCGCCGCAGGGAGCGGCATGACGCCGGTGGCGGCCCAGATGCCGACCGCTCCGCCGATTGCGGCCAATGCGGTGATGCCGCACGAGGATCGGGGCCCCTGCACCTCCTGCCATCAAATTTTGCCCGCCACACCGACCCCGGGGGCCGCCAATGCCGCCAACGGTGCGATGGCGGCCTTTCGTCCGGGCTATCAGGGCCGGGGTGGCATGAACTACAGCTTTTCTCCCGGCGGTGCAGTCGGCATTCCGGCGGCGATGCCCGCCCAGCCACCGGGGGCGGTCGGGGCAGCCAATGGGGGGTTGGATGTGGTGGCTCTGGAGCCGACTATGGCACGCCAGCTTCGTTCCCCTTATCCCGATGGAGTATGGGTGCGCAGCGTCATGCCAGGCTCCTTTGGCATGCAGGCGGGTTTGCGGGCAAACGATATTCTCTTCAAGCTCAACGGCCGCTGGCTGAAATCGCCCCAGGATCTCAGCGATATGCTGGCGGGTTTGCGACCCGGACAGTCGGTCCGCTTTGCCGTGATACGGGAGGGTGAGCGGCTCAGTCTGTCGGCGACCATCAACGCAGCGGGTGGGGTGGAGGGGGCGACGGGGGTCCAGCCGGTGGCCATGGTGGTGCCGCAGACAGCGACCGACCCGATGATGACCCAGGCCCTGCCCATGCCGGGCGAGAAGGGCCAACAGCCGTTTGCCGGGGCTACCGCGAACGCGCCCGCCGCAGCCGCGCCTCCGGTCAAGACAGAATTTGAGTGGATGGGGCTGGAACTGAATCCCATCACGGCGGCGATGAAGCAGAAGGATCCCAGCCTGTTGAACAAGTTTGGAGCGGTCGTCGCGGATCTGGATCCGGGCACGGCGGCGGAATTGGCGGGTATTCAGGTGGGTGACATCGTGGTGGCCATCAACAACCAGATGGTCCCATCGGCAGCGGCATTGGATCAGGCCATTACCGCTGCGGGCAAGCAACAAACCATTCTGCTGGAAGTGGAGCGCAATAACAGCCGCATGTTTGCGACCTTGCAGTAGGGAGCCTGGCGAAAACAGCTTGGACATCGAGCGGTATCTGTCCATTTGAGTTGCAGGTCACGACCGATTTCTTCACAAGCGCATGATGAGGAGAGAACGTTGGAGGAGAGCGACAGTAAGGCGGCCGAGGCAGGCGCGGCGACCGAGAGCGAAGCGGGTCTCGTTGAGCTGGCCCTTATGTTTGACTTGACAGGGGAAGAGATAGAAAAGTTGGAGGAGAGCGACAGTAAGGCGGCCGAGGCAGGCGCGGCGACCGAGAGCGAAGCGGGTCTCGTTGAGCTGGCCCTTATGTTTGACTTGACAGGGGAAGAGATAGAAAAGTTGGAGGAGTCGGCGGATTCGCTGCGCACAGAGGCCTCTGTGCCGGGTATGTCCGTGGCGGTTGAGCCTGCGCTTCCTTTGCCGGACACGCGCGGCGATCTGCTGGTGGCAGAAGCGGCGGTGGTGGCAGTGGAGACCGGTCCGGACAGGATGGGTGCCCCCCCGGGCGATCTCACCCCGGCAGCGGCGGACGATTCTGCAGATGGGGCGGCCGTTGTGGATGCGCATCGTGCAGTTTGGAGCGGGGTTGGGGTGGAGAAACAACCGGATTGGGCGAGAAAAAAGATGACCAGGCGAGCTGATTTTGAAAGAGTGATCGAATTTTCCCGTGCCATGCCTGGGCAGGGGTGGCTGGAGCAGGAGGCCACTGGCCTGGAAGCGGTGGAGGATGCCCAGCCTGTTGTGCATCCGGCTCTGGTCGGGGCTGTGGCGGAGGGGGCCATGGAGCGGGCGGTGCGGCAACCGGGTCTGTTTGCGCGTCCGAGCGGTTTGCCCCGTTTTGCAGCCGAGTTTCTGGGTCCGGCCCCGGCGGAGCCGCTGCCGGAGACCCCGGTGCTGGCGGCGGTTGCCGGGTGGGATGAGGGTGACGAGGTTGTTTTGTCGGAGCCGCTGCCGGAGCCGGAAGCGGAGCTGGCGGTTGCCGAGTTGGATGTGGTCTCCCCGGCCTCGATGGCGTTTCCCTCCTGGGCGGATGCGGTGCCTCTGCGGGCGGCTTCGCAGGCCCGTCGCCGCTCCAATCCCTGGTTGCCGGAGAGGGCTGACGACGCAGTGGATCCGGTGTTGCGGAATTCCGATACGGTCGAGCAAAGTGGCAGCCGTGCCGGTTTTGGCCGTCCCCTGGGCAGGGTGGATGATGTGGAGCCCTTCGACCTGCAACATGTGGCACTGATCACGGAGGGACAGGCCCGGCGGGATGTGTTCAGGAAAAGCGAAAACCTGGGCGAGGAGATCATTGTTCGCCTGACCTTTCCTCCCAAGCCGGCGGTTGAGGCCGAGGTTGTCAAGCCGGTGACGGAAACGGTCAAGTCGGTGACAGGAGTGGTACCGGAAACCCGCTTTTCCCCGGCGACGCTGGTCTCCCTGTTTGCCCAGGCGGCGGCCGAGGCGGAAGAGGAGAGCGAGGAGTCGGCTGAGCAGCTGCAGGAGCTGCCGGTGGGGTCGGAGACCGCTGTCGAGGCGGCAACTGCGCGGGAGGAGGCGGTTCCTGAGCTGCTGGAGGCACATGCGGAGGAGGTTGCTGCTGCGGAGTTGCCGGAGGCACAGGAAGAGGCGCAGCTTGAGCCTGCCATGGTGTCGGCGGCTCTGCTGGCTGCGGCAACGGCGGCAGCAGAGAAGAGAGCTGTGCAGGGGCAGGGGATTGCCCCGGATGCACCCATTCCCTGGGTGGCGGTTGAAACGGCAGAGGAGCTGTCGACCATCCCGGTATGGCAGACCGATGCGGCCGAGGTGGCTGAGGCGGTAGTGGAAGCGGTGGAGGAGGTGCCCGTGTTGGAAGGTGTGGAACCCTTTGACATGGACCGTGTAAAACGGGTGCTGCGGGAGCAGCGGACCACTGTTGCGGCGGAGAGGGAGGGTTTGGAAGAGGCCACCGCCCACGGGCAGTTGCAACGGGATTGGGGGGTGAATCCCTGGGCGTCTGGGCCACAACCGGGATCCGTCGTCAACCAGGAACGGAGCCAACAGAGCCCGAGGCCGCAGGCAGAGCCGGTGGTGCAACGCGAGGTGGTTCGGCCGCGTGTGGCGGTTGCACCGCCGCTGGTGCCGCCGTTTGTCGGGGAGGCGGAGGGGATTGCCAGCTTGACAACCGTGGATGCGGGGCTGTTGCCGCGGGCTGAGCGGGTGGAACCTTTTGAGTTGGGGCAACTCATCAGCCTAGTCAGGGCGCGCGCGGAGCAGGCCTCGACGGCACCTGTCACTTATGTACTGGAAGATAATCCCTGGAACCGGGAGCAGCTGCCTCCGGGTGATACCGGTCGGGAGTCTGTCGCGGTGGCACGGCCGCCGGCGAAGCCTGCCCTCAAGGTGGAGGTCAAAGCCAGCAAGCTGCCTCCCAAGGCAGAGGAGGTGCGTCCCGTGACGGCACCGAGGCCGACCGGGGCACCGAGACCGGCTGTTCCTTCACCGGCGGGGGTGCGGGTGGAGGTGCGTGGAGCCCGGGTGGCGACGGTGCCAGCGCGTGAACCGTCGCTGGAACCGGCGGCTGCACCGGCGATTCCAACACCGTCCAAGCCGGCCGGGTTGGAGCTGTCGGAGGTGACGGCGGCAGAGATGGCACTGTTGGCGGCCATTCGTGAGTCGGCCCGCCTGGCCAGCGAATCGGCCAATGTGGTGCGGGAGTCGGCCGTTCTGGCGGCAGAGTCGGCCAATGCGGTGCGCCGGGCGGTGCAGTCGCCCCGTGTGGAAGCGGCCAGCGTGCCGGCGGCGGTATCGGTGAAAACGTTGCCGCCGCCGGTTGCGGTGGTGCGGCCGGAGCGGGTGGTGGTACCGGTGGAAAGAATGTTCAGTGGCATCTCCAATGCGTTGGGTGATGCGGTTGGTTCGGTGGTCGGTCGTCGACTGCCCAGGCGCGGCTGATCGTATGTGAGAAAAACCAGGTTATTAATCCGATAAGCGGAATTTTTGGTCCGAAGTGGGAGGCAATGATGACGAACCAGAGGAATGAACGGGCTTTGTTGTTGGGGATTGATTTTGGCACAGCCAGGACGGCGGTCATGAGCAACCGCAAAGCCAAGGGGATCATGCACACGGTTGTGGGTTATCCAAGGGATATTATTGGGGTTAAATTGCTTAACCGCACCCAGGTGGTGGGGGATGAAGCCATTGAGAAGCGTTCCTTTCTGGATCTCTATTATCCCCTGGAGGACGGGGTGATCAAGGAGGCCAGCGAAAAGGATCTGGATGCGGCCCGGGAGCTGTTGCGGCATGTCATTGCCATGGCTGAGCCGAAAGCGGGGGATCGGATTTGCGGCATTATCGGCGTACCGGCCCGCGCCTCGGTGGCCAACAAGGGGCAACTGTTAAAGATTACCGAAGGGCTGATGGATGTTTGCATGGCGGTTTCCGAGCCGTTCATGGTGGCCTATGGCCTTTCCAAGTTGATCAACACCATGGTGGTGGATGTGGGGGCGGGTACCATTGACATTTGCGCCATGAAGGGAGCCATCCCCAAGCCTGAAAATCAGCTCAGCATTCTGAAGGGGGGCAACTATATCGATCAACTGCTGGAGACGGCCATTCGAGATGCCTATTCCGGGGTCCAGATTGATCAGCACTTGGCGCGGATGCTGAAGGAGCGGCACGCCTTTGTCGGGACGCCCCAGGAGGAGGTGGTTGTTCCGCTGCGGGTGAATGGCAAGCCGGTGGATCTGGACATCACCGAGGCCATCCGGGTCACCTGCGAGACGATTGTGCCGGATATTGTGGAAAACATCAAAAAGCTGATTCTGGTCTATTCGCCGGAGTGTCAGGCCGAAGCGTTGGCCAATATTGTACTGGCAGGGGGAGGCTCGCGGATTCGCGGCTTGGGGGCCATGATTGAACACCATCTGAAAGAGTATGGCAACGTCCATGTGACCATGGTGGCCGACCCCGACTATAGCGGGGCCCATGGGGCGTTAAAGCTGGCCATGGAACTGCCACCGGAATATTGGGGTCAGATTGGTGAGATGGTGGGTGGTTAGGCTGTTTTGTCGGTCATCGTTCCCTGCTGAAATTGGTGAGAGGAGAGTTGGATGAGTAACACGGTGTTGCAACGGGAGGTTGGCATATCTGCCCGCACCCTGGCGGTGATGAGTTATCTGGGGGTGTTGTGTCTGGTGCCTCTGGTCATGAATCGTAATGACTCCTATGTCCAGTTCCATGCCCGTCAGGGGGTGGTGTTGTGGATGTGGGAGGTGCTGGCCATCTACACCCTGCTGGTGCCGGCGGTGGGACAGCTGTTTTTCCGGCTCTCCTCGATTGCCTGCCTGGTGTTGTCGGTTATCGGTGTGTTGTCGGTTCTGTTGGGGCGGGCCTGGAAATTTCCCGTGATCGGGGATTGGGCCACCCGCTTGTAGTAGCGGTTTGGAGAGTGTGGTTATACCGAGGACTGAACGGGAGAGGATCTGTGGTCAGGCTTGTCCTATCTTTGCTGTTTGCGATGCTGCTGCTGATCTTCACATCGAAAAATATGCATCCGATGCGGCTGGATACCGTGTTTGGTCCTCCGGTGGAGTTGCCGGTTATTCTGGGTTTGTTGGGGGCGTTCATCGTCGGCTTCGCCTTGGCAACTTTTCGTCACATCGTGCGTGAATCCAGAAAATCGCGGGACAAGATGGACGGCGATTTTTAACAGTATGTGTTCCCTCGTGTCGTGTTGAGTGCTTATCCAGGGGAATGGTCAATATGCTGGGTGCGATCAGTGACTTTTTGAAAAAACGCCGGGCGGACGAACGCTTCAACAGGCGGGTGCAGGTGCTGTTCCGGGCAGAGCGGGGGGTCGAGTTTGTCGGCGTCTCCGAAGATGTGAATGAGCGCGCCCTGCTCTGCATCGCCCCGGCCCCGGCCCTGTTGCTGCGGGGTGACACGGGTATTTTGCGTGCCACCTTTCAAGAGGAGTCGGTGGAGTGTACCGGGCGGGTGTTGCGGGTGGTGGGACCGGAGGGGCGTGTTGTGCTGGCCTACAATCAGGCCCGGGCGGGAGAGTTTTTCGCCCCGTTGATTGTGCGGGGCACCCATTGCCGCAACTGTGGTGGCGACAAGTTTTTGAAGCCGTGCCCGGTCTGCAAGGGGTTCAACACGGTTTGTCGCCCCTGTCTGGCGCAGGGGTATGCCTGCATGGACTGCCGGATGGCGGCTCTGTACTATGACTCCCGGCAGTTGGTGAGCGAACAGGCAGCGAACAGAAAATAGTGGTATCTGGCTGCTTTTTTTGAATGTTTAACGATCAGTTGCACAGGAACGGAACCGGAGTGACATGAGATATTCCCGCTGCGTCGCCTGCCATGGGATGGTGGGATGGATTGGGCTGATGGCCAATCTGGCACTCTCCGGACTGAAGCTGTTTGTGGGTATTGTGGCGGGTTCCCAGGCGTTGGTGGTGGACGCGCTCTACTCTGCCAAGGATGTGGTGACCTCGCTGTTGATACTGGTGGGTCTCAAGTATTCCAAACAGCCGCTGGACCGGGAGCATCAGTTTGGTCACGGCAAGGCGGAATTTTTGCTTTCTGCGGCGGTCAGTCTGCTGTTGATGGGGGTGACGGGGCTGCTCTTTTTTCTGGCGGCCGGTCATCTGATTGAGGGGGAGCATCGCCCGCCCCATCTGATTGCGTTGTGGGCGGCTCTGTTTTCGATGGTGGCCTGCTGGTTTGTCTACCGCTATACCCGCTGCGTGGCGGTGGAGATCAACAGCTCCATTGTCATGACGCTGGCCAAGCACACCCATGGGGATGGGCTGTCGTCGGGAGCGGTGGCGGTGGGTATTGTGGGCTCCCACTATCTGGGGATGCCCTGGCTGGATACGGTGGTGGCTTTGGGGGAGACCCTGCATCTGCTCTACCTGGGCGGGGAGGTGTTTTGGGAGGCTTTCCAGGGGTTGATGGACAGTGCTGCTCCCAAGGGGGTGCAGGATCAGATCTGGAGTCAGGCTGCCGAGGTGCGGGGGGTGCGGAGCGTGGATCAACTGCGTACCCGTCGGGTTGGCCAGGAGATCTGGGTTGACCTGGTGGTGGGGGTGGACCCGGATCTGTCGGTGCATGAGGCGAGACAGGTGGCCAAGCAGGTGGAGTCCGTCCTCTCCCATGCCATTCCCCACATCGGCGACATCAGCGTGCAGTTTCAATCCTTGAGTGGTTCGGTGCCGGAGTTGAAGGTGATGCGGGCGGAGATCGCCAAAATTCAACAGCAGCGGCAGCTCAAGCGGTCTTCCCGGGCCGAGGAGGATTTTTTCTGATGGCGGGGTCGTCCGCATGAGCGGTTGGCTGGCCGTATTGCTGTTCGCAGCGGTGTTTGTCGCGTTCTATAGCGGTCGGGTGGATCGGCGGCTGGCCATGATGGGGGGGGCGGGGCTGTTTTTGCTGCTGGGGTGGTTGCTGGACGGCTTTTATACCCCCCGCATGGCTCTGGATGCCATCTACTTTGACACCCTGATTTTGTTGTTTGGGATGTCGCTGATTTCGGACACCCTGGCCCGCTCCGGACTGTTTGCGGTGTTGGCGGAACGGGCCGCCCTGTATGCCATGGGCAGTGGTTGGTTGACCCTGGTCCTCTTTTCCCTGTTGACCTACCTGGTCAGCAGTGTGGTCAACAATCTGGCCGCCATGGTGGTGATGTTGCCGGTCACCCTGGAGCAGTGTCGGTTGGGGCGGATCAATCCGGTGCCGATCTTGATTGCCGAGGTGGTGGCCTCCAACCTGGGAGGGGCCTCCACCATGATTGGCGACTTTCCCAACATGATCATCGCCTCGGCGGCCCACCTGCATTTTGTGGATTTTTTGGCGGGCATGATGGTGCCCTGTCTGTTGTTGCTGGCGGCCATGCTGCTGTTTTTTCAAGTGCGCCGTCACCTGCTGGGGATCGCCGTGCGACCGGACCCGGGCTATCGTCCAGGCACCTTGCTGACGGCCCAGATTACCGATCCTTATCTGTATCGCCTGGGTCTGGTGGTGCTGTCGCTGACCCTGCTCGGTTTTTTGGGGGCCAAGGCGTTGGGTATCCGTCCCGCCACCGTTGCCCTGTCGGCGGGTCTGCTGCTGTTGGTGACGGGCAGGTTTGCCAAAGAGTCGCTGCTGGAGGCGATGAACGGCGGTGATATTCTGTTTTTTCTGGGGCTGTTTGTCATGGTGGGGGGGCTGCGGGCCGCCGGGGTGTTGGATGGCGTCACCTGGCTGATCAGCACGGTGGGTGGGGGCAACTCCCGGTTGGAGCTGTTGTTGTTGCTGGTAATGGCGGGGTTGGTTACCCTCTTCCTGAACGCGGGCCCTTCCACGGCCTTTTTTATCCCGGTGGCGGCGGACATGAGTGGTTATATCCCTGGTCCCATCGTCTGGTGGGCCCTCTCGTTGGGGGTATTGGCCGGCTCTTCGGCCTCACTGACCGGGGCAACGGCCGGATCGGTGGCGGTCAGCTATCTGGAGCGACATCTGGTCCGTTTTCCGGCGATGCGCGCCAGCCTGATTCCCGCGCAAGGGTTGGATGCAGCGGTCTTTTTGCGGCAAGGTTTGCCAATCATGGCCCTTTTTATCACGGTTTCTGCACTCTATATTCTCCTGGTGATGCCCTGACATGATGACACCCAAGAAGAGCCAGAGCAAAAGCAAGAGCAAGGCGGTCGACTATCCCTTTTGTCGGCAGCCGTGGCACATTGGTGCCATGCTGTTGGGGGTTTGTTATATCTTTACCCTTGTTTGGTCTTTTCATCTCCTGCACGACGATCTGGACGAAAGCCTGGAGTATCTGGGGCTTAAAAAGGTGGGCGACTCCAGGAAAATCGCCCCGGACAAGCGGGTGGTGACGGCGGCTCTTCAGCATGCCTTGCCGCCGGGGGTGGTGCCGGCCGAGATGCGGGTGCGGGCGGCGTTGGTCAACATTGCCGGCATCCGGGCCCAGAAGGGGGGGGCACCCGGGCCCTTTACCAGCGCAGGTTCCGGGGTGCTGGTGACGGCCAGCGGCTATGTGGTGACTGCCGCTCATGTGGTGGAGGGGTTGACAGAAATTTTGGTGCGGGTGCAGACCCCCTCCGGGCCGCGTCAATATACGGCCCAGGTGGTCAAGACGGCACCCAGCCATGATGTGGCGATGCTGAAACTGGCCTCCCGGGATCTGTTTCCCTATCTGCCGTTGGCACCGGATACGGTGGTCACCCGGGCGGGGGAGGCGGTGGTGGCCTGGGGGGACTCCAACAGTACCGATGTGATGGCCAATCGGGGCCAGGTGCGGCAGGTGGATGCGACTGCAGCGGTGGGGGGGGTGCTGTTGACCCATTTGCTGCAGACCGACGCGGTCTCCCATTGGTCGCAGAGTGGCGGGCCGCTGCTGGACAGCCAGGGGCGGATGGTGGGTATCAACATTGCGGCCCAATCTGCCAGCGGTCTGGTGGGGTATGCGGTACCGACCAGTGTGTTGTGGGCCCATTTTCAGGATGTGGTCACCTTTCCTCAGGTTGTTCCGCCAGCGGGGCAGCTGACGCCCCAGCCGCCTGCTCTCCAGCCGGGGGGTGGGCCGACGGTTCCGGCGGCGGCAGCCAATGGCAGTGCGCGCATGGTGCCGGTGGCGGCGCAGATGGGGATGGGAAACGGGATGGGAAACGGGATGGGCCCAGGGATGGGAAACGGAGTGGGGGGAGGTGGCCGACGGGAGCTGCGGCGGGCTGATGAGTGGTGGGCCCAGGCGCAAGCGGTCTACGGTTTGAACGCGCCGACAGTCGACGGTGGTACGCTGCCCCAGGGGGGTGTTCCGCCCGCGAGCGGCTGGAACCCGGCTGAAAGGGAGCAGGCCCTGGGGGTTCATGTGGCGATGGCCCAACCCGCCATGGTGCCGGCGGCGGTGCATCTGGGTGAGCCGCTGGTTTGGGGCTATCCGGTGCAGACCTTGCTGGGACTGGTGGCTCTGGGGCTGATTTCAGGGATCAGCGGCGGCATGATGACCATGGGCGGGGGGATCATCAAGGTGACGGGGTTGATGCTCTTTTTCGGTTATGGCCTGTTGCTGATCCGGCCTGTTGCCTATATCACCAATATTTTTCTGTATGGTGCGGCCGTCTTGCGTTATCGGCGGTATGGTTTGATCGTCTGGGAGTCGGTGCGGGGATTGATCCCCTGGGCCATGATGGGCGTGGTGATGGGCTATTTTCTGGGGAATGTCATCGGCAATCAATGGATTCGCTATTTGCTGGGACTGTTTGCCGCCCTGGTGGGGGTGCGGATGCTGGTGGAAATTTTGGCTGGTCGGGTCGAGGAGCGGCCGGATCCGTTTTCGCTGGAGCGGGGGGCGAACCGGCGGCGCAGTTGGCTGTACTATCTGGGGATTGGCCAACCGCCGGAGGGGGCCCAGGCTCCGGTGGCCAATCATCTGACCCGGGATGGCATTCTGGGGCTGCCCATGGGTATCATCAGCGGTATATTGGGGATTACCGGTGGGGTGATTGAGGTGCCGTTGCAGCGGTATGTGGCGGGGGTGCCGTTGCGCAGTGCCATTGCCAACTCGGCGGTGTTGGTCTTTTTTGCCTCGCTGGTGGGCTCTGTTGTGGCCATGACCCATGGTATTCAGAGTGGGGCTTTCGATTGGAGTGCGCCTGTCAAGTTGGCGGTGATTTTGGTGCCGGGGGCCTATGTGGGGGGTCTGATCGGGGCCTGGCTGACCAAAGTGGTCTCGCTGGGGGTGTTGCGCTGGTTTTATGCGGTATTGATGTTTGTGATCGCGGGCAGGATGTTCATGCCATGAGTCGGCTGCCGCAGTTTATCCTGGCGGCGGCACTGCTTGGTCTGCTGGGGATCATTCTGGTGGCCTTGTTTGTTGGTCCCTACCATGGCCAGTCGGGGGGGGCGGCGACTGCCGTTCCACCGATTCCATCGGTCTCGCCGGTTGCGCCGGTGGGTTTGGCGGCCGGGCAGCCACAGGCGGTGCCGGCAGCGATGGCTGTAGCACCGCAGACGGCTGAGGCGGCGCAGGCGGTGGTGCAGGGGGGGCGACCGAGTGGCAGAAAGCGGGTGGCCGGGGCCCGTGCCGCGCCTCCCGACGCCTATATTCCCCCCAACTTGCAGTGGGCGGAGGCCCATTGGCAGGGGATGGAGGGGATACCGCTGACTGAGGAGTTAAAAAAAAAGCTGAAGTTGCCGATGGATTTGCAAGGGGTGTTGCTGGATGAGACCACCCTGGCGGCGGCGGCGTCGGGTTTGCGGGCGGGGGATGTGCTGGTTGCGATCAACGGCAATACGGTGACGACGCTGGAGGGGGTCTTGCGGGAGTCCAAGCGGGTCAAGCGGCAGAAGTCGGTCCCGTTGACCGTTTGGCGTCGGGGTCGTTTGTATACGGTGGTGCTTGCGGTGCCGGATGAGTTGGGGTTTGCCCAGGTGGAGACGGCTCCGATGATTTTGTCGGGGGATATTGCGCCTCATCCCTATCGTGGTCCTTGTACCCAGTGCCACGCCGTTGGTACCGGTGGTCATATGGTGCCGGACCCGGATCTGGTGACGTTGCCGGCCCCGGTTATTCGCGCCGATACGCCCCGGCCGCATCAGGATCGGGGTGCATGTGAGGCGTGTCATATTATTGTTCCATAAAGAGGATTTGAGTACGATGACAGTTTCCCCAAGAGAAAAGACGGGTGTTTCGCGCGGTAGCAGCAGCCTGTTGGACGAGTTGGGCTATCTGTTTTACTCGGGTGCGCAGGTGTTGAAAAAACTGTCGACTGCCGCCATTGATGGCTACCGGAGCTTTTTTTCGGTGGATAGTGATTTGCGGTTGCAATATTTTTTGGACAAGGGGATTCGCTACACTGAGCGGGGCCGCTATGGGCAGGCCATTGCGATGTTGGACCGGGTTTTGCTGGAGCGTCCCCAGGATGTGGAGACTCTGTTTCATCTGGGATTTTGTCTGTTGCGGGAAGATCGGGTGGAGGAGGGGATTGCGTTGTTGACCCGGGCTGAGCAGTTGGATGCGACGGATGCCCGTGTCAGTTCGGTGTTGGGGATGGCCTATATCCAGTCGGAGCGGTATGGGGAGGCGGTTGCCATGCTGGAGAAGGCGTTGGTGGGCAATCCGGAAAATTTTAATCTCCATTACCGGTTGGGTCTGGCGTATGACAAGATGGCGGATTACGATAAGGCGTTGGACTCTTTTCAGATGGCGGGGCGGTTGCGGCCCAAGGAGCCCAAGGTATACCAGTCCATCGGTTTTATCCTGGAGCAGCAGGGCAAGCGGGACGAGGCGGTGGATTATTTCAAGCGGGCCATGCAGTTGGCTGAGGGTCGGAGTTGAGTTGGCAAGGGTTCCGTAGCAGGTGGCGGAGCTTGGAGTGGGTGTGTGGCCCTACCCAGGACCGAGCGAGGATCAAACCCCCGGTGGTGTGGCTGCAAAGAGACGCTAGATGACCGAAGATGATTTGAACGAACTGGATCAGGAGCAACTGAACGACGAGCGTCTGCGGCGGATGAAGGCGTTGATGCGTCAGTTGTACCGTGATGAATTTGAGACCAAGCGGTTCAAGGTGCCCCCAATCAAGGGCAAGACCATGATTTTGTTTGTTTCTTTTATTTCGATCGTTGTGTTTGGTGTGACCACTCTGTACAACTATAACCGGTTTGTTACCTTGGAGGAGACCATTCTTTCCGCCAAGGGTCATGTGGAAGCGGCGATGCAGTATCGGGCCAACCTGTTTGGCAATCTGTTCAATCTGGCGTTGAATCAGGCGGATGTGGAGCGGGAGGTGTTTCATCATGTTGCCAATGCCCGTGCGGACATCAAGGGCGGGGGTGCGGCAGAGGTGGTGGGCAAGGCTCCGGTGGAGGGCAAGTTGCCGGTTGGTATGGGGGCGGCGGTTGGTGGGGTGGCGGTGCCGGATGTGGTGGCTCGTCTGTTGGCGATTGTGGAGCAGTATCCTGACATCAAGTCTTCCACCACCTATCAGCAGTTGATGGACAAGCTGGTGGCTTTGGAGGATCGGGTTGCCATGCGACGCAATGAGGTCAATGAGGCGATTCGGGTTTACAATACCCTGATCACCACCTTTCCCTGGTATTTGCTTTCGAAGGCGGTTGGTTTTCAGCGGTATGAATATTTCAAGTTCAACACGGGTGACACCCTGTTGTCGGCAGATATTTTTGATCGGTTGTTGCCTGCGCCTGCCAAGCGTGGGCAGTCGCAGGAGGGTCTGTTGCCTGTGCCGGCGGAGCCGGAGAAAAAACCATAGTGGCTATTGGCTGGCTTGAATGTAACGGGTATCCATGAAATTTCCCTATTGTTCCCGATGTCGTGATCAGGTGGTTTGGTATGCGGTCCTGGTCAACGTGTTGCAGGTGATTTTCAAGGGCTCCATGGCTTTGTTGTCGGGGAGTGCGGCCTTGTTGGCGGATGCGTTTCATTCCAGTGCGGATGTGATTGCCAGTGGTGTTACGGTATTGAGTTTGCGTATTTCCAAGGCACCGGCGGACGAGGATCATGCCTATGGGCATGGCAAGATTCAGTTTATCTCCTCTGCCACGGTGGGGTTGATTCTGGCGGCCGGGGCTTCGGCTCTGTTGGTCACCTCGTTGTCCAGTGTGATGAAGGGGGAGTATGAGGCACCCAGTCGGTTGGCGGTGTTGGGGGCGATCATTTCCATCATCAGCAATGAGATCATGTTTCGTTATCAGGGGTGTGTGGGGCGGGAGTTGAACAGTCCGGCCATCATGGCCAATGCCTGGGACAACCGTTCGGATGCCATCTCTTCCATTGGGGTGTTGGTTGGGTTGTTGTTTGCGACGTTTGGCTATCCGATTGCGGATCCGTTGGCGAGCATGGCGTTGGCGTTGATTGTGTTTCGCATTGGTTTTGAGTTGATTGTGGAGGCCATTCAGGGTTTGATGGATGCCATGCCGGATCGGGAGGATCTGGAGGAGATTTATCGTATTGCCAAAAAATCGCCGGGGGTATTGGGGATTGCCTATTTGCGGGCCAGGATCATGGGGGAGGAGTTGCATGTGGATTTGCATGTGCAGGTGGATGGCAAGCTGAAGGTATACGAAGGTGATTTGATTGTGGATGTGCTCAAGGACAAGCTGCACCGGGGCTTGAATGACAAGAAGAGCACGATTACGGTCTATTTGACGCCGTTGGGGGTGGGATGAGTCGGAGGGGGGTGTAGACCATGTTGCCTTTGCTCTCGTTGGTTGCGGTGGGGGCCTTGACGGTGGCGGCGGTTAGCCGTTCCAAGCGGCGGGCGGCCCGGTTGCGGCGGTCGTGGTCGGAGGGTGTTGGGGGTGGTTTGCGGGTGGTTGGGCAGCGGTTGGTTGCGGAGAGTGAGCGGGTGTTGGCGACGGAGGAGGTGCCGTTGGACAACCGGTTTGGCAACCAGGCGTTTGTGAGTGAGCATGAATTTTTCCGTTCGGCCACGGTGGCGATTGAGACCGATTGTTCGGTGGGTTTGGCGGCCCAGGTGGGGGCGGATCTGTTGGGTGTGTTGAAGGCGGATTTGCAGGGTCGGTTGGCGCGCAAGTTGGGGGTGAAGGGGGGGACGCAGATTTCCCGGCATATTCGGTTAAAGTTTACGGCGGCTCCCGGGAAGAGGGTGTTGTATCGGGTGGTTTGGCAGCAGACGGCCCAGCGGGGGGTATTTGAGATTGGGGTGGGGCGGCAGTTGCATGAGGTGCCCTATCTGGTCACGTATGGTTTGGCCCATGCGGTGGAGAGCATTGATATGGAGCTGGAGTCGTAGGGTTTTGCGGTGCCCTCTTTTTCTTTGTGTTTTTTTTTAAGGGATTGCAGGGGTCCGGGGACCGTCACGGTCCCCGGTGGGGTGCAGGGGCAAAGCCCCTGCTGAATTGCGCGTTTTCCCAAAGCACAATTTCGCAGAAAATGTGCGCAACTTTTTTTAAGGGATTGCAGGGGTCCGGGGACCGTCACGGTCCCCGGTGGGGTGCAGGGGCAAAGCCCCTGCTGAATTGCGCGTTTTCCCAAAGCACATTTTCGCAGAAAATGTGCGCAACGCGCCCAAAACCGCCCCGCAGGGGCGACCTTGGGAGGGCGGCAGCCCGACTCGCACGGTTATGTCATGGAAAATGCTTGAGTAAGAGACCAGAACTTGCGGTTTTTCCGCTTTTTGTTTGACGCAAGGCCAGGAACGGTTTTTTTGCCAAGCCATGCCCAATTTGGCCAGCTCTCGGTCGGGCTGCCGCCCTCCAGGAGTGCCCCTGCGGGGCGTTTTGGGCGCGCTGCGCCCATTTGCTGCGCAAATGGGCTTTGGTGAAAGCGCGCCCGTTACATGCAGGGGCTTTGCCCCTGCACCCCACTGGGGACCGTGACGGTCCCCAGGCCCCTGCAATTGTTTTTTTAAAAGATTGAACGGGGTACGGATGCACGGGGCTTTGCCCCTGCACCCCACTGGGGACCGTGACGGTCCCCAGGCCCCTGCAATTGTTTTTTTATATGAACGGGGTACGGATGCACGGGGAATTGCTCCCGCATTCCGCCGGTGTGCGGCCATGTTTGTTGATTTTTTTATCTGTTCCCTGTACAAGGGAAGGGAGTGGAATGGGGGGCAGTGGTCTGATTGTGGTGTGACGGGCGGTCTTTCCGCGCCCGTGCTGCACACCGTTCACGATGGATGGTCCAGTTTTCTGGTTTTTTAATGGAGGATAGCAGATGGCCGTTGAAACGTTAATGTTCAAGTTGGAAGGGATGCAACAGGCAAGCGAAGTCTCGGCTTTGGCAGGTAAAACCTTCACTGTGGGCAAAGTGACGGGTGCCGGCAACGGTCTCGGCAATGGGTTGGCCAAATGGCTGTTTTTGATGCCCAGTGGTGAAACTGCCGGCAGCACGGTTGCACTGAAGATTGAAGGCGGTCGCCAGGCGGCCCAGATTGCGGGCCTGGTGGGCAAGACGGTGACGGTGGGCCAGACCCCGACCGTGGTGGGAGGGATGTCCAACTGGTTGGTCCTGAACTCTGGCACGGGAGCCGCCAGTGCGGCGGGAGCCGCCGGGGTGGCGGCCAAAGGGGGAGCCGGCTCCAAGCTGATGCTGATGCAGCTGGAAGGTGCGCAACAGGCGGCACAGATGCAGACCATTGCCGGCAAAACCTTTACCGTGATTCCCTCCCCCATGGTGGGTGGCACAGCCAAAGGCTGGCTGTTCATGAAACCCCTGGGGGGTGCAGGGGTTGCCGGGAAAGATCTGGTGGCCTTGCAGGTGCAGGGAGCCACCCAGGCCAATCTGTCCGGTTTGGTGGGCAAAAGTTTTACCCTCACCAAGGCTCCGTTGGCGACTGGCAATGTGACGGGTACATGGATTGTGCTAAAACCTGCTGGTGGTGCGGCGGCCAAGGGGGTGGCGACGGCCGGTGCCGCAGCCGCTGCCAAGGGGGGCGGGGCGGCGGTGCTGCCGCCGCTGGATGGTTGGGAGGAGCTGGGGGCGGCAAAGGCGGCCGGGACCACCAAGGTGGCGGCGGCGAAAGCGGCCGGAACCACCCAGGTGGCGGCGGCGGTGGCCAGCAAGCCGGTAGCGACCAAGGCACTGGCCAGCACCGGCTCCACCGGCGGCAGCGCGGTGGCGGCGGCTGCGGCCAAGGGGGGTACCATCTGGAACGGTACCGGTTTGAGCCTTGGCCTGGGCATGGGACTGGGAGCCTGGGGCCCCGTGTTGCTGGTCAGTCTGTTGGCAGCAGCCGGTTATGGTACCTATCGCTACTACCGCAGCCGGCAGGAGATGGATGCGGAAGGTGATATGGTGGAGGCGGGTTGAGCCGGTGCTGTGGCTTGAACGATTGCAGGTTTTTGGGGACCGTCACGGTCCCCAGTGCAGTTGTTCAAGAAGATTGAAAAAATACAGGTATGTGATTGTCCTGTTCGCGTGGATATGTCGGCCTCGGTTGGGGAGTGTGTGGGATTATGGCTTTGGAAACGGAACACCGTCGTGACGAGTTGCTGGAGATGCTCTGGCGTCTCGGCGAGTACCATACCCTGGACCTGCCCTCCCTGCGCGAACATGATCCCGAGGGGATCTATGAGGGCTACCTGCGGGAATTTTCCGGCAATGGCGTCATTCGCATGGAGGGGGAACGCATCCACCTGACTCCCCAGGGTTTGGCACGGGCTGAAGGGGTGGTGCGCCGGCATCGACTGGCAGAGCGGTTGCTGGTGGATGTATTGGGCCACTCTCCGGCGGATGTGGAGCAGAATGCGTGTGAATTTGAGCATATTTTGGCACCGGAACTGGTGGATGCCATTTGCACGCTGCTGGGGCATCCCCAATCCTGCCCCCATGGTATTGCCATTCCGGCCGGTCGTTGCTGCATTGAGGCACGTGCAACGGTCTGTTCGGTGGTGATTCCCCTGACCCAACTGGAAAAAGGGCGCGAGACGACCATTGCCTTTCTGAACACCCAGGACAGTGGGCGGTTGAACAAACTGATGGCCATGGGGTTGGTGCCCGGGGCGCGCATCCGGTTGACCCAGCTTTATCCGGCCATTGTGGTCGAGTTGAACAATAGCCAGATTGCCTTTGAAGAGTCGTTTGGCAACGTGATTCGTGTCTGGCGTAACGAAGGTTAATCCTCATTGATCTGAAGGCTGTTTCCCGATGAAACTTGAAGAGTGGCTGACGGCGTTGGGCCTGTTTGCCGTGCTGGCGGTGGTGGTGGTTGCCATCCTGCCGGGCAGCATGGGGTGGGTGGCGGGTCCGAATGTCGACCAGACGGCTCTGACGGTTCAGGCAGGACAGCCGGGGTGGCCGTCCGCAACCGCTGCCGGGCCGGTTGTGGCGGTGCAGCCCCCTGTGCAGAGCGTTCCGGCGGCTGTCGTGCAACCGGTTGTGCCGGATGCGCCTCCTCGCACCACCCGCCCACAGCCGGGGATGATGCCTTTTGAACAGGCGGCCCAGGTGCGTTTCAGCGGTACAATCCAACAAATTTCTGAATTGCAGCAGCAGGATGGCCAAATTCACCTCTGGTTGAACGGTCCCCTGGGTCAGGAGCAGCATCTCTCCGTGGCACCTTCCTGGTTTTTGCAGTACATGGGCTGTGTGTTGCAGCACGATGCGGCCATCTCCGGTACCGGATTTCAGTTTGACAAACTCGACAAGACGGCACTCATCTATGTTAAAAAACTGGTTATTGGAAAAAAGGTGTGTCATCTGCGCAATGATGAGGGATTCGCTCTTTGGTCCAATCAACTGCGGTAGTTGAGCATGGAGCGCAAAATAAAATCAAAAACCTTGGGTCGCCAGGCTTGGTCGCGTCTGGCGTGGGCGGTTATTTTGATGGGGGTGATTATTGGTGGTTTTGAGGGTGGGGATGTTTTGAGGGAGTTTTTTTCGCGGTTTGGCATGGATAGCGTGACCCGGCGTTTGCAGGGTGAGGTTTTTGGTGCGATGCCCAAGCCGACTCAGCCCCAGATGAGTGATACGGTCAGGGGTGTGTTGCAGCCGCAGACAAAGATGCGGCGGGTGGTGGTGCGTCGTATTCCGCAGATCAAGCCGGGGCAGCGCATGCCGCACAGTTATTGGGGGCCCTGTTTGAAGTGCCATCTGTTTGTGGGGGGGCCGCCGCCGGGCAGTCAGCCCATTACGCCGGTTGGCAAGGTTTGGGAGAAGGTGTCGAGTTTTACCAAGGTGGGGCCGCCCATTTTGCCCAATTCGCGGATTCCCCATCCGCCTTCCGGGCGTTGTATCAAGTGTCATGATATTGTGATTCAGGTACCGATCAATTGATGGAAGTGGCAAGGAGTAGAGGCATGACGAAGCGTTTGACCAGCCAGCGGTTCCCGGTGCAGCCCCGTTCCCGGTGGATGGGGATGTTGAGTTATTTGGGGGTATTGTGTCTGATTCCACTCATTTTCAGTCACAACGATCCCTTTGTCCATTTTCATTCCCGTCAGGGTTTGGTGTTGTGGATTTGGGGTGTGTTGGCCATTTTCAGTTTGCATATTCCTGTGTTGGGGGCCTTCTTTTTCAGTTCGTCGGTGTTTTTTATCACCCTGTTGACGTTGGTGGGGTTGTTGTCGGTGATGTTGTCCCGCACATGGCGCATCCCGGTGATTGGTGCGTTGGCGGGCAAATTTTAGTGAATGCGCTCACTGGATGGCTACGCCCATACTTTTTCTAATCTTTTCAAACGATTGCACTTTTCAAACGATTGCAGGGGTCCGGGGAGCGTCACGCTCCCCGGTGGGGTGCAGGGGCAAAGCCCCATATGCGCTGACATGATGACCATACCCATACTTTTTCTAATCTTTTCAAACGATTGCAGGGGTCCGGGGAGCGTCACGCTCCCCGGTGGGGTGCAGGGGCAAAGCCCCTGCATGTAACGGGCGCGCTTTCCCAGAAGCCCATTTGCGCAGCAAATGGGCGCAGCGCGCCCAAAACGCCCCGCAGGGGCACTCCTGGAGGGCGGCAGCCCGACCGAGAGCTGGCCAAATCGGGGAGGGTTTGGAAAAAAACCGTTCCTGGCCTTGTATCAAACAAAAATCTGCATATCCGAAGCTTCTGGTTTCTTAATCCAAGCGTTGTCCATGACATAACCGTGCGCGTCGGGCTGCCGCCCTCCCAAGGTCGCCCCTGCGGGGCGGTTTTGTGCGCGTTGCGCACATTTTCTGCGAAAATGTGCTTTGGGAAAACGCGCAGTTCAGCAGGGGCTTTGCCCCTGCACCCCACTGGGGAGCGTGACGCTCCCCAGACCCCTGCAATCATTTGACACACTTGTCAATCCATCCGGGCATTGGTCAGTAGAGGAGGGTGGGGCTGCCAAAACCAGACAAAAAACTGATAAATTAAATAATTATCTGTTCCGGGTGCGAAAATTGCCAGAAAAGGCTTGAAAAAAAGGTTTCTGTTGTGTAGAATGCACCATGTTAAGAACTTGAAATATTTATCCAATTTTTGTTAACCCTATGGACGTGAGCCGCTCTGTTAATGGCCAAGCCACTCAGATTTATCATCATTTCCTTGCTCTCCCTGCTCGCCCTTTTGGTGATTGGCGTCGGCGGCGCGCTGTTTTTGGTGGACCCGAATGCCCACAAGGCCCAAATTGCCCAACTGGTTGAATCCCAAACCGGTCGCCGCCTGGTCATGCAGGATGATTTCGCGCTCTCCTTTTTTCCATGGGTTGGAGTACGTTTGGGGGCACTGGAGCTGGGGAATGCAGCCGGGTTTGGGCCGGGACCGTTTGCCAAAATTGCCTCAGCCAACCTGCGGGTCAAACTGCTGCCGCTGCTGCAACACAAAGTGGAGGTGGACACCATCACCGTTCAAGGGCTGCACCTGAACCTGGAGACAGACAGCCGGGTGCCAACGGGTAACGCGGGGGCAAACAACTGGTCCGACTTGGCCCGCCTGTTCCAGAAAAAGCCAAGCCAGGAGCCACAAACCCCGCTGTCGCAAACCCCTCCAGAGCTGATTCATGTCGCCACCTCCGGTGACAAGGGGGGCATGAACTCCTCCTGGGCGGGTGCCATAGCGGTGGGAGGGCTGCACCTGCTGGATGCCCACCTCTCCTGGCGGGATGTGGCAAACAATACGATCAAAAACCTGGTTATTCCAGAACTGACCAGTGGCCCGCTGCAGGAAGAACAACCGGTCCCCCTGACACTGCAACTGCGCCTGGAACAGGGGGGGGAGCAGTCGATGGGCATCGATTTGTCCCTGCAAGGATCGCTGCAGCTTCAGGTGGCAGCAAAGGCGTTGCAGCTTAATCCCCTGCATCTGCGCCTGACAGCAGAGGGCAAACAGCTGCCGACCGGCAAAGCAACACTGGAGACCACCCTGGAGCTGGCACTGAATTGGCAAACGGAGTCTTTGCAGCTGACCGACATGCAGTTGACCGGTGCGGGGCTGAAAGTGAGCGGACGGGCAGAGGGGCAAAAAATATTTTCCTCTCCCCGGCTCGCTGGCACGCTGACCCTGTTGCCGGTTCCCGTTCGGGATCTGCTGCAACAGTGGGGTGTCACACTGCCGCAAACCCGGGATCCGAAGGCGTTTGCGACCCTGGATGGGGAGATTCCCTTCACCGTCAGCAGGGAAAATCTGGCCCTGGCGAATATGCAACTGCGTATGGACGGCAGCCTGCTGACGGGTCAATTGACCGTCCAGAATTTTGTCGGCCAGCCGTCGATCCAGGGGGAGTTGCTGTTGGATTCGTTGGATCTGGATCGCTATCGTGCCGCAACGGCTGCGGTCGATGGCAAGCCGGAGTCCGCTCCGCCTGCCCGGCAATCGACCGGTGAAACCGCCGCCGAACAGCCGGTTGCCAAACAGGGAGGGTTGCCGGTGGCCGCCCTGCGGGCCCTGGATCTGCAAGGCCGACTGCGGATTAAAAATTTCCGGGCGGCCAACCTTTCCCTGCAGGAGGTTGCGCTGGTGCTGGAGAGTAAAAAGGGTTTGTTGCATCTCACGCCCGCTCAGGCCCATCTCTACCAGGGAACTTTGTGGATGGATCTGCTGCTGAATGTGCAGGGGGAGGTGCCGCAAATGAGCCTGGACGGCCGCCTGGACAAGGTGCAGGCGGGGGATCTGCTGCAGGATTGGAATGGACATGACCCGGTCAACGGCTTGGCGACGGTGCAGGTGCGGTTGAATGCGGTCGGTGACTCTCCGCTGTCGATCAAGAAAAACCTGAATGGAACTACGAAATTTTCCTTCCAGGAGGGTGCAATCAAGGGGGTGGATATCGCCAAGTTATTGGAAGAGGCGGCTCAGGCTCTGGAGGGTCAGGCGGTCGAGCCCGGTGGGGGGACGGGTGGCACCCGGTTTACCACTCTGAATGGTTCGGCGACCGTTAAAAATGGCGTACTGGATAATCGGGATTTGGCCATGCTCTCCCCCTTGTTCCGGATTCAGGGGGCGGGAACAGTCAATCTGCCTGCCGATCGGGTGGAGTATCAACTGCAGTGCTCTGTTACGGAGGCGTTGCAGGGCAAGGGCGGACGTACGCTGACCACATTGACGGGGGTGACCATTCCCATTCAGGTGAGCGGGCCGCTGGAAAACCTCTCCTGGAGGTTGGATCTGAAAACGCTGCTGGAGCAGGGTGTGGCCCAAAAGGCCAAGGAAAAGCTGGGCGACAAGATACAGGACAAGGCAACGGAGCTCTTGAAAAAACAGGGCCTGGAAAACCTGTTGCCTGCAGATGTGGGAAAACGGTTGCTGAATGGGTTGCGCTTCTGATGGCCCTTTTTCGCGGTCAAATCTTTATCAACGCATCAAAGAAAAGAGGAATAATATGACAATGAAACATTTAAAACTGGCTGTTTTGGCAGGGGCCGCGCTGTTGTTGGCGTCGGCACCGTTCCAGGTGGAGGCGGCGACCATTGGCGGTTGGAGCCACAAAGGCTTTACCCAATGGCATCCCCAGGATGGCAAGTCGGGTTTGGGGGCTACGGGCACCCAGTGCTATTTTTGCAAACCGGATGCGGTGGTGGATGGGGATGATGATGGTGATGGGGTGCCCAACAGCCGTGACAAGTGTCCCAACACCCCCAAGGGAACCAAAGTGGACAGCGATGGCTGCCCGGTTGTTGGCGATGAGGATGGCGACGGTGTGTTGGATCCGGATGACAAGTGCCCTGGAACCCCCAAAGGGGCGACGGTCAACAAGCAGGGGTGCTGGATCATCAAAAACCTGAACTTCCGTTTTGACAGCGCGAAGATTGAGAACAAGGACAAGGTGACGTTGAAGAGTGCCGCGAGCGTCTTGAAGCAGAATCCGGCGTTGAAGGTGGAGATTCAAGGCCATACGGACAATGTCGGCACGGATGCTTACAACCAGAAATTGTCCGAAAGGCGGGCCCATTCGGTCATGAAGGGGTTGGTGCAGCAGGGTATCAAGAAAGATCGGCTCACGGCACGGGGTTATGGTGAGAGCAAGCCGGTAGCCACCAACGACACGGCGGAAGGTCGTGCGGAAAACCGTCGGGTGGAGTTGAACGTGATCAAGTAGCTATCGGGGCAGTTTGGTTCTGTTCCGGTTGGTGTTCACGCCAACCGGAACAGGCCGTTGTTCTCGGCGAACCGTGACAGTCTCAGAGGCTGTCACGGTTTTTTTTTGAACGATTGCAGGGGCAGAGCCCTGTATGCGCTAACATGATGACGATACCCTTTATTATGTTAATCTTTTCAAATGATTGCAGGGGTCTGGGGACCGTCACGGTCCCCGGCGGGGTGCAGGGGGTGTGTCCGAGATGTTTTTGCATCCATATTGACCGAGAAGTGTCAATCCGGGGAATTGTCCGTTCGCCCGGTAGCCTGATCCCCTTGTTGAAGGGCGACCTGACTACAA
>PEAG01000028.1 GCA_002753505.1 Magnetococcales bacterium HCHbin5 | reverse complement strand
ATGTGCCCCCCCCCTTAACCCTGCGCCGGGTTGGCAGTAGCGGCTTTGCGTGGACGGCCACGACGGCTTGTTGTGGTGGGTAGCTGATTTTTTAGCTTGCGGCTTCGAGCATCGGTGGAGATATTTGGCAAGCCGCCCCCCTCACTCGTTGAAGCAACAGTGCGACTTGCAACCCATGATTCCAGGTCGGGTATTGCATAAACAACTGCGCTACCCAATAAGGCAAAACGCGGCCCCCCGCCAGTGATACGAAGTTTTTCCAGCAGAGATTTGGAAACCCCGATAAATTGTGCCGCCACCTGTGTTCTGACAAATTTTGCATCCATAAAAAATCCCCTGCGACTCTGAAACGCCTGCCAGAGAGCGACTCCAGCGGGCTGAAACGTCATGACAAGGGGTATCGTACCCGAAAATATTTTAAAAAAAACAAAGATCGACGCGAAGTCATTGATTTTGATGATTTTAACCTCCTCTATTCCGTTGGGAACCTGGGGTGTTCCGTGACGTAATAGGGTAGGTTTAAATTGTTTACTAGATTGATATTGCAGTGATTTTATCGAACATACCCTATTTCGTGCGCGAACCCGGGGTATTCTGTTGGCCGATAACTTGAAGGAGTGGTTTCAAACTGGATGAATTGCCGCCTTTGAAAAAAAAGTGCCTTTCCTTGGCAAGTGTCTCGAGGTCACTCTCGATACCGTGTTTTGTCGTGTCGTCCCGAAGTGCCATGGCATCGGTCTCGGTCAACCCTAAAGAGTTAAAGGATTTTTTGATAGCCTCGGCAACCTCTCTCTTGCTGTAAGGGATGCCGCCGGCCTTCCACGTCGGGTCAATCTTCAAAACGCGGCCCATGGCTACTAGGGCAGCAGTTCTCCTGGTAGCCGCCTTTTCGGTTTTTGCTTTGCTGGCGGCAGATGTGTTTGTTTTCCGCAAGATGGGATCTGGCTTGTTTTGAGAACCAGCGACCGCTTCTGGCGGCGTGCTTCGCCGTTCCTCCCCCCTCAATTCGTCACCGACCCACTCCCTGAGTGGGGCGGACATTTCTTGAGCAATAAAAAAATATAGCCCACGATAAAGCAACCCCTCTCCAGTCGCCGTGTTTTGCTCAAAATCCGCATCCAAAAACAACCAATGCTTTTGGAGAATCACCGACGGTTTTTCATGAATTCCCTTGTATCCGAACCCGATGCAAATACCTTTGCGCAGACTTTCAAGTGCGCCTTTTCTGCAATGAGCCAAATAGTCACCGATCTTTTGTTCAATTAGCGTATTTTCTTGCTCCAAAAGATATTTGATGCGCAAGTCGTACTGGGATGTTTTGATTTCGTTTTGAATTCGTTTTCTTTTTTCATGCAGCTCGGTAACAACTTCCAAAGCAGACCTATTGCTGTCTGGATCTCGCAAGCAGGTTTCCATCAGCCTTTGAAGGAGGGAGTTCAGGCTGGTATAGCGCGTGTCTGTCGCCATTGAAATTGCATCCTTTTTATGCAACAACCTTTAAGGTAAGTGCCCGGCCAGAAGGTAAAAGGTTTCCTTTTTTCTCGCCGTCGCGATAGGCCGGGCATTCGTTTGGCGCATCACTCGGAAGGGTGCGCCGGTCTGATTATCCCTGGTTGGATCGGAGGGGGATGATGTTATCGACTTCACTGCCCTTCATGGCCGCCGCTATATGCTCTCCAATCAACGCGGTTGCCTTCTGGAGTGGATCATCTGACAGATGTGCATATCGTTGCGTTGTGGCCGCCTGGGTGTGTCCCAATAACTTGCCAATAACAGGCAAACTCATGCCCATGCTGGCCCCCACCGATGCAAAGGCGTGCCTCAGGTCGTGAATACGCAAGGTCTCCAATCCCGCATTGGCCCGGATGGCCCGCCAGGGTTTGTTGATGTTCACCATAGCGTGACCTTCGATCTTGCCCACGATCACGTGGGGGTTGCCTTCAATACGCGGAAGGGAAGAGAGCAGCTCCAATGCCGGAGGATTCAACGGGATGGCCTTTGCCCCGCTTGCTGTTCCGGTCGTTGTTGCTGTCTTGGAGTCGGACAGCCGCAACGCTCCATGTTGAAAGTCTACCTCATCCCATCGCAGAGAGAGAATTTCCCCTAGTCTTGCCCCAGTCAGAATAATCAACCGAATGGCCGTCACGGCGTAGGGGGATGCCTTGCCACTCCGTTCAGCATCGGCCAACGCCTGCCCCAAGCGTGCCAGTTCCGAGTCACTCAGCAACCGTTCTCGTTTCTCTTCCCGGTACTTCTGGATGTGCAGAACCGGGTTGGTCCGGTCTGGACGTAAACCAACCATCTCACACCAGTTGAACATCTTGGAAAGCAACGCCACCACCCGGTTAGCCGTGTAGGGAGTCTTTTGCATACCATGATGCAGCTTGGCAATGTGACTCCTCTGGATGGCATCAATCCGATATTTTCCCAATTGGGGAATAATAATCTTATCTGCTTGCCGCCGGTATTCAGCAAACGTGCTTGGCTTGTTCTTGGCGTTGACGTGCTCGGTAAAGAATCGCTCGACCACCTCGGCAACGGTGGGGATTGTCTTGGCCATTGCTTTGGCCTCAGCCGGGTCTTTGCCATTGGCTACCAACCCCAACAGTCTGGCAGCCTCCTGCCGTGCCTGTTCTGGCGTCCAGGGGGAACCATGTACCCCGATTGTCACCCGCCGCTTGGCCCCGTTGATACGGTACTGGACCAGATAGACCTTGCGCCCGGTCGGGGTGACTTTGAGACCGAACCCGGTCAAATCGGAATCGAACAGGAAAACGTCCTGTTCCCCCGGTTGTGCCGCGTCTACGGTTCGTTTGGCCAGCTTGATTGCCATGGTTCGCGCCTCCCCCTGTTGTTCTGGGTACTGGAACCGATTCCAGTACCCACATAGTACCCACTTGGAGAGAAAATAGCGGAAATTTCCGGAAACGTCAAGCAAGCAATATATTGGATTTATGAATCTTTATAGATCGTGCGGAAAGGCCATAAAACGCAGAACCTCAGATTCCTAATCCGTAGGCCGTGCGTTCAAATCGCGCCGGGGACACCATTTAACTATTTATTTTCAATATGAAAAATTCCGTAATATACATGGTAAAGTTATCAACCCAGAGGCAAAGGAGGTAAGCCAAGCTCCTCAAGGAAACCGTTGTGCCTTTCCGTGGCAGCTACAATGTCCTTTTCCAATGCCACAAGCTCCTTATTCACCATGGCAAGATCGATCTCTTCCTCCGACTTGGCCGTGCTGACGTAGCGAGAGATATTCAGGTTGAAGTCGTTATTCTCGATTTCCGCCATGCCCACCCGTCGAGCATACCGCTCTTCTTCCTTCCTGAATTGGTAGGTTTCGACAATCTTGTCGATGTGCTCCGGCAGGAGCTGATTTTGCCGCTTGCCCTTCTCGAAATGTTCACTGGCATTGATGAAAAGCACGTCATCCGGTTTTTTGCACTTTTTCAGCACCAGGATGCAGACCGGTATCCCTGTGGAGAAAAAAAGATTGGCGGGTAGGCCGATCACGGTATCGATATGGCCGTCTTTGAGGAGCTTGGTGCGGATGTGGCTCTCGACGCCACCGCGGAACAGCACGCCGTGGGGCAGAATGATCGCCATGACGCCCTCATCACTGAGGAAATGAAGGCCGTGCAGCAGGAAGGCGAAATCAGCGGCGGATTTGGGTGCCAAGCCGTGGCTTTTAAAACGGAAGTCTTTGCCCAACTCTTCGGTGGGGTCCCAGCGGTAGCTGAACGGCGGATTGGCGACTACGGCATCGCATTTGAGTTTCTTTGCCGGGTTCATCTCGCTGAGCATGTCCCAGTCGTTGGTTAGGGAGTCGCCGTGATGGATCTGGAACTCGCTGTCCTTAACGCCATGCAATAGCATGTTCATGCGGGCCAGGTTGTAGGTGGTGATGTTTTTTTCCTGGCCGTAAATCATGCCGATGCCGTGTGTCCCCATCTGGCTGCGCACATTAAGCAGCAGCGAGCCGGAACCGCAGGCGAAGTCGAGCACGCAGCTGAGCTTCTTTTTTTTGCCGGTGGCGGGCTCCTGGCTGTCCAGTGTGACGATGCGCGAGAGGATGGTGGAGATTGTTTGCGGGGTGTAGAACTCCCCGGCCTTCTTGCCAGAGCCGGCGGCAAACTGGCCGATCAGATACTCGTAGGCATCGCCGAGGATGTCGCTGTCGGTGGAAAACTGGGCGATCCCTTCGGCAATCTTGGTGATGATGGTGCAGAGTTTCTTGTTGCGGTCGGTGGGGGTTCTGCCCAACTTTTCCGAGTTGAGGTTGATCTCGGAAAAGAGACCCTGGAAGGTGCTGGCAAAGGATTCATTTTCGATATACTTGAATCCCCGTTGCAGGGTTTGCAGCAACTCACCGTCCTGAGTACGGGCACGCTCGTAGATGCTGCTCCAGAGATAGTCGGGGTGGATGCAATAGTGTATTTTGCGGCGCATCTGCTTTTCGAATTGCTCCACGTCATTGGCGTTTTCTTCATACCAGACATGAAGCTGGGTCGTTGCGTCGGTCTTCCGCAATACGTCTTGTGGAAGGTCCGGATAGTCTGGACCTAATTCCTTTTTCGCGGCTGCCTCGTAATTGTCGGAGAGATAGCGCAGGAACAGGAACGAGAGCATGTAGTCGCGGAAGTCGTCGGCGTTCATCGCGCCGCGCAGGTCGTCGGCGATGGCCCAAAGGGTCTTGCCCAGTTGGTTGAGTTGGTCTTTGGTCATGCGCTCACACTCTCTTGTCGCGGTTCCGGGAAGAGTTCCGGATTGAACCGGTAATTGTTCATAAAGTCCCGCAGGATCTTGCGGAAGTATTCCTTGTTCTCCGGCAGCATCTCCTGGGGCTCAAAGAGGGAATAATTCCCGTGGCTGAGCACGTTCACCAAGCGGGTGTGCAAAATGCCGTCCGGGTCGTCGATGTCCCTGTTGATGCAGTCGGAGAACCTTCGGAAGCCGTGAAAGGTGGCTGTCTTTTCCAGAAGATTGCGCAGGATATTAAAATGGTAGGTGTAAATCTGGCCCGATTCCGCCACTTCATGCAGCTGTTTGAGCAGTGCTATGTGGTGGAAGCGCGGGGTATCGCCGGTGTCTGTCAGCAGGAATTGATCCGCCTCCTTGCTCAGGAAGTATCGAGCGGCGTTGCTCAGCTCGTTGCACATGACATTGAAGAATAGATGATGGTGGGTCGAGATCACTATTCTGATCTGTCCGTTGGCACTCTTCAGCAGTTGCGCCAGATGGCTGGCCACAGCGATGGCGTTGTTGTCATCCAGCGAGGAGATGGGATCGTCGATATAGAGGTATTTGACCCAGCGGTAGGCCTCCTGCCCATCCACCGCCAACTGGGCGACGGCGAGAAAGAAGCACCAGACGAAGATATTCTCCTCACCACGGGACACCTTGATATGCTCGATGGTCTCGGTATTTTCTCCGGACTGGACTTCTCGGACAAAGTTCACCGCACCTTGCTCGTAATCGATAAAAAAATCGATGTCAGCATAGCGACGTAATAGCGGTCGGATGCGGTTCTCCATCTCCAGCTCTTGCAGACCATCGAAGAAGCGCGAATCCGTATTCATGCGCAGCACGCGCCGGGAATCGCCCTCCAGGTCATTGTCCCAGTGGAACAGGTCTTCGGTGAAGGCGTTGAAATAGAGGGTGTCGCGGGTTGTCTCTTCATTGCCCTCATCATCTTCGACAGTTCTCTTGCCCAATTCCTTGAAGAGCATGGAGAGGCGCGTTTTGCCTGTGCCATTGAAGGCAAAGAGCAGGACATACTTTTTCGTCAGCACATCGCGCAGATGCCGGGCCAGTTCGTCCAGGCTGGTAAAGGTTTGGGGGGCATTCATGACGCTGTTCCTTTGCGATTCTTGATCCTGCTTTCCAACGCTTTCAGTTCGGCCTCGTCCTGGGCATCCGCCGCTTGCGCCTCCTGGGTTTTGCGGTGCTGGTCGTAATCCTGAAACTGCCTGCCGACCTGCTGTTCCATGTGGGCATGGCTGATGGAACCGGCGTTCGCCAACAGGGGAAAGCCGTTGGTGGTGATGATCTGCCCCACATTATCCCGCCAGAACTCCATGGAGGTCAGGGTCTGGCGTTTGGCGCGCAACTCGGCGGTTTCCAGGAAGATGACCACCAACCGATTGAGGGTGTCGATCTCGTCTTCGGTCAGGTAGTTCTTGGCGATGAGGATATCCTGCTTGCGCACCATCGCCCCCTTCCAATTAAGCAGGCCAAAATGGGGATCGGCGGGATTGGCTCGCGCGCTGACCAGTTCGGCGGCGGTCTGCCCGGTGACGGCATAGAGCAATAAATTCTGCACGGTGGCGAAAAACTGCTGGGTGGCGTGGTCACTCTTGTCGTAGTCGCTGGAGAGGGCGAACAGATCGCGCACCTTCTGATAAAAACGCTTTTCCGAAGCACGAATATCGCGGATGCGCGCCAGCATCTCGTCGAAATAATCGGGGCGGCCATCGGGGTTCTTCAGCCGCTCGTCGTCCATCACAAAGCCCTTGCGCAGGTATTCGCCGAGCACGGTGGAGGCCCAGCGGCGGAACTGCGCGCCACGCGGTGAACGCACCCGGTAGCCCACCGCCAGAATGGCGTCCAGGTTGTAGTGCGCGATCCGATAGTTCTTGCCGTCGGCGGCAGTTGTCAACCATTGGTTGACAACTGATTTCGCGCTCAATTCTTCCTCGGTAAAAATGGCCTTCAGGTGCTTGGCGATATTCTGCTTGGTGGTCTGAAAAAGCTCGGCCATTTCCAATTGAGTCAGCCAAACGGTTTGGCCGTCGGCCCGCAGTTGTATCCGGCTCTGGCCGTCTTCCGTGGCGTAGAGGATCAGGTCGCTCATGCGCCCACCGCCTCCGGGTTGGGGAAGAGTTGCTGCATCAGACCTTTTTTGTGGGTCTTGAGAGTTTCGAGTTTTTTGGTGTGGGCGGTGATCAGCGTGTCGAGGGAGGAGAGGCAATCGGCGACTTTTTGTTGTTCACCTTCGCCAGGAAGGAAGATAGGAATTGTATCCAGCTTCGCCCGGTTCAGTTTAGGCTGGGCCATACCTGTAAGAAAATCCTCAAGATTTATGGCGTTCAAGTAGTTCTCGACTATCGTCTGTGTGAATTTGTGTCTAAATTTCAGAACGTGCGCATGGTTATTTACCCATGTCTTGCCAGTTATAGAAAAAGCGATAGGAGATGTTCTCGCAACTAAATTTGCGCCATCCTCTGAAATACAGAGCAGGTCTTCATCAAAAATATAGCTATCAACAAAGTCGATAACCCCAGAAGCACCATAATAAGGGATAGTCCCTTTTGCGCGATCCGCTTCTGTTATCGGAACCCTTTTAGAGTCTAAATTCTCAACGAGATTTTTTAGCGGTTTCACCACCCACTCCCCCGCATCCCGAAACTCGGGAAAGCGCAGGCGGGGAACGGTTTCGCCCTCGCGGGGGAAGAGTTGCTGCATCAGCCCTTTTTTGTGGGTCGTGAGGGCTTCAAGCTTTTTGATGTGGGCGGCAATCAGGGCGTCGAGGGAGGAGAGGCAATCGGCGATTTTTTGTTGTTCTTCTGGTATTGGCAGGAATATCGGGAAGCCTAAAAACGTTCCTACTTGGATTCGCTTTGCCTTCCTTCCGCCGTCCGCAACCTCACCATGCCTCTTATAAAATTCCTTACGTTGTACATACTCAAGCAGGAACCGCACATCAAGCTGTGTGCTCGCATCAAAGCACGGCAAATCAACCGTCGACTCGCAATTGTCTAAGTGTTCTGGAATTATCCCAAATGCCTGATTGAGAAAATCTAACTTGCTATAGATAAACTGTCCAGCCTTGCGGCGATAGTATTGAGTGTTAGCACTTCCCTGTACGGCTTCATTCTTTTCATAAACACCATTTCCCCATAGTTTAACGGTCAGTTTTTTTGCTACATCACCCTTGCTACCCTTTATCCGGCTCTCCGTAAGGTATTTACCAATTCTCTGAGCTTCCCACCCCCCCGCATCCCGAAACTCAGGAAACCGCAACCGAGGTTCCAATGCCTTCTGTTCCTCTTTCATCGTCTTACTCATATGCCGCCAACCCCGATATATCGCGCCCGCCGACCTGCTTTTTCAGAAAGGGCACCAACTCTTCCATCAGTGCCACCTCGGCCCCGCTGCGGGCCTTCCAGCCCAGATCCAGCGGTTCAAACAGGTCGCTCAACCGTTCACCGTCGAAGATCATGCGGTCCAGGATGCCAGCGACGAAGGCTTGCAGGGCGTCGCGTTCCAGCCGGTGCCGCTTGGCGAGATCGCTGAGTTCACCCTCGGCCTTTTGTGCCTTGAAGCTCTGATAGCCGTCGCGGATGCTCTCTTCGCTGAGGCCCTTGCCGGCCTCCAGAGTGTTGATGTAGGCGATGATATCCCTGCGCTCGTCCATCAGGTTGCTGTTGGCGGCGAGGAGGTTGATGAGCTGTTCGCGGCTCATGGTCTGCCTGCCGGGCTTTTCCTGAGTGAAACGGGCGACCAGGCCCATGATGTAATCGTAGTCGATCATGGCCGAGGAGAAGAGGACAAATTCAAAGCTCAGTTGCTCGATGACCTCCCGGTCGTCGCTGGCCTCGTCACCTCTCTTGCCCTGCTGTGCCTTGAGACGTTGGGCGGTCTCCAGGTAGATGCCCTTGAAGCCGCGCAGTTGCTCTTCCGGTAGTCGCTGCTCGATCTGTTCTTTTTGTGCGTTGCTCAGGTCGGTGTACTGGTCAAGCTGGGTCTTGAGCCGCTGAACCTCCTTGAAGCGGTTGATGAACTCGGCGCGGGCGGTATCGCCCTTGAGGTTGTTGACCGCATCGGGTGTACAGGGCTGGCCCTGGGCTTCCATGAACGCTTCCAGTTGCCGGACGGCGGCATCGAACTGGTCGATGACCTTGGGGGCCGGGTCCACCAGCCAAATTTCGCGGGAGCGATCGGCATCCTCGCCAGAGAAAAGGGCAATGGCCTCGTCCACGCTCTTTTCCTGGGCGCGAAAGTCGAGAATGTTGCCGTAGGGTTTGGTGTCGTTGAGCACGCGGTTGGTGCGCGAAAAGGCCTGAATCAGACCATGGTGCTTGAGATCCTTGTCCACGTACAGAGTGTTGAGGTACTGGGAGTCGAAACCGGTAAGCAGCATATCGACAACGATGGTGAGGTCGATCTTGTTCTTACGCGGAAAGTCGCTGTTGGGATGCTTCTGATCCTTGATGCGCTGCTGCACGTCCTGATAGTAGCCGTCAAACTCCCCGAGCTTGTGGTTGGTGCCATATTGGGCGTTATAGTCGGCGATGATCTGTTGCAACGCGGCCTTCTTCCGCTCCGGCTCCTGCTGGTTGTCCGCCCGTTCCTGGGGCAGATCTTCCTGGAGCTGCTTGACGTCCCTGTTGCCCTCCGCCGGGGGCGAGAAGATGCAGGCGATGTTGAGCGGGATGAAGTTGGAATCTTGGCCCCGATGCTCGGCCTGGACCTGCTTGAACAGCTCGTAAAAGTCAATGGCATCGTTGATGGAGGCGGTGGCCAGAAGGGCATTGAAGCGGCGATGATCGGTGGCAGCGTCATGCTTGGCCAGGATGGCATCGACCACAGCGCGCTGGGCCACGGGCCGAGGGGGCCTGGTGCTGCCCTTCTTTGCCTTGTCGCTGGCTGGCTTGTCGCCTTCGGCTTTGCCCTCTGGTTTGAAATAATCGATGTGAAAACGCAGCACGTTGCTGTCATCAATGGCGTGGGTGATGGTGTAGGCATGAAGCCGCTTTTCAAAGATGTCTTGGGTGGTCCGGTAGGAGCCAAGAGTGCCGTCGACCTGGGTGTAGCTGGCGTTCTCCTCGAAGATGGGCGTGCCGGTAAAGCCGAACAGTTGCGCATTGGGGAAAAACTCTTTGATGGCTTTGTGATTCTCGCCAAACTGGGAGCGGTGGCATTCGTCGAAGATGATGACGACGCGCTGCCCGCGTAACGGGGCGAGCCGCTCCTTGTAGGTGAGTTTGCCCCTCTCCTTGTGCTGCTGGGCACTTTTACTGTTTTCATCCAGGGCCAAGCCGAGTTTCTGGATGGTGGTGACGATCACCTTGTCGGCATAATCCTCCGAGAGCAGGCGGCGCACGAGGGTTTCGGTGCTGGTGTTCTCTTCGACGCAGCCTTCTTGAAACTTATTGAATTCGATGCGGGTCTGGCGGTCGAGGTCTTTGCGATCCACCACGAACAGACATTTTTCAATGTCCGGGTTGTCCTTGAGCAGGGTTGACGCCTTGAAGGAGGTGAGAGTCTTGCCGCTGCCGGTGGTATGCCAGATGAAGCCGTTGCCACGGTGCTGGTGGATGCAGTCGACAATGGCCTTGACCGCATAGATTTGGTACGGGCGCATGATCAACAGCTTTTGCTCGCTGGCGACGAGCACCATGTAACGGCTGATCATCTGGCCCAGCGCACACTTGGCCAGAAACCTCTCGGCGAAGTCGTCCAGGTGGGTGACCTTGCGGTTGTCTTCCTCGGCCCATTGGTAGACAGGCAGGAAACGCTCATCGGCGTTGAAGGCAAAGTGTTGGTTGTGGTTATTGGTGAAATACCAGGTGTTATTGCGGTTGCTGACGATGAAGAGCTGCATGAAGCAGAGCAGCGTGTTGGCGTAGCCGTTTCCGGGGGCGTTGCGGTACTCGATAATTTGCTCCATGGCTCGACGCGGGTTGATACCGACGCTCTTCAGCTCAATCTGCACCAGCGGCAGACCATTGATGAGCAGGATTACGTCATAGCGATGGTGGCTGTTGTCGGTGTTGATGCGCAGCTGATGGATGACCTCGAACTCGTTTTTGCACCAGTCCTTGAGGTTGACCAACATGTAGTGCAGCGGAGTGCCGTCTTCGCGCTCGATATAGCCGTACTCGCGCAGTGCCTTGGCGGCCTGGAAGACATCGGCGTTGACGATCTCATCGCGCAGCCGGGCAAACTCGGCATCGGTCAGGCGGACACGGTTGAGCATCTCGAATTTTTGACGGAAATTACCTTCAAGTGAGGTGCGATCACGAATATCCGAGCGATAGGTGTATTTGAGATCGCCCAGCCTCTCAATCAACTTTTGTTCTATTTCCTGTTCGGTCATTGAGAATATCCGTTTAATATGCACCTGCTGCTTCAGAACCACAGTTGGAGCCATTTTAGCCATTTCTCTCTGAGTCGCAATGCTTCACACTCATCGGGCACCCGCAGGTCAGGCGATGGGTAGCTACATGCAGGTTTACCCACGATCAACGGATAGATAATCCGCAGGCCGTGCGTTCAAATCGCGCCGGGGACACCATGTTTTTTAATCATTGACGGTGCCTGTTTGGTGGCCGTTTTTGTTTCGGCACCCCCACTGTTTTGCAAGGGGAGAGAGCCGTCCTGCCCGTTGCTTTCCGTTACGATTGACATGCCTGGACCGGAAGAGCGTTTTTTTGTAGCATCAACTGTTTTTCTGGACTGTGTGTGAGCGGTGGAGGGTGTGGCGAAATGTCCCAATGCTCTGAAGGCGAAGTCGCCCAGCAGGCGTGCCCGGCGGTTGGGGTCGGGCCATCGGCGGAGTCGTGCCTGCCAGAACAGGAGTCCAACCCGCTGCCTGCAGATGCTGCCCGTGAGCCGCCAGCCGGTACGCTTTGGCAATGCCCCATCACAGGCATGGTGTTTGTCTGGGTTCCCGGGGGGAGTTTTCTGATGGGAAGCCATCAAAGTGATGCCAGCTCCGACGAAAGGCCGGTACACAAGGTGACGCTGAATGGATTCTGGATCGGCAAATATCCCTTGACCCAAGGGGAATGGATCAAACTCATGCCCAACAATACGGCCTATTTTCCAGAAGAACAGAGGAGCCTCTTCGGCTTTGGCAAAAGACGTCCGGGCAATTGGGCGCAATATCCGATGGAAAACATCTCCTGGGTGGATGTCCGGCACTATTTGGCGGAGTTGAATGCACGAGGGGATGGCAAATATCGGATGCCAACCGAGGCAGAGTGGGAGTATGCCTGCCGAAGCGGTGGCAAGAATGAAAAATATAGCGGTGGAGACGATATAGATCGTGTGGCCTGGTACAAGGATAACAGCGACAATACCACCCATCCGGTCGGTCAAAAAGATCCCAACGGTCTGGGGTTGCATGACATGAGTGGCAATCTGTGGGAGTGGGTGGCAGATTGGTATGACGAAAACTATTACGCCAAGTCTCCCGCAGAAAATCCGCCAGGAGCCGCCTGGGGCTTCAACCGGGTTGTGCGGGGCGGTTGTTGGGGAGTCCTCCCCGCTCTGGTGCGTTGCAGCTTTCGGAGCTATGACGATAAAAACTATCGCTACTATGCGGTGGGCGCGCGCCTTGCACGCTCCTTTCCGTAAGCCTGTTTAACGATGGCGGGGGTTTGGGGAGTGCGACGCCCCCCCAAACCCCCGCCATCGTTTTGAAAGATTTGCACAAACGGGCTTCCGGGTCAGTCGGGGGCATCATGACGATAGAGAAGATAAACCCATAAACCAGGCAAACTGGCAACCATCTGCAAGAGACGATTGATCAAAAAAGGGGTTCCCAGGGCGGTCAGCGCAGCGGTCGGTTGCAGCCACTGACAGACCTGGGCAAATGCCGCCTCCCCCACCCCCAATCCGCCCGGAGAGATGGGCAACAGATTGGCCACCCAGGCCACCGGAGCCGCCACAAAAAAATGGCTTGCCGAACCGCTCAACAATCCCAACCCCTGGGCGATCAATAACAACGCAATAATCTCGATGGCCTGGGCCAGCATGGAGACCCCGACGGCCGCAATCAACCGAACTTTGGCACGCCGAAACAGCCGGATGGCCAACGCCGTTTGATCCAATGCCACCGCCAGCCAACGGTCAGGTGGGCTCCCCGGGCTTTCCAGTCGCTCTCGCACCCCCGGTATCCGCTCAATGCCCCAAAAGAGCAAAACCAGCAACAGCGGCAGACCCACCACCACCAGAGCCAGAGAGAGGAGCAAAATTTGGGTCGGCCACAAGGCCAACAACGGCTCAAGATTGCCCAAAGCGGCCAACAGGGCGATCACAAACAGGGCATAAAGGCCGGTCAGACGATCTACCAGAATGGTGAGAATGGCCGCCCCGTTTTGCGCCCCCTGACACCGTCGCACCACATATCCCATCCGCAACGCATCCCCACCCACGGAACCCGGAGCCAGCAGGTTAAAACAGACCGTCAAATAGATCATCCGATGCACCCAGGCAAACGGCCAATGGATGCCCTGGCCTCCCAGCAGCAGCTGCCAACGCAGAGCCCCCAGGGAGATCATGGCCAGATTGCAGAGCAACCCCAGCCCCAACAGTGGCAGATGAAGCCCCCCCTGCCAAAGCACGCCAAAATCCAGTGCCCCCTGCTGCAACAGCCACCAGAGCATGCCAACGGCCACCACAGCCTTTATCACGGGCCAAAACCAGCGCGCATGCCGGTAAATTTGCATGGTTTTTTCTTTGTTTAGGTGTGAGTTGACGTTTTGTCAAAAAAGCGTATCTTGCAGCAACGCTTGGTAAGGCCATTTAGGGATGGTATTCCTGTTCTTATGGAGGTACAATGCAGAACGGCTTGAGGCCGTTAATAATATGTGCCGTGCGTGCCATTGTGTCCTGTTTTTCACCCCTTGCCCGGTATTGTCACGAACCTCCATGACACGACATTATGCCAACCGTCCTTTTTTGATACAATGGCTTATCCTGGGCATGGTGACCTTGCTGCTGGGTATGGTGTTTGTCTTTGAATTTTACCAGGACCGCCTTGAGCGGGAAAAGCTTGAACGGGACCGCTTGCAGGCCCAATCCCGGGTGATGACGGAAAATGTGGGCATGCTGTTTCAATCTGCCCATAAGGTTTTGCAGCACATACTGGATGCACTGCCCAGTGGATCCTACAGGGCGGCGGATCCGGTTTCACTTGCCGAGCACTGGGATGCTTTTCTGGTCATTCCCGGGCTGCGTACCCTGCTGGTGACCGATGCCCGTGGGGTGGTGCAATTTTCCAACCGTCCGGCACTGTTGCAGAAAAATTTTAGTCACCGCGCCTATTTTCAACGCCCGCGTCAGCATCCTGACCGGGATACCCTCTACCTTTCTCCCCCTTTTCTGTCGGTACTTGGTGTCCAGGTCATGAATCTCACCCGTGCCATTATCGGAGCGGATGGGCGGTTTGCCGGTATTGTCTCCCTCTCCCTGGAGCCTGGCTATTTTCAGACGGTGATGGACTCCGTGCTCTACGCACCGGATATGCAGGTATCGATTGCCCACGGCGAGGGCGTGCTGTTTTTGCAAATGCCCCGGCCGTTGCAATCTCCCCAGCTGGCCGGGCCGACAACGGCCGCTGCCGTGCCCCCACAGCAGGAGCAACAGTGGCAGGGGGATGAGGCGATCCTTCACTCTGCCGATGGGGAGCGGTTGGGGGTGGTGGACAGAATTCAACCGCCCTCGCTGCATATGGACCGGCCGCTGTTCGTGGCTGTCAGCCGTTCCCTGTCGGTTGTACAGGCGGATTGGTATCGGGATGTGCAACGGTATAGCGGCCTGTTTGTCGCCATGATTCTGCTGGCCTGCGGGCTGCTGCTGATCACCCAGTCCCGGATTCGCCGCTTTGATCAGGAGAGCAGACAGGCTGCAGAGGCTCTGAACAAGAGCGACCAGCAACAACGGGAGATACTCAACCATACCCCGGCTGTCGTCTTCATGAAAGATTTGCAGGGTCGCTACCTGTTTATCAATCGACACTATGAAACGCTGATTCACACGACCAGCCAGGAGATACAGGGCAAGAGCGACTATGAGCTGTTTCCAGCGGAGGTGGCTGCCCGGTTGCAGGCCAACGATCGGCTGGCTCTCTCCCAAAACAGCATCATGGTGGAGGAGGAGGTGCCCCAGGATGATGGGCTCCACACCTACATTGCCGTCAAATTTTCCCTGCGGGAGAAAGACGGCGAGCCCTATGCGGTCTGTGGCATTGCCACCGACATCACCGAGCGCAAACGGGTGGAGGAGGCGTTGCGGTGTGCCAAGGAGGAGGCCCAACAGGCCAATCGCGCCAAAAGCAACTTTCTGGCCGCCATGAGTCATGAAATCCGTACCCCCATGAATGCCATCATCGGCATGGGAGATGTACTCCGGGAGCAGGGGCTGGATGCCGAGCAGCGGCACTGCCTGCAGATCATGATCAATGCCGGCAATACCTTGATGGGATTGATCAACGATATTCTGGATCTGTCCAAAATCGAGGCCGGACAGATGGAGCTGGAGCTGCATCCCTTTGAGCTGTCGGTGGTGCTGGAAGAGTCCGTCGAACTGTTGCGCCATGCGGCGACGGTCAAGGGGATTGGGCTCCAGATGGAGCTGGCCGCGGATCTGCCGCCGGTGGTGCGGGGGGACACCCAACGTCTCAAACAGGTGTTGTTCAATCTGTTGGAAAACGCCATCAAATTTACCCGCCAGGGGCAGGTTACCCTGAAGGTGGTTGGCCTGGCTCCCCCGATGATCCAGTTCACGGTCATTGACACCGGTATTGGGGTGGCGGCAGATCGTCTCGCGGCCATTTTTGAACCGTTTGAACAGGCCGAAAAAAATACCTTCAAGCGGTTTGGTGGCACGGGACTGGGGCTCTCCATCTGTCAACGGTTGGTTGCCTTGATGGGGGGGGAGATTCGGGTACAGAGTGTACCGTTTGAAGGCAGTGCCTTTACCTTTGTGCTACCCATGGAGCCGGTGACGGCGCAACCGTTGCCGTTGCCGGTATCGGATCTGCTCTCTCCTCCGGTTACTCAGGAGAGGTTGCGTATTTTGGCGGTGGATGATGCGGAGGACAATTTGAGTCTGCTGGAGGCCTTTTTGAAACCCACCGCCCATACGTTGACCACGGTTGCTGAGGGGAGTCGGGCGGTGACGCTGTTTCAAAACCAGCCGTTTGATCTGGTGTTGATGGATATTCAGATGCCCGGCATGAATGGCTATGAGGCCACCCGGGCCATGCGCCAGTGGGAAGCGGAAAACCATCGCCCTGCCACGCCCATCATCGCCTTTACCGCCCATGCCATGAAGGATGTTTCCGAGGAGATCATGGCGGCTGGCTGTAACCATGTTTTGACCAAGCCCATTCGCAAGAAGGCCCTGCTCAACGTGTTGGATCATCTGTCTGAAATTTTATAACAGGATGAATCTGTTCATATTTTGTTTGGTTGTCAATCGGTGTCATAGTGGTGGGACGGGTTGTTGGGTACCGTTTCCGTTCCCCATTGTAGCAGACAAGAGGCCGCATGACCCATTCCAGGTTGACTCCCAAGGCTTTTCAGACCGAATTGACCGGGTTGGCTGCACGGTTACGGCAGCATCATGAGTTGCATTTGGCCGGGTTGGGCACCCGGCCGGAGGAGCAGCGGCGACGCCAGCAGCGGGCCCGCAAAGAGTTCCAGTTTTTTGCCAAGACCTATTTTCCCCATTATATCTCCCGTCATGACAGTGTGTTGCACAGCTATTTGTATGATCGTTTGCCTCGGCTGATTCAGGCTCGGCGGGGGGTCAAGCTGGCCATTGCGGCACCGCGTGGCGAGGCCAAGTCGACCCTGGTGACCCAGATTTTTACCTTGTGGTGTGCGGTGACCGGGCAGCGCAAATATATTCCCATCATCATGGACAGTCAGCATCAGGCGGCGGCCATGGTGGAGGCGATCAAGGCGGAGTTGGAGAGCAACAGCCGTTTGTTGTTGGATTTTCCGGCGGCGTGCGGGGTGGGGTCGGTTTGGAAGTCGGGGGTGATGGTGACGGCGGGGGGCACCAAGATTCAGGCGTTTGGTTCGGGTCGGCGGATGCGGGGGTTGCGGCATGGGTCGCACCGACCGGATATGGTGATTTGTGATGATCTGGAGAATGATGTCAATGTGCGCAGTCGGAGTCAGCGGGACAAGCTGGAGGAGTGGTTGCGGACCACGGTGTTAAAGTTGGGGGCGGCGGATGATTCGATGGATCTGTTGGTGGTGGGTACCATTTTGCATCATGACTCGCTGCTGGCCCGTTTGATGCACAATCCGTTGTGGGAGAGTATCCGTTTTCAGGCCATTTTGCAGTGGCCGCAGGATATGGCGTTGTGGGATCAGTGGCAGGCTTGTCTGGTCAACGAGGGGGAGGGGGCGGCGGATGCCTTTTTCCGGCAGCATCGCAATCAGATGGAGGCGGGGGCCAAGCTCTCCTGGCCCAAGGTTCGCAGTCTGGAGTCTCTGATGAAGATACGGGCGCGGGATGGGACGGTGGCTTTTGATGCCGAGTTGCAGAATCAGCCGTTGAGTGAGAATGCGGTTTTTCAGCAGTTGAGTTTTTGGGGGCAGCGCAATCCCAACTGGGTCATGTTTGGTGCGGTGGATCCTTCCATGGGGAAATCGGCGGGGCGGGGGGATCCTTCGGCCATTCTGGTGGGTGGGTTTGACCGGCAGAGTGGGGTATTGGATCTGTTGGAGGCGGACATTCGGCACCGGTTGCCGGATCGCATCATTGAGGATGTGATGGCTTATCAGCTGCGGTATGGGTGTCGGTTATGGGTAGTGGAGTCGGTGCAGTTTCAGGAATTTTTCAAGGATGAGTTGATTCGGCGTTCGGCCCGGCAGGGTGTTCCCGTTCCGGCGCGCGGGATCAAGCCTTCCCGGGACAAGGGGTTGCGCATCAGCAGTTTGCAGCCGCACATTGCCAATGGTTTGATTCGGTTTCATCCCGGTCAGGGTACTCTGATTGAGCAGTTGCGTCATTGGGGGGAGGGCAATGACAGTCATGATGATGGTCCGGATGCGTTGGAGATGTTGTGGAGGGCGGTGCATGAGGGGGGGAGTTTGGGGGATGTTCGTTCCGCTGGCAGTCGGGTTGGGCAGGAGTTGGGGTCGTCGGTCGAGCACTCTTTTGCGCAAAAGGGGTTTGGGGAGTGGGGGGGGCGGATTGAGATGGATGGGTATTGAGGCCGTCCGGTTGGTATTTTGTCAAAGTGATTGCAGGGGTCCGGGGAGCGTCACGCTCCCCGGTGGGGTGCAGGGGCAAAGCCCCTGCATGAACGGCGCGTTTTCCCAAAGCAAATTTTCGCAGAAAATTTGCGCAACGCGCCCAAAACCGCCCCGCAGGGGCGACCTTGGGAGGGCGGCAGCCCGACCCGCACGGTTATGTCATCGAAAATGTTTGGATAAAAAACCAGAACGTTTGGATATTACGCTTTGATTGTATTACGCTTCCTGTTTGACACAAGGCCAGGAACGGTTTTTTTTCCAAACCAAATAACCTTTTGCCCGCTCTCGGTCGGGCTGCCGCCCTCCAGCAGTGCCCCTGCGGGGCGTTTTGGGCGCGCTGCGCAAATTTCCTGCGGAAATTTGCTTCGGTAAAAGCGCGCCCGTTACCTGCAGGGGCTTTGCCCCTGCACCCCACTGGGGAGCGTGACGCTCCCCAGGCCCCTGCAATCGTTTTAAAAGATTAACAGAATAAAGGGTATCGTCATTATGTGAGCGCATATGGGGCTTTGCCCCTGCACCCCACCGGGGAGCGTCACGCTCCCCTTGCCAATGCAATTGTTTGAAAAGATTAAAAAAAAGCATGGGCATCTCCGTCAAATACAACACGCCCCCAAGCCCCGCAACAGCTGGTATAAAAAACCATCAATGATCGATTGCAGATAAAACATTCCCTGCGGTACGCCGCACGGCACACATTTTTGTGACCACAAGGCTATTCGCCGTTGCACAGGGCAGGCTTTCTAACATACAATAAAAAATTTCAGCACGCTGTACTTACGACGCGGTCGTGCGGGGGTTTATCATCAACAGCAAAGAGGCGTACATGAAACTCGGCATCAACGGCATGGGCCGTATCGGCAAACTGACCCTTTGGCACCACCTAGCCAATAAAACCTTCTCTGAACTGGTGGTCAACGTGGGACGACCGGTCGGCAAAAGCCTGGAAGATCTGGCCCACGCAGTGGAACACGACAGCTCCTACGGACGCTTGACCCACTTTCTGAACGGCTACCACGGCCAACGGGTGATCGAAGAGCTGGATGAAGAGCGTGGCCGGATGGTGATCAACGGCACCCCCGTACACTTTTTGCGCAGCCACCGGAACCCCCGGGAGATCGGCTGGCGCAGCCACGGGGTGCGACTGGTGGTGGATTGCACCGGCGTCTTCACCGACCCCACCCTCGCCGCCGACGCCAGCAATGGCTCCCTGCGCGGCCACCTGGAGGCCGGTGCCGAAAAGGTGCTGCTGTCAGCCCCCTTCAAAATCAAGACCAGCGGTCTCTCCATGCCGGACGACGCCGTCACCACCGTGATGGGCATCAACGACGAAATGTACATTCCCGGCCAACACAACCTGATCTCCGCCGCCTCCTGCACCACCACCTGCCTGGCCTACATGATGAAACCCATGTTGGACCACTTCGGGGCGGATCGCATACTCTCTGCCTCCATGGTCACCGTCCACGCCACCACCAGCAGCCAGGTGGTACTGGATGCACTGCCCGCCGCCAACGCAAGCGACCTGCGCAAAAACCGCAGCGTGATGAACAACCTGATCCTGACCACCACCGGAGCCGCCAAGGCCCTGCGCCTGGTGCTGCCGGAGATGGCCGACATCGGCATGATGGCTGAATCGGTGCGGGTGCCCGTCGCCGCCGGTTCATTGATCATTTTGACCCTGAACCTGCAATCGGAAAGCCGCGACAACCCGGTCAACCGCACCGACATCAACACCATCTACCAGGAGGCCGCCGAAGGGGCCTGCCAGGGCTACCTGGTGTACAGTGCGGCCCAGAATGTCTCGGCCGACATGGTGGGACTGCCCCTGGCCGCAGCCATCATCGAAGGCACGGAAACCCATACCCGGACCGCCTACACCCGCGTCAACCTGGACCATATCCCCAACCTGCCCCAGGCGGTGCGGGACGCCATGCTCTCCCATACCCTGGAGGTGCCGGTGACCCAGGCGGTCGTCTATGGCTGGTACGACAACGAATTGGGCAGCTACGCCAACATGCTGGGCAAACTGACCGCCCACATCGCGGACAAAATTTTATAATCGGCCACTTGAGCTTCGTGCAACCCCTGATAAGGCAAGGCATCGCAATGAAAATGGTTCTTATGACATGTTTGCGCCCTGTTGGCTCCGCTGGCGGTCCCCCGGTCCGCGCCATGCTGCGGCTGCACCTGTGGTTGGCCCTGCTGGTGGGCATCGGCCTGCTGGGCAACGGATCGGCCTGGGCCGGCGTGCGCATCGATATTACCAAGGGCGGCCTCTCCCCGCTGCCCATCGCCATTCCGGCCTTTGTCAACCTTTCCGGGGCCGGGCAGATCCAGGAGTCCGGCGTGATGGGCAGCCAGATTTCCGAGGTGATCACCGCCGATCTGGAACGCTCCGGCCTCTTTCGCCCCATCAGCCGCAGTGCCTTTTTGCAAATGCCGGATACCCTCTGGCGCACCGGTCCCCAGTTCCGGGAGTGGCGGTTGATCGGAGCCGAAGCGGTCACCTCGGGTGCCGTGCGCCAGGAAGGGGATCAGGTGGTGGTGGACTTTTTTCTCTACGATGTTTTCCAGGGCACCCTGATCGGTAAAGGCAAACGGTTCAGTGCCTCCAGCCGCAACTGGCGGCATGTGGCCCACCGGGTGGCCGATGAGATCTATACCCGCTTGACCGGCGAAACCGGCTACTTTACCTCCCGCATCGCCTATGTCACCCAAAAGGGCGAAAACAAAAAGATTGCCATGATGGATCAGGACGGTGCCAACCGGATCGAATTGACCCAGGGCAACAACTTGGTGCTGACGCCCCGCTTTTCCCCCAACGGGGACCACCTGTTTTATATGTCCTACGAGACCGGCGCACCCCGTATTTTCCGGCTGGACCTGCTGAATGGCAGCAGCCACCTGCAGGGGGACTATCCCGGCCTCAACAGCGCACCCTCCTGGTCCCCGGACGGCAGCCGCATGGCCTTCACCCTGAGCATGGATGGCAACCCGGAGATCTATGTCAAAACCTTGAGCAGCGGACACCTGACCCGGATGACCAACCATACCGCCATCGACACCTCGCCCTCCTGGTCCCCCGATGGCCAAAAACTGGTATTCAACTCCGACCGGGCCGGCTCCCCCCAGCTCTACGTGATGAGCGCAGCCGGCGGGGAGCCCAAACGTATCACCTTCGAGGGCACCTATAACGCCGCTCCCTCCTGGTCGCCCCGTGGCGATCTGATCGCCTTTGTCCACGGCGGCGGAGGTCGCTTTCGTATCGCTGTCGCTACACCGGAAGGCAAAAACATGCGCGTCCTGACCGACTCCTGGATGGATGAGTCCCCCACCTGGTCCCCCAATGGCCGGGTGATCCTCTTTTCCCGACAAAAGGGCAGTCAGTCGCAGCTTTACAGTATAGATTTAACAGGCTACAATGAGAGGCTGGTATCAGTAGGAGGCGATTCAGACGGCTCTGACCCATCGTGGTCACCCCTGATTCGTTAAGGATATGGGTTGGATTTCTCGTTTTGAGGTGAGGTTTCTATGAAACGTTTCGGTTGGTTGGCAGTCGTTCTGTTGTCTTTGGGCCTGCTGTCCGGGTGCGGTTCCACCCCCAAGGGGGGCGCGGATGATCAGGCCGGCGCAGATGGTAGCGGTGGCAGAGGCGTCGGTCGCCTGGGCGGTTCTTCGTCCAGTCTGGATGACCCTTCCCGGCGGGGTGGGGCTGGTGCGTACCGGTATGATGTCAACGTCGAGCCGGAGCATCGGGTCTATTTTGACTATAATTCCGCCCTGATCAATGACAAATCGGCCCAGGTGCTGGCCCACAATGCCGGCTGGATTCTGGCCCATCGGCCCAAGGTCCAGATCACCATCGAAGGCCACTGCGACGAGCGCGGCACGCGGGAGTTCAACCTGGCCCTGGGGCAGCAGCGGGCGGATGCCGTGGTGCGCTTTCTGGTCGGTCAGGGGATGGAAGCCGGTCGCTTGAAAGCGGTCTCCTATGGCAAGGAGCGGCCTCTGGTCCCCTCCCATGACGACAGTGCCTGGAGCAAAAACCGTCGCGGCGAAATTGTACTGCGTTAATCGAAACGGGTAACAGACCATGAAAGCCAGGGCAATCACTCACCATACCTCCGCTTTGTATCCCACAAGTCGCCGTTGGGTCGGTTCGGTGTTGCCCTGGTTGCTACTGCTCCTGCTGGCCGGTTGTGCCAGCGACCGTAATGCCCCCGTGCGGCAGGGGGAGGATCAGCGACCTGCGGCCGAACGGGACAAATCCCCGGAGGCTTCCCCGGATGCCAGCCGGGCGGCACTGGCCGAGGTGCAGCGGCGGCTGGCCGCACAAGAGGCGGAGATGCGCCTGTTGCGTGGCAACCTGGAGGTGGTGCAACACGAAAACCAAATGCTGAAGGAGCAGGTGCAGGAAAAACCGATGGTGGAGCAGCAGACGGTGGATCTGCCCGCTCACGCGCAGCCAGCTGCGGGAGCTTCCATTCCGATGGCTGGGCAGTCGACTGCGGGAGCTTCCATTCCAATGGCCGGGCAGCCGGCTCCGGCACAGGCCGCTGCGGCACCGCCAGCAGCTGCGGCACCGCCAGCAGCTGCGGCACCGCCAGCCGCTGCGGCACCGCCAGCCGCTTCACCGGCCAAGCCGGATGCGTTGCCTCCGGTTGCCAAGCCTGCTGCGCCGCCAGCGGAGAAAAAGCCGGAGAGCAAGCCGTCGGCGGCGGCGAGCAAGGAGGCGGCGCAGGCGGCCAAGCTCACCCCGCAACAGATGTATGATGCGGCCTATCTGTTGATGAAAGGCGGCCAGTACAAGGCCTCCCGTGAGGGGTTTGAAAAATTTCTGGAAAAATTTCCGGAGGATACCCTTGCCGATAACGCCCAGTATTGGATTGGCGAACTCTATTCGGTGCAGAAGCAGTATCGGGAGGCTCTGTTGGCCTTCAACCAGGTGTTGGTGCGGTGGCCGACCAGTGCCAAGGTTCCCCCCAGTTTGTTAAAGATTGGCTTTGCCTTTTATGAACTGGGTGACATGGCCAATGCCCGTACCAGCCTGAAAAAACTGGTCAATGACTATCCCGACTCATCGGCGGTGGCGTTGGCCCGCCAGCGGTTGCAGGAGATCGACCAAAAAGAGAAAGAGTCCCCTGCGGCGGTGGATGTGAAGGGGCATGCCCCTGTCAAAGGGGCCATCGATCTGAAAGGGGCTGCTGCCAAAGAGAAAGAGGCTGCTGCCGACAAGGCGGAGGTCAAGCCGGAGACCCCCGGCAGCAAGCGGATAAGGCGGCTGGCGGGGGAGTAGTGGGTGAAAGAGGCGCGCGCCAAGGCGGTTGTTCTGCTCTCCGGGGGGATGGATTCGGCGGTTTGCCTGCATGGTGCGCACGCGGAGGGGTTTGCGCTGTACGCGCTCAGTTTCCGCTATGGCCAGCGGCATCGTTTGGAGTTGCAGGCGGCCGCAGCCCAGGCCCAGGCTCTGGGGGTACAGAGCCACCTTGTTTTTGACCTCGCTGCCGAGGCGTTTGCTGGTTCTGCCCTTACCGATGCCGTGCCGGTACCCAAGGGGGTGGCCGGGTCTGGTATTCCCGTCACCTATGTGCCTGCTCGCAATACTGTATTCTTATCGTTGGCCCTGGCCTGGGCCGAGACGTTGGGGGCGCAGGATCTGTTTATTGGTGTCAATGCCGTCGACTATTCCGGTTATCCGGACTGTCGGCCTGAGTTTATCGCGGCATTTGAACGGCTGGCCAATGTGGCCACCCGGGATGGTCCTTACCGTATTCACGCCCCTTTGCAGTATCTGTCCAAGGCGGCGATCATCCAGCGGGGGCTGGAGCTGGGGGTTGATTTTGGCCGCACCCACTCCTGTTATGATCCGGGCGGGGAGGGGCTGGCGTGTGGGGAGTGCGCCGCTTGCCGCCTGCGACTGGAGGGGTTTGCCGCCCTTGGATTGGTAGACCCGTTGCCTTACGGCGAGCGACCGGGTGGCTAGTGGCGGTCGGGGGGGTGCTGCGTCGACGCTGGTGAGCCGGTTTCGGCAGCAGGCTGGTCCGTTGTTGCCGCCTGCCAGCCGGTTGGTGGTCGCGGTTTCCGGTGGGGCCGACTCCATGGCACTGCTGCAGCTGCTGCTGGCCAGTGAGCTGCTGCCGCTGGCGGCCATTCAGGTGGCCCACTTTGACCACGGCCTGCGGCCCGACTCGGCGGCGGATGCCCGCTTTGTGGCGGCGGCGGCGGCGGAACGGGGACTGGTCTGTACGGTGGGGTGTTGGGAGCGGGCTGTTGCGGCTCCAACGGGGGGATTGGCGGCGCAGGCGCGAGCGGCGCGCTATCAATTTTTGCTGGAGTGTGCCGAGGCGTGGGGGGCGGAGCGGGTCGCCACCGGGCACCATCGGGACGATCAGGCCGAGACATTTTTGGAACGGTTGTTGCGTGGCAGCGGGGTTGGTGGGCTGGGTGCCATGGCGGTCAGTCGGCCGTTGTCGGCCGGGGTGGCGTTGGTTCGGCCTTTGTTGGGCCTCTCCCGGGGGGAGCTGCGGGCCTGGCTGGAGGCGGTTGGTCACCCCTGGCGGGAGGATGCCAGCAACCGCAAGCTGACGGCGCGGCGCAATCGGTTGCGGCATCAGGCTCTGCCCTGTTTGCAGCAGGTGGCTGATGGGGATCTCTCCCAGCGGTTGGCGGCCACCGCCGGACGGATGGCCCAGGCGTCGACCGCTCTGGAGTGGATGCTGGAGCGGTTATGGCCGCAGTGGGATCCCCGCTGGGAGGGGGAGGGGTGCCTTTCCCTGGCCTCGGAGCCTTTGCCGGTATTGCCGGAGGAGCTGTTGTGCCGTTGTCTGCACCGGTGTCACCAGTATCTGCACGGTCATGGACGACCACCGGGGGAGCGGGCGGTGGCGGGGTTTGTGCAGAGGGTGCGCAGTCGCAGGAGCCACTGGTTGCTGGTGGTGCAGGGGTTGCGGGTGGAACGGCAGCAGGGGCGTATTTTTTTTCATGCCCTGGAGGGGGTTTCGGCCCGCTCTGTGGGAAAAATGGCTTTCAGACGGGAAAAACCGCCGGGTTTGGATCGTGACGCGGGAAACCATTGAACTTTTTTGGCTATATACCTATCTTTAGCCTGTCATAGTGATCACTTGCCAGGACACGGATGGTGTCTGGGAGGAAGTTTTTGAACGGGTTCTATAAAAATCTTTCGATGTGGATGGTTGTGGGTCTGTTGTTGGTCATGTTGTTCAATCTGTTCAACCAGCCGACCGGGCGCGACCGTCACATACCTTTCTCTGATTTTCTTTATCAGTTGGAGCAGGGGCGTGTCACGGAGGTTGTCGTGCAGGGGCGGACCCTGACGGGTGTGCTTGCGGATGGTGCCTCTTTTTCCACCTATACGCCGGAAGATCCGGATCTGATGCGGATGTTGCGGGAGAAAAAGGTCAACATTTCGGCGCGGCCACCGGAGGAGACCCCGTTGCTGTTGACGGTATTGATCTCCTGGTTTCCGATGTTGCTGCTGATCGGGGTTTGGATTTTTTTCATGCGGCAGATGCAGGGGGGTGGTGGCCGGGGGGCGATGTCTTTTGGCAAGTCCAAGGCCCGGGTGCTTTCCGAGCAGCAGAGCAAGGTGACCTTTGCCGATGTGGCCGGGATTGATGAGGCCAAGGAGGAGTTGCAGGAGATCATTGAATTTTTGAAAAGCCCGCAAAAGTTTCAACGGCTGGGGGGCAAGATTCCCAAGGGGGTGTTGTTGATTGGTCCGCCGGGGACGGGCAAGACCTTGCTGGCGCGGGCGATTGCCGGTGAGGCCAATGTGCCGTTTTTCAATCTTTCCGGTTCCGACTTTGTGGAGATGTTTGTCGGGGTGGGGGCGGCGCGGGTGCGGGACATGTTTGAGCAGGGCAAAAAAAATGCTCCTTGCATTATTTTTATCGATGAGATTGACGCGGTGGGCCGCCATCGGGGGGCCGGTTTGGGTGGGGGGCATGATGAGCGGGAGCAGACCCTCAACCAGTTGCTGGTGGAGATGGATGGTTTTGAGTCCAACGAAGGGGTGATTCTGGTAGCGGCCACCAACCGGCCGGATGTGTTGGATCCGGCTTTGTTGCGTCCGGGTCGTTTTGATCGTCAGGTGGCGGTGCCCAACCCGGACATTCGGGGTCGGACGCAGATTTTGACGGTGCACATGGCCAAGTTGCCGTTGGCGGAGAGTGTGGATGCCGAGGTGATTGCCCGTGGCACGCCGGGATTTTCCGGGGCGGATCTGGCCAATCTGGTCAATGAGGCGGCTCTGGGGGCGGCGCGGGGCGAAAAGCAGTTGGTGGACATGGAGGACTTTGAGACGGCCAAGGACAAGGTGATGATGGGCAAGCCGCGGAAGTCGGCGGTCATCTCCGAGTTGGAGCGGCGCACGACCGCCTACCATGAAGCGGGTCATGCCATTGTGGCCAGTGTGATTCCGGGGACCGATCCGGTGCACAAGGTGACCATTATTCCACGGGGGCGGGCGTTGGGGTTGACGATGCAGTTGCCGACCGAGGACCGTCACACCTATTCCAAGCAGCAACTGGATGACAACATTGCCATTTTGATGGGTGGACGCCTGGCGGAAGAGTTGGTGCTGGGGCAGATGACCACCGGGGCGGGTAATGACATCAAGCGGGCCACCGAGATTGCCTACAACATGGTTTGCCTGTATGGCATGAGCAAGCGGATGGGTCCGCTCACGTATGGCCACAAGGAGGAGGAGATATTTTTGGGGCGGGAGATCACCCAGCACAAGAATGTTTCCGAGGAGACCACGCGGGCCATTGATGCGGAAATTCGCAGTATTATCGAGTCCAATCATGCGCGTGCCGAGCAGATTTTGACCGAGCGGATGGATGTGTTGCACCGCATGTCTGAGGCGTTGTTGGAGCGGGAGACCCTGGATGCCGATGAGGTGATGCGGCTGGTGCAGGGGTTGCCCACTGAGGAGGCTCTCAACCCGCGGCGGGTGGAGAAGCCGGGCATTGATCTGCAGAAAAAAGGTCGTAAATCTTCTCCTGCCAAGCCTTTTACCGGCCTGGACCCTTCCTCCCCTGTGGACCGTTCCGGGAACCTTCCAGACTGATGACCGGTTGTTGTCTGTTGGAGCCTTATGCAGGATTGGCGGCCGGTTGGCCGCCGGATGCTGCCGGGGTGGCTGGTGGGTTGGCGGGGATGGAGGGGCTTTGGTCGTTGCGGTTGTTGGGTTGGCCGGAGGGGGCGTGGCTTGCCGATTTGCCGGCGGGGTTGGCGGTGGTGGGGCAGGGTGTCGGGTTGCAGGTGGTGGGTCTGTTGTCGCGGCGGGTGTTGGAGCGGTGGCTGGAGCGGTTGGGGGATGGTGCTTTGGCGGTGGAGTTGGGCCGGACGTTGGCGGCCCATTTGGCAGCGGAGCCGGTGTTGGCCTGGGGGCGGTGGCGGTTGGATCTGGCCCGGCCCCGGTTGATGGGGGTGATCAATGTCACGCCGGACTCTCTTTCCGGTGATGGTTTGGACCGTTCGGTGGCGGCGGCGGTGGCGCAGGGGGTGGCCATGGTGGCGCAGGGGGCGGATATTTTGGATGTGGGGGGGGAGTCCAGTCGGCCGGGGGCGGTAGCGGTCTCCGTTGAGGAGGAGATGGCGCGGGTGGTGCCGGTGGTGCGGGCGTTGGCCCAGCTGGTGGACCGGCCTGTTTCGGTGGACAGTTGCAAGCCGGAGGTGATGCAGGCGGCTTTGGCGGCTGGTGGATCGATTATTAATGATATTAATGCTTTGCGTGGTTTGAGCGGGCCGTTGCCGTCGTGGTTGCTGGCTGGGGAGGAGCCGATTGTGTTGATGCACATGCAGGGGGCTCCGCGCACCATGCAGTTGGACCCTCGTTATCAGGATGTGGTGGCGGAGGTGTATGGTTTTTTGGCCCAGCGGGTCCATGCGTGTGTGGCCCAGGGGATTGCCCGTTGCCGTCTGGTGGTGGATCCCGGGATTGGGTTTGGCAAGAGTTCGGCCCATAATTTGGCGTTGTTGCGGCATTTACGGGTGTTTCGCGGCTTGGGTTTGCCGGTTTTGTTGGGGGTTTCCCGCAAGCGGTTGGTGGGGATGTTGGTGGCTGAGGAGGAGCCGGCCCGGCGGGATGTGGGCAGTCATGTGTTGGCGGCCCTGGGGGTATTGAGTGGGGCGCGGATTGTGCGGGTGCATGATGTGGCGGGGGCTCGGCAGGCGGTGGCGGTGGCGCAGGGGTGGTGCCGTTAAACAATTGCAGGGGTCTGGGGAGCGTCACGGCCTCCAACTACCGTTAAACAATTGCAGGGGTCTGGGGACCGTCACGGTCCCCAGTGGGGTGCAGGGGCAAAGCCCCTGCATGTAACGGGCGCGTTTTCCCAAAGCCCATTTTCGCAGAAAATGGGCGCAACGCGCCCAAAACCGCCCCGCAGGGGCGACTTTGGGAGGGCGGCAGCCCGACTCGCACGGTTATGTTGTTGAGCGGCTTTGGAAAAGAAACCGCCCCGCACGGTTATGTTGTTGAGCGGCTTTGGAAAAGAAACCGCCCCGCACGGTTATGTTGTTGAGCGGCTTTGGAAAAAAAACCGCCCCGGTTGGATATTCGGTCATTGGTCCGACGGTGTGTTTTTCCAAATGCTTTTCGTATAGTTAAGCCATTTATCCGGCAGGGCGGGGGCTGTTTTTTTTTCAATCTCTTTCCCTGTTTGGTCGGCGTTGGGTCGGGCTGCCGCCCTCCAGGAGTGCCCCTGCGGGGCGTTTTGGGCGCGCTGCGCCCATTTGCTGCGCAAATGGGCTTTTGGGAAAGCGCGCCCGTTACATGCAGGGGCTTTGCCCCTGCACCCCACTGGGGACCGTGACGGTCCCCAGGCCCCTGCAATTGTTACAAGCGTTGAAACGACAAGGAACCCAGTTGATTGAGGATGTCGCAAGGTGAGTGAACCCAAAAAACATGTGCGCAAACTGTTTGGCACCGACGGGGTGCGCAGTCGAGCCAATGTTTATCCCATGACCGCGGAACTGGTCCTGCAACTGGGACGCGCTGCGGGCGTGGTCTTTCGCGGCGGGGAACGACAACTGCGGGAACGACGGCACTCGGTGGTGATCGGCAAGGATACCCGACTGTCGGGCTACCTGTTCGAGTCGGCCCTGCGGGCCGGCTTTACCTCCATGGGCATTCACTGCATCCAGGTGGGCTCACTGCCAACCCCCGCCATCGCCTTCCTGACCCGGGCCCTGCGGGCAGACGCTGGCGTGATGATCTCTGCCTCCCACAACCCGTTTTACGACAACGGCATCAAATTTTTCAGTGCCAACGGGATGAAATTGCCAGACAACGTGGAAGCGGAGATAGAACGCCTGCTGTTTGAAGGCCAACTGGACCACTATCAACCGTCGGCCTACGACCTGGGCAAGGCAACCATCATCGAAGACGCTGGCGGCCGCTATATTGAATTTTGCAAAAACTGTTTCCCCAAAGAGCTGCGACTGGACGGACTGCGGGTGGTGGTGGACTGCGCCCACGGTGCCTCCTACAAGGTGGCCCCGGCGGTCTTTTGGGAACTGGGGGCGGAGGTGGTGCCGATCGGCAACGCCCCCAACGGTTTTAACATCAATGACGGCTTTGGAGCCCTGCACCCTGGCACCATCCAGAAAAAGGTGCTGGAGGTGCGGGCCGACATCGGGGTTGCCTTTGATGGCGATGCGGACCGACTGCTGGTCTGCGACGAAAAGGGCAAGATTTTGAACGGCGACCACGTGCTGGCGATGAGCGCGCTGGCGATGAAAAAAGAGGGCAGCCTGCGGGGCGGCGGCGTGGTGGCGACCGTGATGTCCAACCTGGGATTGGAACGCTTCCTGGCCCAGCATGACTTGGCACTGGTCCGTACCCAGGTGGGGGACCGCTATGTGCTGGACCACATGGTGCAACAGGGCTACAACCTGGGGGGTGAACAGTCTGGACACATGATTTTTCTGGACAAAAACACCACCGGTGACGGCATCGTCTCAGCCTTGAAAATATTGGAACTGATGGCCTCCAACCGACGGCCGCTGTCCGAGCTGATCACAGGCATGGAGGATGTGCCTCAGGTCTTGCAGAACGTCGCGATTCCACCCAACCGGGATCCGCTGAGCAACCCGGAGGTGCAGGCAGCGATTGCAGAGGCGGAGCAGGCACTGACAGGCAACGGTCGCATACTGGTGCGCAAGTCGGGCACCGAGCCGATCGTACGGGTGATGGTGGAAGGGGATAATCAGGCTCGGATTGAGGGGATGGCCTCTGAGCTGTGCCAACTGATCCAACGTGTTGCAGGGATGGTCAGGGAGGAGTGACGATGGTGCAGGTAACATTGCCGGACGGTTCGGTCAAAACATTTGAACAACCGGTGACACTGGCCGGGGTGGCAGCCGCCATTGGACAAGGGCTGGCCAAGGCGGCGTTGGCGGGCACCGTGGACGGAGAGTTGGTGGACCTGGACCATCTGCTGGAACGGGATACCCAGGTGACCATTGTGACCGCCCAGTCAGAGGCTGGTCTGAAAATTGTGCGACACTCCACCAGCCACCTGATGGCCCAGGCGGTGAAAAGGCTGTTCCCGACGGCCCAGGTGACCATTGGTCCGGCGGTGGAGAACGGCTTTTATTATGATTTTGACTTTGAGCGTCCCTTCACCCCGGACGATCTGGCGGCGATCGAGGCCGAGATGCAGGCACTCAGCCAGCAGGCTCTGCCGGTGCAGCGGACGGAGATGAAACGCAACGAAGCCCTCAGCTTTTTTGAGGCGCAAGGGGAGCTGTTCAAGGCGGAGATTATTGCCGCCATTCCGGAGGAGCAGACCATCTCCCTGTACCAGCAGGGGGCGTTTGTGGATCTCTGCCGTGGTCCCCATGTGCCGAATACCAGCTATTTGAAGGCGTTCAAGCTGCTGTCGGTGGCGGGGGCCTATTGGCGCGGGGATGCCCGCAACAAACAGTTGCAACGGATTTATGGCACCGCCTGGCCGGACAAAAAGGCGTTGGACGGCTATCTGCACCAGTTGGCGGAGGCGGAAAAGCGGGATCATCGCCGTCTGGGGCGGGAGCTGGATCTGTTTTCGCTCCATGAGGAAGCCGGCGGCGGACTGGTGTTCTGGCACCCCATGGGGGCCAGGGTGCGGCAGGTGATCGAGAGCTACTGGAAAAAGGTGCATGTGGCGGCGGGCTATGAACTGCTGTTCACCCCCCATATCGCCAACCTGGATCTGTGGCGCACCTCCGGTCACCTGGATTTTTACCAGGAGTCCATGTTCAGCCCGATGCTGGTGGATGAGCAACCCTACCAGATCCGGCCGATGAACTGCCCGTTTCATATTTTGATTTACAATACCCATCTCCATTCGCATCGGGATTTTCCCTTGCGCTGGGCGGAGTTGGGTACCGTCTACCGCTATGAGATGTCGGGTGTGCTGCATGGGTTGTTCCGGGTGCGGGGCTTTACCCAGGATGATGCCCACGTCTTTTGCCGTGAGGATCAGATCGAGGCGGAGATCAGCGGCATTCTGGAGTTGACCCTCTCCACCTTGCAGGCGTTTGGTTTCAGCGAATTCGAGATCAATCTTTCGACCCGACCCGCCAAATCGGTGGGATCGGATGCGATATGGAACCAGGCCACGGCGGCGTTGAAGCAGGCGATCAGCCAGCGCGGGCTGGCCTTCGTGGAGGATGTGGGGGGGGGTGCCTTCTATGGTCCCAAGATTGATGTCAAGATTACCGACACGATTGGCCGCAAATGGCAATGTTCCACCATTCAATTAGACTTTAATTTGCCGGAGCGATTTGATATATACTACATTGGTGAGGATGGCGGGCGAAAACGGCCCATCATGATTCACCGTGCCCTGATGGGTTCGCTGGAGCGGTTTTTTGGCATCCTGATCGAGCACTATGCGGGCAATTTTCCGGTATGGTTGGCTCCGGTGCAGGCGGTTGTGTTGACCATTACCGATGATCAGAACGATTGGGCAACTGAGGTGCGGGACCGTTTGCGAGCCCTGGGTTTGCGGGTGGATGCGGATTTGCGCAGCCAGAAGGTGGGCTACAAGATTCGCGAGCACACCTTGAAGCGGGTGCCTTGGTTGTTGATTGTGGGAGAGCAGGAAAAGAGAGAGGGGGCGGTCAACCCGCGCAATCGAGCCGGCAAGAGTCTGGGCAGTATGCCGGTGGCGGCTTTTGCGGATCAACTGCTGCTGGAAGAGACCAACAAACATTAATTGGGAGAGAATATCATCGCCAAACCACCGTTAAAACCGAGACCGCCGTCGCCCACGCCTCATCACGCGCCGGCTGCACCTTCTGCGCCGACTGCGCCTGCAGCGGCTGCGGATACCGCACGCATCAACGAGCAGATTCGAGTGCCCGAGGTGCGTTTGATTGATGAGAAGGGGGAACAGGTCGGCATTGTCAGCCGCCAGGAAGCCTTGTCTCGTGCGATTGAGGCCAGTCTGGATTTGGTGGAGGTGGCCCCGCAGGCCAAGCCTCCGGTCTGCAAGATCATGGACTACACCAAGTTCAAGTATCAGAAGGCGGTGCGTGAGCGGTTGGCGCGCAAAAAGCAGACCCGGATTGACATCAAGGAGATCAAGTTTCGTCCGGCGACCGATGTGCATGACTTTGACGTCAAGCTCAGGAGTATTCGCAAATTTTTGGATGATGGGGACAAGGTGAAGTGCACCTTGCGTTTTCGTGGTCGGGAGATGGCCCATCAGGATTTGGGGATGGCTTTGTTGCATCGGGTGCGGGATGTACTGGGGGAGGAGGCCAAGGTGGAGCAGGTGCCCAAGTTGATGGGGCGGCAGATGACCATGGTTCTGGCACCGGGGACGGCTCCCAAGAAGGCTGGGGGTGGCGAGTCGGAGTCGTAGGTTTTTGACGAGCGTTGTTTTTTTTTGCTGTGCAATGCCGGGTGGTTATTGGCGTTGCCGTGACAGTTCGAGGAGTTAACAGAGAATCATGCCTAAGATCAAGACCCATCGGGGGGCGGCCAAGCGTTTTCGGACGACCGGCTCCGGTAAATTGTTGCGCAACAAGGCGTACAAGCGGCACATCCTCACCAAGAAGAGTTCCAAGCGGAAGCGCAACATGTGTGGTGTTGACATGGTAGCGGCTGTGGACCAGGCGGCTGTGCGCCGTATGTTGCCCAATCTTAATTTGTAATTTAATTGTTCACGATCATCCAAGGGAGACACGGCGATGCCGCGAGTCAAGCCGAGCGTACCAGCGCGGGCGCGTCACAAAAAAGTATTGAAGCTGGCCAAGGGGTATCAGGGTCGCAATGGGAGTTGTTTCCGGGTAGCGGTCCAGAAGGTGGAGAAGGGGTTGCAGTATGCGTATCGTGACCGCAAGGTGCGGAAGCGGGAGTTTCGGGCGTTGTGGATAACCCGCATCAATGCGGCGGCGCGGTTGAGTGGTTTGTCCTACAGTTGTTTCATGGATGGTTTGCACAAGGCGGGCATTGAGTTGGATCGCAAGGTATTGGCTGAGTTGGCGGTTTCGCAGCCGGAGGCGTTTGCGGCTCTGGTGCAGAGTGCCAAGGGTGCGACGGTGGCGGTCGCGTGACGATTGACGCCATGCGCATGGAGTTGGAGTCGCTGCAGCGGGAGTCGTTGGCGCGTTTGCAGGGGGCGGAGTCGGTTGCGGATCTGGAGCAGATTCGGGTACAGGTTTTGGGCAAGAAGGGGGCTCTGACCCAGTTGTTGCGTGGTCTGGGTGGAGTCAGTGCGGAGGAGCGGCCTGTATTGGGTGAGTTGGCCAATGCCTTGAAGGGTGTTTTCAATGAGGTGTTGGCGGCTCGCCTGGAGCTGTTGCAGCGGCGGGATCTGGATCTGCGGTTGCAGTCGGAGCGGTTGGATGTGACCTTGCCGGGGCGGTTGCCGTCGGTGGGTGGGGTGCATCCCATCACGCGGGCGTTGCGGGAAATTACAGATATTTTCAGTAGTATGGGTTTTCCGTCGGCGACGGGGCCCGAGGTGGAGGATGATTGGCACAATTTTGGGGCGTTGAACATTCCGGTTGATCATCCGGCGCGGGAGATGCATGACACCTTTTATTTGCCGTCTGGTCCGCGGGGTGAGAAGCGTTTGTTGCGGACCCACACGTCGCCGGTGCAGATTCATGTGATGGAGAACCGTTCGCCGCCGTTGCGGATTATTGCGCCGGGCAAGGTGTTTCGGTGTGATTCCGATTTGACGCACACGCCGATGTTTCACCAGGTGGAGGGTTTTCTGGTGGATGAGGGGGTGCATTTTGGTCAACTCAAGGGTATCCTGGCGCAGTTTTTGCGCTTGTTTTTTGAGCGGGAGTTGCCGGTTCGGTTTCGGCCCTCTTTTTTCCCGTTTACCGAGCCTTCGGCCGAGGTGGACATGGGGTGTCTGTTTTGTGGGGGGCAGGGGTGTCGGGTTTGCAAGGGGAATGGTTGGTTGGAGGTGTTGGGGTGTGGGTTGATCCATCCGGCGGTGTTGAGCAATGTGGGGATTGACCGGGAAAAATATTCAGGTTTTGCCTTTGGCATGGGGGTGGAGCGGTTGGCCATGCTGAAGTATGGTATTCACGATTTGCGGCTGTTTTTTGAGAATGATGTTCGTTTTCTTGAGCAGCATGCCCGCGTCTAGTCTTGTTCTTCGCTTTACTTCGCTTCGCTTTACTGATTTCCGTTGCTGTTGAATGATTGCGGGTCCAGGGGGATCATCCCCCTGGCGGGGTGCAGGGGCGGAGCCCTTGCATGTAACGGGCGCGCTTTCACAGAAGCCCATTTGCGCAGCAAATGGGCGCAGCGCGCCCAAAACGCCCCGTAGGGGCACTCCTGGAGGGCGGCAGCCCGACCGAGAGCTGGCCAAAGGTTATTTGGTTTGGAAAAAAAACCGATCCTGGCCTTGTATCAAACAAGAAGCGTAATACAATCAAAGCGCAATATCCGAACGTTTTGCTTTCTTATCCAAACATTTTCCGTAACATAACCGTGCGAGTCGGGCTGCCGCCCTCCCAAGGTCGCCCCTGCGGGGCGGTTTTGTGCGCGTTGCGCAAATTTTCTGCGAAAATTTGCTTTGGGAAAACGCGCAGTTCAGCAGGGGCTCCGCCCCTGCACCCCGCTGGGGACCGTGACGGTCCCCAGACCCCTGCAATTGTTCAAAAGAACGACGTGATGATCCCGGGGACCGTGACGGTTTCCATAGCCCTGCAATTGTTCAAAAGAACGACGCGATGATCCCGGGGACCGTGACGGTCCCCATCGCCCTGCAATGGCTTGATTTTTTACTTGCACTCGCTGAGGGTGGGGTGTTCCGGTACCTGTTGGATGGTGCAGGGCTGGGGTGTTTTCAGGTTTTTTGCCTCCATGCGCCGTTGGGCTGTCTGGATCATGGTGCGCCACTCTGTCAAAGAGACCAACCGATACCCCTTCTGGATGGCCGCCTCCAATATGGTGGGCAGGGCCTGCAGCGAGACCGCCTGATTGCTGTGAAACAGCAAAATGGCACCGGGGTGGAAGCGTCGTATCACATCCCTGGCCAGGGTCACGGGCCCGACCCCGGTCCAGTCTCTGGAATCGATTGTCCACAAAATGGTCTCCATCCCCTGGGTTTTGGCGGTTTGCACAATTTCCCGGTTGAACTCGCCATAGGGAGGGCGAAACCAGGTCACCAGAATGCCCAAACCGTTAAAAGCCGCCACACCTTGCCGAAAATCTTCAGACAATCTGTTTTGTGAAAACAAACTCAACCGCTGATGGCGGTAGGAGTGGTAGCCGATCTCATAGTTGTCACTCAACAACGACTCGACAACTTCCGGCCTGGCTTCCACTTTGTGGCCCAGGAAAAAAAAGGTGGCGGGGGCATGGTACTGTTTCAGCAGGGCAGCGATGGCCAGATCCCGCTCCTCCGGTCCGTCATCGAACGTGAGCGTCATGATGCGCTCTTCTGGTTGGGAGAGCCATCGGGTCGACAGGGAGACCCCGCTGCTCGGGTAGAGATCATGGGGGTTGTACGGGAGAATATCTTGTTTGACAGCAGCAGGCGGGCTGCCACTGGACGGGGTGGCCACCGCCGTTGGCACGGCATACAACAGGACCGTCAGCAGAAGGCAGAAGAGGAGAGTGGCAGAAGGCATAATAATCCACGGGTTCGGCGTCAATCAGAAGGACCGTCAAGTGTATAGTGTGGTCATTCTGAGTACTCCAGCACAGGCCACCGACAAGGAACATTGTACCAGAGCCTTCCGGTTGCTGTAAAAGGGAAAAGATGGTCCCATGGCCGCTTGACAGGCTGGCAAGCCTTGTTGTTCTTTTGAATAATTGCAGGGGTTCGGTGTGCAGGGGCAAAGCCCCGTATGCGCCAACATGTTGACCAATCCCATTCTTTTTCTAATCTTTTTTAAACGATTGCAGGGGTCCGGGGACCGTCACGGTCCCCGGTGGGGTGCAGGGGCAAAGCCCCTGCATGCAAGGGCGCGCTTTCCCGGAAGCCCATTTGCGCAGCAAATGGGCGCAGCGCGCCCAAAACGCCCCGCAGGGGCACTGCTGGAGGGCGGCAGCCCGACCGAAAGCTGGCCAAGTTTGGGAGGGTTTGAAAAAAAAACGTTCCTGGCCTTGTATCAAACGAGAAGCCGAATATCCGAAGGTTCTGGTTTTTTATCCAAATATTTTCCACGACATAGTCGTGCGAGTCGGGCTGCCGCCCTCCCAAGGTCGCCCCTGCGGGGCGGTTTTGTGCGCGTTGCGCCCATTTTCTGCGAAAATGGGCTTTGGGAAAACGCGCAGTTCAGCAGGGGCTCTGCCCCTGCACCCCGCTGGGGACCGTGACGGTCCCCAGCCCCCTGCAATCGTTTAAAGAAGGACCGCAATCCTGTTGGCGCATACGGGGCTTAAGCCCCTGCACCCCGCTGGGGACCGTCACGGTCCCCAGCCCCCTGCAATCGTAAAGGAAAACCGCAATCCTGTTGGCGCATATGGGGCAAAGCCCCGGCAATGGTTTGCATAAAATCCATTGCCATTACGATACCAATCAGGTAATCCTTTGCATGATTTTACCGTCAACCCCCAACCCCACCCCCTTCCGGCAGATCCATGAGCAGCACGGCAGAAGAGAACAGTCCCGAAACCAGCCTCGATGAACTGCGCCAGGCCATCGACCGGATTGACGATACCATCCATGACCTGCTCATGGAACGTACACGACGGGTGCAACAGGTGGGAGCCCTGAAAGAGCGCAGCGGCGACGATACCTCCTTCTATCGACCCGAAAGAGAGGCCCGCATCCACCGCCGCCTGGAAGCCCGACACCAGGGCGACCTGCCCATCGCCGCCCTGCACCGCATCTACCGGGAGATCATCTCAGCCTCGCTGAACCTGGAACGCAAATTGACCGTGGTCTACCTGGGCCCGGAAGCCACCTTTACCCACCAGGCTGCCATCAAACAGTTCGGCTCCTCTCCCTTTGTCTTTCCCGTCCGCACCATCGACGACGTGTTTCATGAGGTGGAGCTGCGCCGCGCCGACTTTGGCGTCACCCCGATCGAAAACTCCACCGAAGGGATGATCAACCATACCCTGGACCGCCTGGTGGACTCCCCACTCCGCATCTGGGGCGAAATATACCTGCCGGTGACCCATAACCTGCTCTCAAAAGAGCCCAGCTTGACAGCCGTTCGCACCCTCTGCGGCCAACCTACCGTGATCGCCCAGTGCCAACAATGGCTGACCGACCACCTGCCCCACGTCGCCATCAAGGAGTGCCCCTCCACCGCTGCCGCTGTCTGGGAGGCCCGCCAGACCGCCGGAGCCGCGGTCATCGCCTGCGAACTGGCCGCCGATTCCTACGAATTTCACCTGCTGGCACCCCACATCGAGGACCGGGCCGATAACGAAAACCGCTTCCTGGTCATTGGCCGCGAGATGCCCGCCCGCTCCGGCCAGGACAAAACCAGCCTGATGTTCTCCTTCCGCGACCAACCAGGCTTTTTGCATCAGGTGCTGGGCATCTTTGCCCGTCGGGACATCAACCTGACCCGGATCGAATCCAGACCCTCCCTGAAAAAAGCCTGGGACTACCTCTTTTTTATCGACCTGGAAGGACATCAGACCGATCCCCCCGTGGCCGCTGCCCTGGCCGAGTTGACCGAGACAGCCGGTGTGGTGGCTAAAATTCTTGGCTCTTATCCCCGCAAGGTGTTATAAAGATACTATGTCATTTTATATCAAGAAGTTAGCCGTGATCGGCGTCGGTTTGATCGGTGGCTCCCTGGCCCGTGCGCTGCGGGAACAGGGGCTGGTGGGGGAGGTGGCGGGGGTCAACCGCAGCCGTACCGCTCTGGAAAAGGCCCTGGCGTTGGGGGTTATCGACCAGGGCAGCACCGATGCCGCCGAGGCGGTTCAGAACGCCAACCTGGTTTTGGTGGCCACACCTGTGCGCTCCATTGCCCCGGTGGTGGGTTACCTGGCCCCCTTTTTGGCCCCTGGTGCCGTGGTGACCGATGTGGGCAGCGTCAAACAATCGGTGGTGCAGGCCTGCGAACAGCTCATGCCCGCCGCCGCATCTGGCGGCAAGGGTGCCGACAAGGTCAATTTTGTCGGCGGCCACCCCATCGCCGGCCGAGAGCATGTGGGGGTGGAACACTCTTTTGCCTCCCTGTTTGCCGGCAGTCGCACCATTTTGACACCAACCCCCCGCACCGCCAGCGACGCCCTGGAGCTGGTGCGACTGGTCTGGGAGGCCGCCGGTTCCCAGGTGGAGCTGATGGAGGCCAGTTACCACGACCAGGTGCTGGCCGCCACCAGCCACCTGCCGCATCTGATGGCCTATAACGTGGTCAATACCCTGTCCGACCTGGAGGACCATATCCGGGCGGAGGTGTTTCGCTATGCTGCCGGCGGATTCCGCGATTTTACCCGCATCGCCTCCTCCGACCCCACCATGTGGCGCGATATTTGCCTGGAAAATCCTGCCGCCATCCTGGACATTCTGGCACGCTTTCGCAACGACCTGGACCGCCTGATGGCACAGATTGAGGCCGGCAACGGCGATGCCTTGTATGGCATCTTTGCCCGCTCCAAAACAACCCGGGATCGCATCCTGGCAGACAATAAATTTTTAAAGGGATGAGCCAGTCAATCATGAGCAACCATGCCAGCCCGGACCGTCTGACCGCCACGGCGGGAGGAGCCCTGCGGGGCAGCATCGCCCTGCCCGGGGATAAATCGATCTCCCACCGTGCCATTATCCTGGGGGCTCTGGCCGAAGGAGAGACCACTGTCCATCACCTGTTGGAGGGGGAGGATGTGCTGCGCACCGTGGCCGCCTTTCGCGCCATGGGGGTCGATATTCAGCGGGATCCGAACGGTATCTACCGAATCCAGGGGGTTGGCCTTGACGGTCTTCGGGAGCCGGATGATGTGTTGGATATGGGCAACTCCGGCACCGCCATGCGGTTGCTGGCCGGTGTGCTGGCCAGTCAGCCTTTTTTTTCCATTCTGACCGGGGATGCCAGTTTGCGACAGCGGCCCATGGGGCGCATTGTCGCCCCGTTGTCGCAGATGGGAGCCCGCATTCTGAGCCGGGCCCAGGGCAGAGCCCCGTTGGTTATTCAGGGTACCGAGCTGATTCCGCTTGATTATCAATCCCCGGTGGCCTCGGCCCAGGTCAAGAGTGCCATTTTGTTGGCTGCTCTCAATACTGCCGGTGGCAGTTCGGTTCAGGAGCCGGAGCAGTCCAGGGATCACACCGAGCGGATGTTGACCGCCTTCGGGGCAGAGGTGGAGCGGGAAGGGTTGCGGGTGCGGGTGGAGGGTTGGCCCACCCTGACCGGGCAGCTGTTGGCCGTGCCGGGTGACATCTCTTCCGCCGCCTTTCCGCTGGTGGCCGCTCTGTTGGTGCCCGGTTCCGATCTGTTGTTGCAGGGGGTTGGCATGAATCCCACCCGTGTGGGTCTGTTGGAGTTGCTGGCCGCCATGGGCGGGAGTATTGAGGCTCTCAATCCACGTCAACAGGGTGGGGAGCCCATTGCGGATTTGCGGGTCAAGCACAGTGCGTTGCGGGGTATTACCGTACCGCCCGAGCTGATTCCCCGCGCCATCGATGAATTTCCCATCTTTTTTGTCGCTGCCGCCTTGGCGGAGGGGGAGACGGTATTGACCGGTGCTGCCGAGCTGCGGGTCAAGGAGAGTGATCGCATCCATGCCATGGCTGTGGGGTTGGCTGCTTTGGGGGCCCGGGTGACTGAGCAGGCGGATGGTGTGCGCATTGTGGGGCAGCCGGATGGTTTGGCGGGTGGTGTCACTGTCGACTCTTTTACCGATCATCGGGTTGCCATGAGTTTGCTGGTGGCTGGTTTGTGTTGTCGGGCTCCGGTGACGGTGGAGCGGTGTGCCAATATCCAAACCTCGTTCCCCGCTTTTCTGGACAAGATGACCGGGTTGGGGGCGTCATTGACCGTCCCCTGATTGTTTTTTTTAAACTATTGCAGGGGTCCGGGGACCGTCACGGTCCCCGGTGGGGTGCAGGGGCAAAGCCCCTGCATGAACGGCGCGTTTTCCCAAAGCAAATTTTCGCAGAAAATTTGCGCAACGCG
>PEAG01000027.1 GCA_002753505.1 Magnetococcales bacterium HCHbin5 | reverse complement strand
CATGAAGGTTTGGAAAAACACGAAACTTGGCCTGCCATGGGAAGAGAGTGCTGAGCAACTGGATGGCGATGGGTTGATGGCGCGGCGGGAGATGTTTGGCGCGCTGCTGCCTCCTGGTATCGTTCTTCTCACAGCCGGTGTCGATGTCCAGGACGACCGTTTGGAATTGGAAATCGTCGGCTGGGGCCGGGATGAAGAGTCCTGGTCGGTGGCCTATTGGGTGTTGTGGGGCGACCCGGCCGGGCCTGCGGTTTGGCAGGATCTGGAAAACATCCTGTACCGTGCCTATCCCCATGCCCGGCAGGTGTCCGATCTGTATGTCCGGGCGGCTGCCATCGATACCGGTGGTCACCGTTCCATGGAGGCCTATACCTTTTGCCGCACCCGGCAGGAGCGGCGCATCTGGGCCATCAAGGGGTTGGGCGGCATGGGCAAACCCATCTGGCCGAGTCGCTCCAGTCGCAACAACAAGGGCCGGGTGCCTCATTTCATGGTGGGTGTGGATGCGGCGAAGGAGTCCATCTACTCCCGATTGCGGCTGAAAGAGCCGGGTCCAGGCTATTGCCATTTCCCCCTGGATCGGGATGCCGAGTGGTTTCGGCAGTTGACGGCGGAAAAGATCACCACCCGCTACAACAAAGGCCGTCCCATCCGGGAGTGGGTCAAAAAGTCCCACGACCGCAATGAGGCGTTGGACTGCCGGGTCTATGCCATGGCGGCCCTGCACGGGCTGATCTCCATGGGCTTGCAGTTGAGCAAAGAGGCCGACCAGCGTGAGCAATATCCTCTGAAAGAGGGGCAACCCCCTCCTGAGCCTGTCGCACACGTCGCCGTGCAGATTATCGTGCCGAAAAAGCTCAAAATTATCATGCCAGACAAACCGCGCAAGTCCTCCTGGTTGGGACCACTGCGCGACAGGTGGATCAATGGAGGTCGATGATGGGCTTTACCCAGGCAGAATTGGACGCACTGAAGGAGGCTTATGCCGCCGGTGCCCTGCGCGTTACGCATGAGGGGAAGACGGTGGAGTATGGCTCCGAGTCGGATCTGCTGCGCCGCATTCGCATGATTGAGAATGAGCTGGCAGCCGCTTCCGGCAAGGCCCGCTCCACCCGCACCCGTCTGAGTTTTTCCAGGGAGTAACGACATGGCGAGATGGTTGGATGGCCTGGTGGGATGGATCGCACCGGAGGCCGCGATGAAGCGTGCCCGTACCAGATACGCATTGCAGGCCCTCCGTCGTGGCTACGAGGGTGCCAAGACCGGACGCTTGACCAGCGGTTGGACGACTGCTGGCACGGACGCCAATGCCGAGATTGCCACGGCCTCTATCCGGTTGCGAGACCGGGCCAGAGACCTGGTGCGCAACAATCCGTATGCGGCGAAGGCCGTCATGACACACTCCTCCAGTATGGTGGGTGCGGGCATCCGTCCCCGCCCCAAGGCGGCCACCCAGGCACTGGATGACCAGATCACCGATCTGTGGGATGCCTTCACGGAAAATTGCGATGCCGATGGTCGCACCACCTTCTACGGCATCCAGACACTGATGGCTCGCAGCATGGTTGAGAGTGGCGAGTGCCTCCTGCACATGGTGAACAGGCCGTCGTCGTTTGGCCTGCAGGTGCCGTTGCAGTTGCGGGTGCTGGAGTGTGACCACCTGGACGGTACTGCCGACCGGGATCTGCCGGGGGGTGGATTCATCCAGCAGGGGATCGAGTTTGACTCATTCGGGATGCGGGTAGCCTACTGGATCTACCCCCGTCACCCAGGCTCTGCCAGGCAGGGCATGGCCAAGAGCGTCCGCATCCCTGCCACAGACGTGTTGCATCTGTACGACCGGTTGCGCCCCGGCCAAAACCGGGGTGTGACCTGGTTTGCCCCGGCCCTGCTGCGCATGCGTGACCTGGACGATTACGACATGTCCGAGTTGGTGCGCAAAAAGATGGAGGCCTGCTTCGTCGGCTTTGTGACCAACGCAGAGCCGCCCCCCAGCACAGGTGGCGAAGAGGAGTCGTTCAAGCAAATAGAGGATCTGGTGCCCGGCATGCTGGAATACCTGCCCCCTGGCCGGGACATTCGTTTCGGCCAACCGGCCTCCACGTCGGGGTATGCCGAGTATGCCCAGTTGCACAACCACGCGGTGGCCGCCGGGTTGGGACTGACCTACGAGTTGCTCACCGGCGACCTTTCCAAGGTCAACTACTCCTCTATCCGGGCGGGCCTGATTGAGTTCCGTCGCCGGGTGGATGCGACACAGCGGCATGTGCTGATCCCGCAGATTTGCCAGCCGGTCTGGAACCGGTTCCTGGCAACAGCACAAGCCGCCGGGTTGATCGGCAATATCCCCATCCGGTTGCAATGGACGCCACCCCGGTTTGAGGCCGTCGATCCGCAAAAGGACATCATGGCGGAAATTCTCGCGGTGCGGGCCGGGCTGATGTCACCGCAGACGGCAGTTTCCCGCCAGGGGTACGATCCAGATGTGGTGATGGCTGAGTTCAACGAGATGTACCAGATTTGGGATCTTTACAAGATCATCGTCGATATCGATGCCCGCAAAACCACAAAGAACGGGCAACCCAAGCCAACGGAGACCGCCAATGCCGCATAAACAGATCGATCTGCCGATGCAAGTCAGGTCGGCCAACTTTGTTCCAGGGACGGTGAACGGAGAGGAGCGCACCGTCGAGATGGTCTGGTCCACCGGAGCCAGCGTGCGCCGAACCGACTGGAGAACCGGCAAGCCGTATGACGAGACACTCTCCGTAGACGCTGCGCATGTGGACCTCTCCCGACTGAATAGCGGGGCACCCTTGTTGAACAGCCATGACGCCTCATCCCTGGAGAGTATTCTGGGGGTTGTGGAACGGGCCTGGGTTGCCAATGGAGAGGGGCGCGCCACTGTGCGCTTTTCCAGCCGGGAGGGGGTTGCCGCCATCTTCCGGGATGTCCAGGAAGGTATCCTGCGCAACGTCTCGGTGGGCTACATGGTGCGCCAGTATGAAGTCACCGAGGAGCGTGGGAAGGTGCCGCTCTGGCGGGCGGTGGACTGGATGCCCCTGGAGTTGTCCGCCGTGCCGATTGGTGCCGACCCCGGTGCGGGCTTTCGTTCCGCCGAACCAACCAAACACCCCTGTCAACTGACCCAAATCAGAGGAGCTGATGAAATGCCCGAACCCGTAAAGACTGAAGTGGCGACCGAACCGGTCGCCGAGGTTGCCACCCGCCACCAAGCGGCAGAGATGCCCGCCCAGAGCAAGCCTCTGGAGGAGATGGCAACGAAACCCGTTGATACCCGGTCCAGCACCGCAATCAAACCCGTCGACCCTCCTGCGCCGACCCGCTCGGAGGATGCCGAAACCATGACCCGGCAGGCGGTGGCCGCCGAGCGGCAACGGACGGTGGACATCTACGATGCCCAGGAGAAACTGAAAGTGGACCGTTCCTTTGCCGACCGACTGGTGAAAGAGGGCGTCGGCCTGGACGAAGCCCGCCGGAGTCTTATCGATGAGGCCGCTCGCCGTTCCAGCAGTGCTGGCGAGATCCGCAACCATGTGGTGATGACCAGCCACGATGAGCGGACCACCCGCAATGCGGCAGTGGAAAATGCCCTGCTGCACCGCTTTGACCCGACGGCGCACAAACTCTCCGACTCCGCTCGTGAATGGCGTGGCCTGACCCTGCTGGAGATGGCCCGCATGTTTGTGGAGAGCAGCGGTGGCGGGGTCCACACCACCCGTGGCCTGACCCGGTATGAACTGGCCACTCGTGCGCTGCATACTGAGTCGGATTTCCCGAATATTCTGGCCAACGTGGCCAACAAAACCCTGCGCACCGCCTATGAGGCCGCCCCGCGCACCTTCCAGCCCTTCTGCCGTCAGGTGACGGCCAGCGACTTCAAAGCCATGTCCCGGGTGCAATTGGGGGAAGCCCCGGCCTTGGACAAGGTCAATGAGGGCGGCGAATACAAGCGGGGACCGCTCGGCGAAGGCAAGGAGTCCTACCGGGTGGAGACCTACGGGAAGATCATCTCCATCTCCCGGCAGGTGCTGGTCAACGACGATCTGAATGCCTTCACCCGCATCCCGCAGTTGTTCGGGGTAGCGGCGGCCAATCTGGAGAGTGACGTGGTGTGGGGCATCATCACGGCCAACCCGAACATGGGCGACGGCATTGCCCTGTTCCATGCCGGTCACAAGAATCTGGCAGCGTCTGGCGCGGCCATCTCCGTTGCCACTCTGGGCACGGCCCGCAAGAGCATGGGCACCCAGACCGGGGTGGATGGCCAGACCATCATCAATGTCCGACCGGCCTTCATCATCGTCCCGGCCGCCTTGGAGGTGACCGCCGAGCAGCTTCTGGCGGTAAACATGGTTCCGGCCAAATCCACCGACGTGGTGCCGCAGTCGTTGCGCACCCTGACGGTGATTGCCGAACCGCGCCTGGATGCTGCCGTCAATGGCGACAAGGCGTGGTACATGTCGGCCAATCCCGGCCAGATCGACACCATCGAGTACGCCTATCTGGAAGGCCAGAACGGTGTCTACATCGAAACTCGCGTCGGCTTTGATGTGGACGGGGTGGAGATCAAGGCCCGGTTGGACTTCGGGGCCAAGGCCATCGACTGGCGCGGGCTGTTCAAAAATTCCGGCATGTAAACTCCCAACCTGAACCAATAACGAGGAAAAACGATGAAAAACTACGTGCAACCGGGCGACACCGTCACGGTAGTCGCCCCTGTGGCCGTGAACAGCGGCGATGGAGTGCTGGTCGGTACACTGTTCGGTGTAGCCCTCTCCGCTGCCGCCATCGGCGCAAACGTGGAAATGGTCACCGAAGGGGTGGTGGATCTGCCCAAGGCCGCCGTGGCCGTCACCCAGGGGGGCAGAGTCTACTGGGACAACACGGCCAAAAACGTCACCACGACCGCAGGTGCCAACACGCTGATCGGTTGTGCCATCGTGGCCGCTGCGGTTGGGGACGGCATCGTCCGGGTGCGGCTGAATGGGGTGGTGACGTGAGCCGGTGGGACACCTTGTCCGGACTGGCGAATCGGTCGTGCCTGGCCACTTTCGGCACACCGATCGCCTATCGTCCTGCTCTGCGCAATCAACCGAATTTGGCAGAGCAGTCATTTCCCATCACCGGCATTTTCACGGAAAAGAACCTCAGTGTCACCCTGATGGGTGCGGGCGCAAATGGCCTGGATGCCGTTGTGCCGCAACCCACCTTGGAAGTCCGTCTGCCGGATCTGGGTTTTCTTCCCATGACCGGTGACGAGGTGACGGTGGATGGCCTCCTTTATCAGGTTGTGGAAGTCCAGCCTGATGGCAGGGGTATGGCACTGTTGAGACTTGCTAGGCAGCCGGATCCATCCACAGGCCTGTGAGCCCTTTCGCAACATCCACCAGGAGCAACCCGCATGTCTTTCAAAGCCAACCTTTCCCCTCTCTACCGGGGGGATACGCGGGAGTTTGCGTTCGAATTCACCGACGGTGCCGGACAACCGGTCAACATCACCGGCCACGCGCTGTGGTTCACCATGAAACAGAACATGAATGACGAGGACAGCGAGGCCGTATTCCAGAAGAAGATCGTTTTCCCGGCCAGCCCGCAGTCGCTGAAGGGGGAAACGGTGTTGACCCTGACCTCGGCAGAAACGGATCTCTTCGCGCCGGGGATCTATGTCTTCGACTTTCAGCGGGTGATCCCGGACAACCCGCCCGTAGTGAAGACGTTGATGTCCGGCAAGATCACCATCCTGCCGGATATCACCCGCAGCAACGGCTCCTGAGGAGCGGCGCGATGGAACAACCAATCCGCGTCTCACTCGTCCGGGAGTCCATCCGTGTGCCCCTCGTCGACGAACAGGTCAACATTGCTCTGCACGAGGAGCGGTTCGATTTTTCGTCACCGCCCGTCCTGGCCACCTCCGGTTGGCCGTTTGGACTGAATCCCATCCGGGTGGACGGCCTGCAAAAGGGGGTGGCGACGGTCGTCGACTATGTGGTCATGCCCTCGTTTTTCCGGGTGGTGCGCTGGATGTTGCTGCTCTCGGACGACAGCCATGATCTGGCGGTAACCAGCACGATTCAATGTATGCGTCGCGGTGGCGACGTCCTGTTTACAGAGTTTGCCATCCTGGGTGACTGCGGGACCATCCCGTATGAGCTGGATGTGGTGGTGGATGGCGACAAGGTCAAACTGGTTGTGACCAGCGGCTATGACGGCGAACTCACGGCCAGAACAAGCAAAATTGGCATTTTCAACTGACGTTTCAATCACTCAAATGGGTAAGGAGTTGCAAAGATGGGTTTTTCTATGTTTCAGGTTAAGAAGGGTATCAACCTGGATGGATTGGCTCAGGTGATGTCTGGGGCCGGTGTGCCGGGTGCGGCGGGGGATGCCTCTCTGGCCCCGGTCGGGTCGCTCTATTTGAACGTCACTGATGGACAAATGTTCGTCAAAAAGAGCAGTGGCGTCGGGACCGATAAGTGGTTGCGGACCCAGGACAGCAGCGATATGGCGGCAGCACTGCAGGGCATCTCCTGGCGTGAACCGGCCAAGCTGCATGTCACCACCTCCTATGCCGATCTGGCGGCGGCCACGACGGCGATGAATACCGGCACGCTGGACGGCACCGCCATCGTCGCCAACGACCGCATCTTGTTCGACAACATCACCGGCGCGAACAAGAATGTTTTTGTCGTCACGGGCACCCCCGGTTCCGGTGCCACCCTGGTCGAGGATACGAACACCGCGACCAAGGGGGATGCCCTCTATGTCCAGAGTGGCACGGACGCGGGCAAACAGTTTTCGTACAACGGCACCATCTGGGTGCAGCAGGGGGCGGCCTCCTCCACCGAGATCGGTTTCATCAAGAGTTTTGTCGGAAAATCTGCGGACGGCAACGAGACGCCGGACTACTCCAGCAACAACGTCGTGACCGACGGTGGCTCTCTGGAGACGGCCATCGGGGAACTCGACAACAAGATCGGCACCGGTCACAGCGAGCCGGTGAATTTCATCCAGTTGAACGATGCGGTCATGAAGGGGCTGCATCAGTTGGACATCAACCTCAGCGCGGCCCGCACCTTCCATTTCGGTTCCGTCAGTGGCGGTACGGCGACAGAGGTCTGTACCACCGATTTTTCCACCCACCATATCGAGGGGTGCTTCTCTGCCGAGTGGCGGGTCGTCGTTGCGTCCGGGAATAACAAGTGGGCCGGGACGGTATCGGCCATTTTCAACCGGGCGACCAGTGAGATTGACTACAACATTTCGTCCATCCTCACCATCGGTGCCCCCATCGCGGGTCTGGAAGTCTACCCCGTGGTCACCAGCACCACCCTGGCGTTGATGGTCAATGCCACCAATGCGGTGACCACCTTCACCACGCGAACCCTCAACTGCTATTACGATATCTATTCGTAAGGGTCGCAGCAGCCCGCCAACATCAGGAGACAGGCCGATGAATGCACTGGATTTTAACCATGCCTACCGGGTGGAAGCGGTTTCCATCGGTGACAACATCGGCCTGTTCTCTGGTGTGCAACCGCCAGTTATGGTGAATACGTCGGGTATTCCCGTCGGCTCTGCTTTCTTTCAGACCGACGGGACCATCTGGAAACGTGCTGGTCCAGGACCGTCGGACTGGGTGCGCATGGTTGCGGAGGACTCTGCCCTGTTCACCGGGGCTGTTTCTTCTATCACCATCAGCAATCTGGCTTTGAGCCGGGCGTTGGTCAGCGATGAAAACGGCAAGGTGGCCGTATCTGCTGTGACTGCGACTGAGTTGGGGTATGTGGCGGGTGTTACGTCGGCCATTCAGGCACAGTTGAATGGCAAAGCGGCGAAGGAAATCCTCCAGAACAGCCGTTCTGCCAACTACACCCTCGTTCTGTCCGATGCGGGCAAGCAGATCCTGCACCCTGCCGCAGACAACACCGCCCGAACCTTCACCATTCCGGCCAACAGCAGCGTGGCGTTTCCGGTCGGCACGCAAATATGGTTTGTCAACGAGCGGAACACCGTCACGATTGCCATTACCACAGACACCCTCATGTTGTCCCCCTCCGGTGCCACAGGCAGCCGCACCTTGGCGGCCAGAGGGGTCGCAACCGCGCTGAAGATTACCGCTACCAAGTGGATGATCTTCGGGTATGGGCTGTCGTGAGGAATGATGCGGATTTCCAGCGTGTTTTTTCACTTACAGACCCCGCCCCGGCGGGGTCTGGCATTTTTGAGGATAACATGGCGCATCCACTTGATCCGGTAGAACTTTACAGGCGGCAAAGAGAGAACCAATCCAGGGAGACTCTCCAGGAAATCATCGACGATGGCGATCCGTTGAAGGCGCAGATGGCACAAAATTTGGCCAAAAAGATGGGGATTGCCGTCACAGTAGAACCGACGACGGAAGACAGATTCAGGAATGCGGTGCGCATCAATAGGCGATAGTGGAAAAGGGGGTGTCAGCAAATGATGAGTCACTCGAAAGCAGCCCTCACGGATGAGGAGCTGAAGGCCAGATATGCCTGGAGCCTGGATCGCAAGATCGAAGAGTCTTGTGTCAGAATTATAGACTGGCATTCCCGATTCGGTGGGCGGGTGTCCGTGTCCTTCTCCGGCGGGCTTGACTCCACCGTGCTGCTGGATCTGGTGCGGAACAAATGCGGCTATCCGGAGGTTCCGGCGGTGTTTTCCAACACCGGGCTGGAGTTTCCAGAAAACGTCCATTTTGTCCGGAGCATCCCGAATGTGCATGAGATCCGGCCCAAGCGGGGGTTCCGGCAGGTGATCGAGACCTTTGGCTATCCGGTGGTCAGCAAGCGCGTCTCCCAATATGTCGGCGAGGTACAACGCGCCAAGGGAGAGACGGCGACCAAGCGGCTGCGTCTGACCGGAATGACCTCCAAGGGGACCAAAAGCCGCCTGGGCGAAATCCCGGACGTCTGGAAGCCCCTTATCGACTGCGGTTTTCGCGTGTCGGACAAATGCTGCGACGTGCTCAAGAAGGAACCTCTGGCCCGAGCGATGAAAATTTTCGGCCCACCGTTCGTCGGCACTCGGGCGGAAGAGTCCATGCAGAGGGAACTCTCGTACAAGCATTACGGCTGCAACGCCTATCACATGAAGTCGCCCCGGTCAACGCCGATTGCTTTTTGGACAGGGCAGGATGTCCGGGAGTACATCAGGCGCGAGTCGTTGCCGTATTCGCCCCTATATGACATGGGCTACGACCGCAGCGGTTGCATGTGGTGCCTGCTGGGTGCGCATCACAGCGATGACAACCGCTTCGAACTGCTGGCCAAGACGCACCCAAGGGTGTACGTCTTCTGCCGGGATCGGCTCGGACTGTTCGATGTGCTGCGCGTCGTGCAAACGTTGTGGGATGACCGGTATCGCAGGAAAAAGGTACCGCCACTCACTTTGCCCAGTCTATCACCCACCAACCCCGCCCTGGCGGGGTTTGGCATTTTGAAAGGGGGGTGAAATGTCGCATCCACATAAAGTTGCACCATCCATTGTCCAGCAAAATACCGATGGTCTGATCGTCAATTGCGCCTACACCGCCGACGGATTGCGCTATCTGGGCTACGCCGTGCCCGGCTCTCTGGACTCGGACCACGTCTGGCAGATTCAGCGGTTGGACTATGTGGACGGCAAGGTCGTGGCCGTGCGGTTTGCGGGGCACGCCGAGTTCACCCAGGCATGGAACAACCGGGAGGCCCTTGCTTATTCATGAACATCATCGACGCCATCATCAACGCCAGCATTGTCAAAAACGGCACCATCCTTTCCCTGGGTTCCGCATACCAGGGCATCTGGACAGCCGGTGTCACCTACCAGAAGGGGCAGGTCGTCTCTGCCAGTGGCAACCTGTTTGTCTGCCTGGACACCCATGCGGACCATTCCCCACCCGATACGGGCTTTTGGGAGGACATCACCATGCGGGGGCCGACAGGAGCGACAGGCCCGCCCGGCAACCCTGGCTCACCCGGTGGTTCCGGCAACCAGGTTGTTCTCCAGGCCGGGCAGATTCTGGGCGGCCATCGGGCCATCCTGCTGGACAGCGCAGGCCGTGCGGTCTATGCGGACAGCAGTGATGTCAGCCATGCCGGTAGACTGTTCGGCATCACGGCCCACGCGGCTGTCGCAGATGAGTTCGTCACAGTGCATGTGATCGGCGAGATGATCGAATCATCCTGGGTATGGGACATCGCCCGACCCGTTTTTCTTGGTACCAATGGTCGACTGACCCAGGTGCCGCCCAGCACAGGTTTTGTGCAGGTGATCGGGCAACCGATCACGGCGCAGTCCCTGTTTCTCAATCCCAAACCCTCCATCACCCTCGCATAAAGGAAGCAAACCATGGCTATCGATGCATTTCTCAAGTTGGACCGGACCACGGGCCTCTACGTGGAAACCGCCCTGGTGGACAGCTCCGCCGGTGTCGCCAGTGCCGGCAAAGGGGTGGCCCTGGATGCCACAGGCCACGTCGCCCTCAACATCCTGCCCACCGGTGTCGGACCGGAACTGGTCAATGTGGTGGCCTCGGAAAACCTGGCCGCCGGTGATTTCGTCAACATTCATGATGTGGCCGGTGTCTCGAAGGCCCGGAAGGCCGATGCCACCGATGCCACCAAACCGGCCAACGGCTTTGTGAAGACCGGTGCCACCTCGGGTGGCAATGTGGATGTCTACCTGGATGGGCTGAACGATGCGGTGACCGGCAAGACGGCCGGGACGCGCTATTTTCTCAGTGCCTCCACCCCCGGTGCCGCAACCGCCACGGTGCCCAGTGCGAGCGGCAATCTCTGCCAATTTCTGGGCGTGGCCACCTCGGCCACGGGCATTGCCTTTCGTCCGTCCGACGGGGCTGTCCTGGCATAACGGCCAGGAAGATCTGTTCCCCCTGGCTGACAAGCCAGGGGGTTATTGCCTTTGCGCGTTTGGAGAACAGACATGGCTACCAAAAAACCACTCTGCTGGAGGATGACCGATGGCCGCCCGACAGAGCTGTCCGCATCAGACAGCATTCCGCCTGCCAACATCCCGGAAATGGGTGCCGCCTCCACCACCTCGGCGGGAACCGCCGGGGCGGTGCCTGCACCCCCCATCGGTGGGCTGGCCATGTTTCTGCGGGGGGACAAACAATGGGTTCTCTTGACCCCATTGGCCGATCCGAACCAGACGGTGCTGACGGCCTTGTGGCCGGGGGATCTGATCCAGTGGGATGGCACCTCTTTCCGCAACCTGCCTCTATCGATAGGCTCTCCCGGCGCAGCGGGGGTAGAGGCATTCTACAATGCCTCGCCCGCCATCCTTGCCGCCGGGGCGCAAAACGGGCTGGCGGTCAACACCCTTTCCAAAACGCCGGTCACCACCGGAGAGTTGGAGGTGAGTGTCACCGCCTCCACCAGTACCGTGCCCCTGGCGGCTTGGCTGTACGATACCGCCCTCGGTCGGACCACCATTCCGGCCGGTATCTGGACGGTCTCTCTGTATGGCGGGGTGGATACCACCGCCGATGGCCGGTTGACTGTCGCGGCCCGGCGTATGTTCGAGGTGATCGTCGAGGGAATGAGCATTACCACGACCGGCACCGGTACCACCCGAACGACCACCGCCGCCTCCGGTACCCCCTTCGTCAGTGGGGATGCCAGCAGCAACCACGAGGTGTCCAACTATCTTCAGACTCCGAAGGGGCTCTACCAGATCATCGGTTATACCTCGCCGACTGTGGTGACGATTGCGGTGCCGGGCGGGTATATCAACGAGGCTGGCGTGTCCTGGAACAAATGGCGCGGGCTGTTCATGACACTCTCTGCCACGGCATTCACGAGCATTTCTCCCATCTACATGCCGCAGACCTGGGACTCCGTGCAGAATACCTTCTCGATTGCCGCCACCAGCAAACTGGGGGCTATCGATTACGCCCTTTCCCAGGGTGGCCTGCCGACCACTTTGACGCTGCTGTACGACGGCAACACGGATCTGAACAGAAATTCCCGCATCTACAGCCCCATCCCGGCGGGGGTATCGGACCATGCCTCGCTGACCAACCTGCAGGGAGGTGCTGCCGGGCAGTATTACCATCTGACGGCAGCTTATAATAACGCGGTCGCCAATCTGACCACCACGGAAATCGGCACCCTCAGCGGGGTGACATCGGCCATTCAGACGCAATTGTCCGGCAAACAGGCCACCGTGACTGGAGCGGCCACCACCATCACCGGCAGCAACCTGACCGTGAGCAGGGCGTTGGTAAGCGATGGCTCCGGCAAAGTGGCGGTATCGGCGGTGACATCTACTGAATTGGGATACCTGTCTGGTGTCACCTCTGCCATCCAGTCGCAGATCACCGCCAAGATGGCCAACCCCATGACGACGGCGGGTGATCTCTTGTATGGAGGGGCCTCCGGGACACCCACCCGCCTGGCCAATGGCAGTGCCGGGCAGGTGCTGCAATCCCAGGGCGGCACCTCGCCCCCTGTCTGGGCAACTCCGGGCAGTGCCGGGGAACTGGCCTGGACGAGCCGCACCTCTGCGGCCAACAACACCTGGCAGTCGGTGGCCTATGGCAACGGCATGTTCGTCGCCGTGGCCAATTCCGGCTCCGGCAATCGGGTGATGTCTTCTCCCGATGCGATCAACTGGACCACCCGTGTCAGTGCGGCAGATATCCAGTGGGTTGGAGTCACCTATGGCAACGGTCTGTTTGTGGCGGTCTCCCAGACCGGCACCAATCGGGTGATGACCTCTCCGGATGGCATCACCTGGACCCAGCGCAGTACCGGTGGCCTCGATTTCCAGTGGCAATCAGTGTGTTACGGGGCCGGAAAGTTTGTGGCCGTCTCCCTGAGCGGCACCAATCAGGTGATGACCTCCCCGGATGGCATGACCTGGACCGGGCAGACGGCGGCGGCTGTGCGGAGCTGGAGGAGCGTCATCCATGTTCCGGCACTGGGTTTGTTCGTCGCGGTGGCCATGTCTGGTACCGGCAACCGGGTGATGACCTCTCCAGATGCCATCACCTGGACCTTGCGCGCCAGTGCCAACGATGCCTTCGGCTGGACCGGTGTGGCCTATGGCAACGGCATTCTGGTCGCAGTCACCCAGGACGGCACCACCCAGCAGGCGATGACCTCCCCGGATGGCATCGCCTGGACACTCCGGACCACCCCCTATACCAGCATGTTCTTCTCGGCGGTTGTCTACGGACAGGGGCTGTTCATGGCTATTTCGACCAACGGCACCATCGGCGGGGCGATGACCTCTGTGGATGGAGTCTCCTGGGGTGCCAAGAGTTCGCCCAACTCAACCGTCTCGATTACGGGCATGGGCTACGCCAACGGGGTGTTTATCGCGCTGGGCAGCAATCTGGTGCTGACACGCGGCACCATCATTCTATAGAGGGGGAACAAGACATGTTGCCGCATCGCTACTGGCGCATCCACATCACCCGATCCACCTTTGGTGCCACCATGCAGGTCTGCCTCTACGAGGTGGAGTTCAGAGGCACACCGGGTGGTCTCGATCAATGCGATGGCGGGGTGGCCTCCGCCTCCCACCGCAATGATCGGGCCTACCACCTGTTTGACAACAACCCCAGCGAATCCTGGATCAACGGCGGACCCTCGGAAGACTCCTGGTTCCAGTACGACTTCGGGGCAGGCCGTGCCGTCATCGTGGCGGAAATCAGGATGGTGTCACGGGGATGGGAGGAGTCACCGGAGGATTTTGTTCTCCAGTGGTCCGACGATGGCACCCATTTCACTACGGTGGCCTCATGGTCCGGGATCAATGACTGGCATGGTGGCGTCGAAAAACTGTTTGTCGTACCAGATCCAGCTCCCCCACCCACACCACCGCCCACCGTAGCCCCATGGCAGTTTCGCTGTTCGGGGGGAAAGATGCTGTGGCGGGGCAACCCACTGATGACTGGAGGATAACGCACGATGGAAGATTATCTGGCAATAGAGCCACTGATCGTGGCCCGGCTCAAAGACCAACTGCTCAGCAATGTCACTGTCCAGTCAACCTGGGGGATGTCGAAGCTCCAGGAGCATTTTGACACCCCACCAGCGGTGCTGATCCTTCTGGAGGAGGATCGACCGGGGGAGATCAGTCTCTCCGGAGCCGCGCAGAAAATTGAGCAGGTGTGGACCTGCATCGTGGTGGTCAAGGATGCCGAAACCGAGGCCGGGCCGTTGATCAGCCAGGTGATCCAGGCCCTGAACGGCTGGCAACCGGAGGATACGACCTTCTCGCCGTTCAAAAGGGTCAAATCCGGCTTCAGCCACGATTACTCGCCCAGCACGGCGTTTTATTTCCCACTGGCATTCTCTACCTCATTTGTCTTCAACGTTTGAAAAAAGGATCGAAAAATGGCAAGCAATCAGGTCGGTTATATCGGCAATGGACCGCTTTTTATCGGCAAACGGTCCGGCGGCAAAATGCGTTTTGTCGGCCAGGTGCCGGAGTTCAAGCTGGACGTCACCGAGGAGACCAAGGAACTCAAGGATTATGTGAGGGGCTTCGGTCTGGCGGAAAGCATCAGCTTTATCTCCAAGGTGGAGGCCTCTATCACCTTTGCCAGTGCGGACATCAACAATCTCGTCCTGGCGTTGCGTGGGGTCGAAGATGCCACCAGCGCGATTCCGGTGACGAGCGAAACCCATACCGCCTATCCTGGCGGGCTGGTCGAGTTGCAGGGCGTCTCGCCGAAGAGTGTCTCGGTGAGCATTGCCCCGACGGCCCATGCGACCACCACGGCCTACACCGTTGGGCAAATCGTCAAACCAGCCACCGGTACCCACTTCTACAAATGCAAGGTGGCCGGTACGTCAGGCGCGTCGGCACCTACCTGGAAAACAGACGGCACCGACACCACCGACGGCACCGTCACCTGGACGGATATGGGGACCATGGCCCTGACCGTCAGCGAGTATGAGATCAATTCTGCGGGTCTCTTCATTCCGGGCAATTCTGCCAAGATTGACGAGGCAGGCACCCCGGTCGAGGTCTCTTACACCACCTCGGCGGGCTACAATATCCAGGCATTGGTCGGTGCCGGGGAGGAGTACCGTGTCGTCTTTGCCGGCAAAAACTTTGCCCGCAACGGCAAGGGGCTGAAGGTGGTGATGTATCGGGTGACTTTTTCTCCCACCAAGGAACTGGGCCTGATCAGCGATGAGTTTGCCAAGTTGACCCTGACGGCCAAGGTGTTGTCCGACGACACCAAGACCGGCACCGACATCAGCGCATTTTGCCAGATTGACATGGAGGCCGTTTGATGAGCACACCCCCACACGAAGGCGTCACGGTTCATTTTGCAGGCAGTGACTGGGTGGTTCCGGCTCTGAGCCTGGGGCAACTCAAACGGTTGATGCCCCACTTCCAGTCCCTGCAGGGTGGGCAGTTTTCCATCGAGCAGATTGACAGCTCCCTCCAGGTGATCCATGCCGCACTCTCCCGCAACTATCCCGCCCTCCAGTTGGAGGATGTGGAGGATCTGGTGGATCTGGCCAGCATGCCCATCCTGATGGAGGCCATCATGCGGGCTTCCGGGTTGGTGCAGTCGGGGGAAGCGATGGCGGGGTAGAGGAACTCCACTGGGACGAGATTTACGCCCACGTCATCGCCTCGACCGGCTGGACCTGGGAGTATATCGACGACTGTCTCACTCTGCCCCGCCTGATGGCCATCAATCAGTACTGGTCGAAAAACCCGCCCGTCCACTGGCTGGTTGCCAGATACCTTGGACTCTGATCAACCCACAAAACATGGATGAAACCAATGCGCGTCACGAAGACAGTCGACCTGGGAGAAGGCCGGACGGTGATCCTGCACGAGCTGCGCCCCAAGGATGTGTTGAAATTCCTGCGCAGCATCTCCCAGGATCTGAAAAACACGGAGATGCTCACCCTGCTGACCGAGCGATTGCCAGACATGCTCATCCTCTTGGAGTGGGAAAACATTGTCCCGCCAGCAGGCGAAAACCTGGAGGATCTCTCGCTCTCCGAGTGCGAGCAGGTCTGGACGGTGTTCCGGGAGATGCACCCCACGCTGTTCCTGGTGGCCGGAGAGATGCTCCGGACGGCACTGGTGGCCAGCCTGCAACTGGATAAATGACATGGCCAACAACACCCTGGAATTTTTCCTGCGGATGAACGTGGAGCAGTTTGTCCGGGCCACGGCTCAGGTGCAGCAGGAGTTCAACAAGACCCTCTCCGGATTGACCGGTGCGGCTGCTGCCGAGGGGGCCAAACTCTCCTCTGCCATGTCTGGCTTGGCAGACATCGACCGCCTGAAGCAGGTACGCCAGCAACTGGCGGACACCCATCAGTCGCTCCGTTCTGCCCAGCTCGCCATGGCGGACTATGCCCGGCAGATCGCCGAGGCCAATGCCCCCCTGGAAAAGCTGAAAGCGGATCTGGCCGGGGCCAAGGAGTCCTTTGCCAAATTTATCGAGGAGGAAAAGGCATCGGCAGCGGCTACCGCGCAATTCCGGGCAAAAGTGCAGGAGCTGGCTGCACAATTCCGGCAGGCGAGCAACCCAACCTCTGAGATGGCACGGGAGCTGGCCACCGCCCGTGCCGAATTGAAGCGCATGCAGGATGAATCCACCGGTCTCGGCACGGTGCTCAAACGAACGATGGCAGACATCAACCGCCTGACCGCCGAAATCGAAAAGACCCCCGGTGCCACTGACAAGATGACCAAGGGGTTCCAGGCCGCACAAACCGAAGTCACCCGTCTGGGGGATGCCCAACAAGCCGCCCGGTTGGCGGTACAGCAGGCGGCGGCAGGACTCTCTGCCGCTGGGATCAGTGTGCGCACCCTCTCGTCCGAAGAGGAACGCCTGCGCACCAACCTGCAACAGGCCAACGAGCGGTTGCAGGAGCATGCCCGCATTATGGGGCTGTTCGCCCAACTCGGGGTGCGCCCTGTCCGGGAGGTGCAGGAGGAGATCCAGAAGCTGAAAAATGCCTACCAGCAGCTTGCGGCATCCGGGCAGGCCTCCAGCCGGGATCTGGCGCGGGCCCACGAGCAACTCAAGGTGAAGACCTCCGAGTTGCAGAGGGAAATGTCCGGCACCGGCACCTCCATGCATAGTGTGGCCACGGCGGCTGGCACACTGCTCGCGGCCATGTACTCCCTGCAACAGGTATCGACCAGCACCCTGACCAGGTTTGCCGAATTCGACACGGTGATGCGCCGGGTGGAGGTTGCCATGGAAACCTCCAGCGAACAGACCCAAGCCCTGCGCAGCTATGCCGAAGAGATGGGCAAAACCACCACCTTCTCGGCCAAGAGTGCGGCGGACGGTCTGCTGGTGCTGGCCACCGCAGGCATGAAGGCCGATGACGCCATGCAGACCCTGCCCACCGTGATGCACATGGCGACGGTGGCTGCTGGTGAATTGGGCAATGGCATCCCGGACATCAAACAGTCGGCAGAGACCCTGCTGACCATCATGAACAGCTCCGGGTTCAAGACCAACAATCTGACCGCCATCAGTGATGTCATCGTCCAGACCGCCCAATCCTCGATGACCACGGTGAATGCTGTCGGCGAATCTCTCAAGAGATCTGCCGCCACCGCCAAATCGGCGGGTATCGATTTTCTCGACTTGGCAGCGGTGATTGGGGTGATGGCCGATGGTGGCTACCGGGGGGAGCGGGCCGGGACGGCGTTGGCCTCCTCTATTCAAAGGATGCTGAACCCCACCCGGCAGATGCGGGAGGTGATGGATCGGCTGGGACTGGTCTTCCAGTCAAGTCCGGGCAAGCTGATCCCCCTGGTCGACATTTTCAGGCAGTTGGAAAAGGCCGGGGCCACTGCCACCGACATGTCGATCCTGTTCGGCATGCACCACAGCGACGCGATGAACGTGGTCCTGAACAAGGGGGTTCCCGTCATACAGGCGTTCAGGAAGGAACTGCTCGCCTCGGGGGACTCCTCCCGACAGGCCGCCGAGCATATCGAGGGTGGCCTGGGTGGGGCCATGGAACGGTTGTCTGCCATCCTGGGGGTGCTCGGCCAGAAGGTGGGCGAGGATCTGGCCCCCAATGCCGAGCGGGCCAGCACTCTGATCCACGGGCTTGCCAAGGCATTTCTCTCCCTGGACGATGAGACCCGCAAAAACATCGAAGGGGCCGGTCTGCTCATCGGTGCCCTGGCGACCATGGTGCTGGGTGTCATCCCCCTGACCAGCGCGCTCTGGGGACTGGCCGTGGCTGGCGGAGGAGCCGCTGCTTCCGTGGTGCTTCTGAACCGGGCGGTCAAGACCAGCATCATTGGTCTGGCGGTTTGGGGCATTTATGAGGCTGGCAAGTATATTCACCTGTGGGGCGAGGAAGCCGCCGAGACCGCCGGCAAGATGGACCATCTCACCGATGCGGTGAAGCGTCAGGACGATGCCCTGAAACAGCAGGGGGAACGTGCCAAACGGCAGGAAGAGGAGAAAGCCCGCCGGAAGGCCGAATTCGAGCGACAGAAAAACGTACTGAAGGCAACCTCTCCCGAACTGGCCGGAGCCATTGGCGAGCAGGAGCAGTCCAGCCAACGCGCCTCGGAGCGCAAGAAAAAGGCCGATGCCGAGGTGGCCGCGCTCCAGAGTCCGGCCAATCCGCCTGGGAAGCCCCATGTAGCAGAGCCAGAAGACCGCTTCCACGCATTCAAAACCGAACTGGACCGCCAGAAGGAGGCCTCCGGCAACTATTTTCGTGAGACCCTCCAGATGGAGGAGCAGTTCTGGCAGGCAAAACGGTCGCTCACTGGCCTGAGCGCAAAGGATTTGGCGCAAATCGACCACGAGATCTACCAGATCCACAAACAACAGGCCCACGACAGCCTGAACGAGCGACTGGAATTGCTGCGTGAGCAGATGGACAAAGAGTTGGAGGGCAGCCAGCAACGGATCGACATCGCCAAAAAGGCCGCCAAGGAAATCGGCGACACCTACGGCTACGAATCCAAGGAGTTCGTCCGCGCCCGTCGTGTCATCGAGTCCGAAGAACGGGCCCACCGCGCCAAGATGAACGAGTTTGCCAGCCTGCAGATCGGCTTCGAGAAATCCATCGCCGACAATCGGATTGCCGGGCAGCAGGAGTCCCTCCGTTTCAACCAGGAAATGGAAATCTCGTCGGTTCGGGAGGTGATGCAGGCCAAACAGGCCCTGGAGGAGCAGAGTTTCCAGAACACCCTGCGGGCCATGGAGGCCGAACTCGCCCTGAAACGGCAGGGCAGCACCGAACAGATCAAGCTGCAAGACGACATCAAACTGGCCGTCTTGAACCACAATCTGGCCATCCAGAAGAGCAACAACGATCTGGCTATCCAGGCCAGAAATGACTTTCACGCCATGATGGCACCCATCCAGACTGCCATCGGCAGTTCGTTGTCCGGTTTGGTGACCCATCAGACCACCGTCCAGCAGGCGATGAATACCCTGCTCAAGGCAGAGTTGGACCAATTCACCGGCTTCCTGGCCAAACGGTTCAGTCTGTGGGCAGAGAACCAACTTGCGGAGACCGCACTGGGGAAGGCATTCGGCTTGGTTCGCGTGGCCGATCAGGGTGCAGAGTCTACCGCCAAGGCCGGGATCAAAGCGGGTGAAGGGATCACCTTTCAAACTGTCGAGGGTTTGAAGCTGTCCACCACACTGAGCGGCTCGGCTGCCCGTGTTGCGGGGCAGACAACGGAATCCACCGCCATCAATGCGGCCAAGACCTCCGAGGGTGTGGTTGCCACCACGACGGAAGGGGTCAAAGCCGCTGCAGCCGCCACCGGCCTGGGTGCCCAAGCCGCCGCAGATACAGAATCCATCGGCATGTCCGCCTGGACCGGCATGGCCAACGCCTATGCCTCTATTTCCGCCATCCCGATGGTGGGACCGTTCCTGGCTCCCGCCATCGCAGCGGGAGTGTTTGCTTCCATCATCGCGCTGGTCAAAAACCTGTTTTCCGCCGAGGGCGGCTTTGATATTCCCGCCGGTATCAACCCGGTGACCCAACTGCACGAGCGGGAGATGGTGCTGCCCAGGGCCCAGGCCGATGCCGTGCGGGCAATGGCCACGAATGGCACCGGCGGCGGCAACATCACCATCCACGTCAGTGCCCTTGATACCAAAGGCTTTGAATCCTGGCTGCACACCAACGCCCACACCCTGGCTCCAGCTCTGCGCAAGCTGGCCCGGAATGCCGTGCCGGTAACGCGCTGATCACCCTGTTTTTTGGAGAACCAACCATGTCCATCATCGCATCCGAACTCAAACTGTATGCCGCTACCGTCGCCAACGACACCACCGCCAATGGGGGTGCTATCTCCGGCACAGAAATCGTCAGCGGCATCAAGAACAACATCTGGCCGGACGTCTCCCAGGCTGAGCGCGCTACCGGTTCCGTCAAATACCGAAAACTGTTCATCAAGGTGGAAAACGCCGATAGCTTGGCCCTGACCAACGCCCGCATCTTTATCGAGACCCCTACACCGGGGGATGACACCGTCATTCTGATGTCCGGCACCCCGACCGATACCCAGGCCGAGGCGGACGACTATACCCGGTTCTACGGGGCGGGCACCCTGGATGCCGATATCATTGCCGAAGCCTCCACCTTGGCGGTGAATGTGGAGAACGGCAATGCCGCCACGGGAGCCAACATTTTCCGGGACGGCGATCTGATCCGTGTTTCCGACAAGGCGACAGTGGATGCTGTCTCCGGCAATACCGAGTTTGTGCGTTTGGCCAGCAGTGGGGGAGTGTCTTGGTCTGGCAACAGGGCGACCTTGACCCTGGCCTCCGGAGTCACCTTGGCCAACGCCTATATCGCTTCGGCGACTCGGGTGGCGTCGGTGCTGGAGGTGGCGAGCATCGCCGACTCGCAGGCTGTCTGGCAGAGACGCACGGTGCCTGCCGGAGCCGCTTCCATTTCCGGGGACAAGGTGATCATGGCCATCAGCGGTGAGTCTTCATAAAGGAGCGGTCCATGACTCTCCATCGGTATTGGCGCGTTTATATCACCGAGTCCAACTCCGGCACCGACAATTTTATCCGGGGTTATGAGGCCGAATTCCGGGGGAGTGTCGGCGGTGCCGACCAATGCAGCGGCGGCACTGCTTCGGCTTCCCACAACAACTCGACGGCCTACAAGCTCTTCAACAACAATGGCGCAAGCGACTATTGGCTCAGCGGTGGGCCGTCGGCTCCCTGCTGGTTCCAGTATGACTGGGGAGTTGGCAATGCCGTCGCCGTGGCCGAATGGGGCTTCACCCCCGGCAACTCCAGCCAGACCCCCAAGGCGTTCAGCCTGCAATGGTCTGACGATGGCAGCAGCTTTACCACGCTCTCCTCGTGGTCGAACGTCACCGACTGGATTGGCGGGGCACAAAAGCTCTTTGCCATCGCTGCCCCTGCATCCATCACCACCCAGTGGGACTGTCCGTATGCGCTCATGTTGCCAGTCAGCCAGCAGTGGGATGCAGGCTGGGATGTTGTCCAGCAATTCCAGACCGGCCGGCAGTGGAGCCTGGAATACAGCCAAACGGTAGAGCGGCAATGGGAGGCTCCCTGGCGACGGTGGGTGGAACAGGCGTGGGAGTGTCCCATCAGCTACAGCCCCTACGAGCCAAAGAGCCAGTTTGCTGTTTTTCCATCGCTGCCTGGCTTGTCCTGGGAGTTGAAGAAGAGCCCGGAATTCCGCACCTCTATCCAGACTGCCTCATCCGGTCGGGAGCAACGGGGTGCCTTCCGGGCCTATCCAGTCTGGCGGTTCAGCCTGCTGTTCGACTGGTTGCGGGCTGGCACCCCCCGCAATGAGTATGAGACCCTGCAGGGCTTCATTTTGGGCAGAAGAGGCAGTTTCGAGTCCTTCCTGTTTCTCGATCCCACCGACTCCATTTGCACCGACATGCCCTTTGGCGTCGGAGATGGCGAGCAGACCGCTTTCCAACTGACTCGAGCCTTTGGTTTCCACGGCTCTTTCTCGTTTGTGGAGCCGGTCGAGAACATCAAAACCCTGACCGCCATCCGGGTGAGTGGCGCAACCCTCTCCGCACCCAACGATTATGCCATTTCCTCCATGGGACTGGTGACCTTTACCGTTCCCCCCGTCGTTGGTGCGGTGCTCACCTGGAGCGGTGTCTTTTACTTTCGCTGCCGGTTTGGCGAGGACACGGCGGATTTTGCCCGCACGCTGCCCAACCTCTGGGAATTGCGGGAATTGACCTTTATTGGTGCGACGGGGAACAAGATATGAAACACGCCAGCGACGAGTTGATCCAATATCTGCAATCGGAACAGTCCTTTCTGATGGCCGACTTGTACGAGTTCCAGTTGGTGGACGGCACGGCACTCCGGTACAGCACATTCGATGCGGATTTTCTGTGCGATGGCCGCCTGTATTCCTCCACCGGGCCCATCATCCGCCGTTCCCGCACGCGCTGTGTGATCGGGGTCGAGGTGGACACCCTCACCCTGGAGGTCGTCCCCGGTCCGAACGATCTGCTGCTGGGTGCACCATGGCTCCAGGCCGCCGGAGTTGGTGCCCTGGACGGGGCCACCCTGGCACTGTACCGGGTCTTTTTGCAGCCCGATCTGTCGGTGGTGGGTGGCATCACCCTATTTGTTGGGCAGGTGGCCGACATCCAGATTACCCGCACCCTGGCCAAACTCACGATTAACAGTGCGATTCAACTCCTGAATATCAAACTGCCGAGGAACGTCTGGCAACCGGGTTGTATTCATACCCTCTATGATGCCGACTGCGGCATTGATCGGGACGATCCCGCCATCGCCACCGAAACGACGGTTTACGCTGGCAGCACCACCACGGCACTGGCCAGCGGGTTGGCACTGGTGGAGGCACGCTGGTTTGAGCAGGGGTATGTCCACTTTCTCAGTGGTGCGCTGTCCGGAGTGCGGCGCACCATCAAATCCTGCTCCGGTGACGGCATCTTCCAGTTGCTGCTGCCCCTGCCGTCCATCCCGGCTGTCGGTGATACCTTCAAGGCCTATCCCGGTTGCGACAAAACCCAGGCCACCTGCACCAACAAGTTTCACAACGTCCGAAATTTCAGAGGATTTCCCTACATTCCGGTTGCGGAGACGGCAATATGAATCCCATCAGAGAGCAGATTGTTCAGACAGCCATGGCTTGGTTGCTCACGCCCTACCACCATCACGCCCGCCTCAAAGGCGTCGGCGTGGACTGTGTCCAGTTCCTTATCGCTGTGTTTGAGGAGTGCCAGCTCACCTCCGGCGTGGTGGCCGATGGCTATTCCCAGGATTGGCACCTGCACCGCAGCGAGGAAAAATACCTAGCGGGCATCCAGCAGTATGCCAGGCAGACAGCCATCCCGGAACCGGGGGACATCGCGCTCTTCCGGTTTGGCCGCTGCGTCTCCCACGCGGGCATTGTCTTGCCTGAACCCTGCACCGTCATCCACGCCTTTGCGGGGGTTGGAGTGATCATCTCCTCGCTGGACGGCCAGGAACTCGGCGGCAGGCTTCACTCTTTTTGGAAGGTGGTACCATGAGCGGCAAGGACGGAAAAGTCATCAACAATAGTGAGCCCCGCGCCAACGGCGTCACCTTCCAGGGGAGCATATATGGTGCCGCGATTCCGATTGTCTATGGCCGGGCCAGGGTGTCCGGCAACCTGCTCTGGTATGGGGATTTCAAAGCCATCGCCCATACCACCTCGCAGGATGTCGGTGGCAAAGGCGGTGGTGGAACCACCGTCGTCAGTACCACGTACACCTACACCGCATCCTTCGTCTTTGGTCTCTGCGAGGGGCCGATCACCGGCATCGATGGCATCTGGAGCAACCGTGACTACAAGCCCGATCCGGCCAACCTGTCGGAGGTGATCACCCCTTCGGCGGCCTGGAACGAGTTGCATCTGGTTTCCGGTTCGCATCAGGTGACGGTTGCTCACGGCACCCAGTGGACCAGCCACATTTCCTGTGTGAATGTCGAGACCTCGGCCACTCTGCTAAACGGCACCGACTTCACCGTCGTCGCTGGCACCTACTATTTTGCCACCCAGTATGCCAATGTCCAGGTACAAATCAGCTACAATTTCAATGCCATCAACAGCAGTTCTTCTGTCATGACGGTGTTCAATGGCGACTATCTGCAAACCCCATGGACCTACCTGACCAGCAAGCACCCCGAGCAAGCCCTGCACTATCGTGGCACCGCCTACGCGGCGGCTTTGGATTGGCAGTTGGGCTCCGGTACGGCACTGCCGAACCTGAATTTTGATGTCATCGGCCAGCTTTCCTTTGACGCAGTCAATGGCTTCTTCGACGCGCACCCCAAGGACATCCTGCTCGACTTGCTGACCAATCCTCATTATGGCCTGGGTTTCCCCATGGCGAACATCGGCGACTGGACCCAATACTACCGGTACTGCACGGCCAACGGCCTCTTTCTGTCGCCAGTCTATTCGGCCCAGGAAGAGGCCAGTGCCATCCTCACCCGATTGATGAAGCTGACGAATTCCGGGGTCTACTTTTCCGAAGGGATGCTGAAGATCACTCCCTTCGGCGACGCCGTCGTCACCGGCCACCAGACCACCTATACGCCAGACGTCACGCCCGTCTACGAACTGACGGAGGATGACTTCATCGTCTCAGGCAACGAGGATCCGGTGACTATATCCAGGCGGCCATCGGTCGATGCCTACAACCACGTAAAGGTCGAATTTCTGAACGCCAGCAACCAGTTCAACACCGAGGTGGCCGAGGCCAAGGATCTGGTGGCCATCGATCTGTTCGGCCTGCGGACGATGGACTCCATCAAGGCGCACGAGATCAAATCACCTGTGGTGGCCAGGGCAGTGGCGCAGAACATTCTCCAACGGATGCAATATGTGCGCAATACCTACAACTTTAAGCTCGGCTGGAAACACTGTCTGCTGGAGCCAACGGACCTTGTCACCCTCACGGATCCGGCTGCAGGGCTGGACAAAACGCCGGTTCGGATCCTGAGCATCGAGGAGGATGAAGATGGCGTTCTGTCCATCGAAGCCGAAGATGCTCCGCAAGGGGTGTTCAGCTCTGCGACCTACCCGCACCAGCCGGTTGGCGGCTATGTCCCGGCCTACAACCAACCCTCCGGCGCGGTCAACACCCCCGTATTGTTCGAGGCTCCCAAGGCACTGGCCGCAACCGGGTATGAGATCTGGGTGGCCGTGTCGGGTGGGGACAATTATGGTGGATGTTCCGTGTGGTTATCCTCCGACGGCACAAATTACAAGAAAATTGGTGAGATCGTCTCCCCGGCCCGGCATGGCTTTCTGACCGACCTGATGGCATCCGGCACGGACCCAGACACCACCCACACGTGTTCGGTTGACCTGTCCGAGTCCTCCGGTGCGCTGACCTCCGGCACCATCTCTGACGCTGACAACCGGGCCACCCTGGCATGGGTGGATGGTGAATTTATCGCCTATTCCACCACCACGCTGACGGGCAGTCACCAATATACTCTGGGTGGCTATCTGCGGCGCGGACTATACGGCACCCCGATCAAGGCACACCCCAGTCAAAGTCCGTTCGTCCGCTGCGATGGGGCCATCTTTAGATACGCCTACGATCCGGCACTGGTCGGCAAGACGATCTATATGAAATTCGCAGCGTTTAATCAGTTTGGAGGCGGGGGGCAGTCGCTGGCGGATGCGGCAGAGTATTCGTTCAACGTAGGGAACTGACCGGCTGGGCAACGAGGGGCGTGCTGGACTCGACCTGCTGCCAGGGAATCCGGCGCATCCCCCCTATGGTGAGCAACTGCAGAATCACCGTCGATCCATCCACAGTTTCAGATCACGAAACGGTTCTCGCCGCTCATCTGCTTGCGAAGTGCCAGTATCCCCCTGATATCTTTTCTTGCCTTCTTGGCGAAGTATCCCTGGCCCTGCCACTCATGCAGCAGCGTCTCCAGGAAGTCATCGCCGTTCTTCCAGCCCATCTCCTCCATAGATTGTAGAGTGTCCACAAGCATATGCATCCCAGTACCATATTCCCTCTGCATGCCTGGCAAGGACAGTAGAGCTCCCATAACGTCACGGATTTCACCGATGTTCCATCTGCGTCTGTCCATGTATTTGCCTTCAATTCCAATGGTTTGTGTTTGTTGTGCGGTTGGTTGATTTATGTGCGACAGGTTAAGAGTTTCCCCCCGTTGTTGGTGCCAGGATCACCAATGCAAGCGTTTACATGGGTTCCCAATGCCGCTGACAATCATGCCGTCCATCCGACACAAAATCAAGCCACTACTGGGTCAAGGCAATCACGCCATAAAAATTCGCTTCCAGCGAATTTTTATCTTGACCAGTGCAACATTTTGCTGATAGAGTTCGCATATGCTTGGTAGGGAAGATGTCGCATTGTCCATGGAACTGTTTCGACGGTTCGCGGAGGCCTCGGTCTCTACATCTCCCCCCCCGGCACTGTTGTCTGTGTCGATGGTCGCATGGGATCGGGTCCGTCGGCCAGCAGTGGGTTGGGTAGGGGGGGTAAAGCCAAAATCGTTGCGAGACGATTTTGGCTGGAAGGTTGGGAGTAAATCTCGTCTGACTTCTATCTCTAAATGTATGCGACGCTCAGAGCAATTTCGCCCTGGGTGCATTTAGAGGAGTAAGCTATGTTTAAAAACAAGTATTCACCGAGCATCAGACGAGAGAAGCTGAGTAGGAGTGCATTGCGGAGGTTGTTTCGGGTCATGATAAGACCGAACACACTGAAAACAGTGATCACAGTTGCTAGTCTTATTGTGAAATTGATCTCGTTTCTTCGAGAACTACTCAGCAACTCCTAACCATTTCCTTACACACAGGAGACTAAAATGTTAAATAAAGCCCTGAAATTGGTTCGACTATTTCACCATAGAAGCCAGACCCAGCTTTCAGAAGGAATGGGTCTATCAAAATCTTATATTTCTGAAATTGAATCAGGTCGCAAAAAAGTTTCAATGGATGTGCTTGATAAGTATGCATCTTACTTCAACATGCCGACATCTTCTCTCTTGTTTTTCGCGGAAAGGACTGGAACCGGTACTATATCGACCGCTGACGATACTAGAGTGTTTGTTGCTGAGAAGGTAGTAAAAATGCTTGATTGGGTTGTCACAATTGCTGATATTGATGATCATACTGAGCAAAGAGGTGATGTGTGAAACGGTATGCATTGGACCAGTCCCCGTTTTTTAAATTAAAATCAAGACAGAAACTGTCCAAGATTCTTGACGCAGATCTTAATGAACTTGAGGTGTTTGCCAGGAATGATCCAGTTGATAATTACAAGCTGTTCGAAACAAGTGGTGGGAAACCTCGTCCAGTTCAATGCCCCAAACATCGCTTACAGGTTATCCACAGGCGTGTTTGTGATCTTCTTGCCAGGATTGATACGCCAGATTATCTGCACTCTGCTATTAAGGGACATTCCTATTTATCAAACGCAAAGGCTCACGCTGCCAATGTCCCAATGGTTAAGGTAGACATCAAAAAATTTTTCCCTTCCGTTACAATAAACGCTGTTAAGCGATTTTTTCTGAAAACTATGGAATGTAGTCCTGATGTCGCAGCACTGCTATCGAAAGTTCTTACCGTTTATGGTCATCTAGCAACGGGCAGTAGTGTCAGTCCAATCCTCTCTTATTATGCCCATCGCGACATGTTCGAGGAAATTGCACACCTGTCTGCGGGTCGAGGAGCGGTTATGACATGCTATGTTGATGATATGTGCTTCTCTGGAGAAACGGTAACAAGGAAATTTCTCTCTGATGTTCGAGTCATCATCCGTAGTCATGGGCTTAAGTCTCATAAGATTCACTACTTTTCATCAAACATGCCTCGCATTGTCACTGGAGTGGTTGTGACCAATTCAGGGATTAAGCTACCAAACATTCGACACAAAAAAATTGTTGATGGATATGCACAGTTGCAGGCAGCTCTTAGTGATGAGGAAAAATTGAAACTTCTTCCTTCTCTCATCGGAAGAATTAATGAAGCTGCTCAGATCGATCCGAGATGGACACCAAAAGCCAAGCAATTAACTTTAGAAATGAAGAGAATATCCTCGATTGCCGCCTCGTCCATGAACCCTTCGTCACGCCCGTCCTCGTGGGCATGACGGAACAAGGAATGGCGCGGAATTCGCCTCGTTATTCCTGCGAGAGCGGGAACAATCCTGGCACAGGCAGACTGTTCTGCGCAATCGAAGGTAAGACTTCTGAACTTTGTCTGGCAGAGGGAAATGGATAATGAACCAAATTATTACCCGCCAACGGGCAAAGGGAGGCGAGGCGTGAGCAGCCTGAATATCAGCAATTTCATCTGGGGCATTGCCGACGACGTACTGCGGGACGTCTACGTTCGTGGAAAATACCGGGACGTAGTTTTGCCCATGACGGTCATCCGGCGACTGGACGCCGTCCTGGAGCCGACCAAGGACGCGGTGCTCCGCATGAAGGCGCAACTCGACAAAGCTGGAGTGGCTAACCAGGATGCGGCCTTGCGCCAGTCTTCGGGCGAAGCATTCTACAACGCCTCCCCCTTTCGCCTGCGCGACCTGACCTACCGGGCCAAGCAACAACAGCTCAGAGCAGACTTCGAGGCATATCTGGATGGATTCTCCCCGAACGTCCAGGAGGTGTTGGAAAAATTCAAGTTCCGCAACCAACTCCCAACGTTGGTGGAAGCAGATGTCCTTGGCTATCTGATTGAAAAATTCCTCGATACCTCGATCAACCTGAGCCCGAAACCGGTTCTGCACCAGGATGGGTCTGTCCGTCTGCCCGGTCTGGACAATCACTCTATGGGGACGATCTTCGAGGAGTTGATCCGCCGTTTCAACGAGGAGAACAACGAAGAGGCTGGTGAGCATTTCACCCCTCGCGACGTTGTGGAGTTGATGGCCTACTTGATTTTCATGCCTGTTGCCGACGCGATCCAGTCCGGCACCTATCTGGTTTATGACGGGGCCTGCGGCACGGGCGGCATGCTGACGGTCGCCGAGGAGACCCTTGGCAAACTGGCGGCGGAACATGGCAAGGAGGTCTCGGTTCACCTCTATGGCCAGGAGGTCAACCCGGAGACCTTTGCCATCAGCAAGGCGGACCTGATCCTCAAGGGCGAAGGCGTCGAGGCGGAGAACATGAAGTTTGGCTCCACCCTTTCCGCCGATGCGTTTCCCTCGCGGGAATTCGACTTCATGCTATCCAATCCACCTTATGGCAAATCTTGGAAAACTGATCTGGATCGCATTGGGGGAAAGAAAGAACTTCGCGACCCGCGTTTCATCATCGAACATGGCGGCAATCCGGAATACAGCCTGATCACCCGCTCCAGCGACGGCCAGATGGTGTTCCTGGCCAACATGTTGAGCAAGATGAAGAAGGCTTCTCCACTGGGCAGTCGGATCGCTGAGGTTCACAACGGTTCCTCTCTGTTCACCGGGGATGCGGGGTCGGGCGAGAGCAACATCCGCCGCTGGATTATCGAGAACGACTGGCTGGAAGCCATCATCGCCTTGCCTCTTAACATCTTCTACAACACTGGCATCGCTACCTACATCTGGGTTCTTTCCAATCGGAAAAGCCCGGAACGACAGGGCAAGGTGCAGTTGATCGATGCCACGGCGTGGTTCAAGCCGCTGCGAAAAAATCTGGGCAAGAAGAACTGTGAACTCGGCCCGGATGACCTCCGGCGCATCTGCGACGCCTTCCTTAAACGAGAGGAAGGTGAGCAATCAAAGGTTTTTCCCAACAAGGCGTTCGGCTACTGGAAGGTGACGGTGGAACGCCCGTTGCGCTTGAGGGTGGATCTGTCGGCAGGGGTGCTGCGGAGGTTCAGGAAAAGCTGCGCCGATGTGGCGGAAGGTGATCTGGCCGATTTGGTGGAGAGTCTCGTCGCGTCGTTCGGTTCTGGTCCTCACTATGATTTCAACCGTTTTCTGGAGCAGGTCGAGTCCACTGCTAAAGTTCAGGGAGTGCGGATGACGGCCAAACGTCAGAAACTGCTCATGACGGCCCTGGGTGTGAAGGATCCAGAGGCCGAACCGGTTATCAGAATGGTTGCCAGGGCCAAGGCGGGGGCGGATGCCCAGCGCGACGCCTTGCACGGCCAATACCACCGCACCATCAACGGAAAACCGATGGTGGTGGAGTACGAACCGGACAGCGAACTGCGCGATACCGAACAGATACCCTCTCTGGAAGAAGGCGGTATCGAGGCCTTCATTCGCCGGGAGGTGTTGCCCCATGCCCCGGATGCCTGGATCGATGCCGGGAAGACGACCATTGGCTACGAGATATCCTTTACCCGGCATTTCTACAAACCCCAGCCGCTTCGCACCTTGGAGGAGATCGAGGCTGATATCCGGGCTTTGGAGAAAGAAACCGATGGGCTGTTGGATGACGTGATCGGGAAACGAGCATGATACACGAGCACATCAAAAAACGAGTCATCAAGGAGTTGATAGGCGAGATTGCATGCTTGGGTGCGGCTGAGCTTGAACTCGTTGGGCACAACGTTGTCTCTGTGCTCGAAGGCCAAAAAATGGTCCACCACGGCATCAACAAGAATTACAAGCCTGTTAAGTCTACTGTTGACACATTCAGTCAAGGCTCGACGGTTGTCGCTGAGTATAATACAGAGGAGGACTGCTTTGAATGCAAAAAAATAACCAGCAAGAATCCTTCTCAATTTCCTAAGTTTGAAGGTGATATCCAACATGCACTTGGCCATCGCCAGCCTCAAGGGCCTGATAAAATTTACCTGATTACCAACCAGGAAGAGCCGCCATCCTTCCGCGCAAAATTCAATGCGACTTCTATAGCGCAGGCCCATAGCGGGAAAGTCGTATTCCTTGATGCCCGTGAACTGGCAAAGGAAGTCTACCAGCAATCGACAAACAACCCTGATTACGCGGCTTTTTACAGACAGTTTTTCCCTGGATTCTCTCAGAATCTTGATAACTACGAATACTACGGAAAGCTGCCCGCGCCATGTGATGGCCATATCCATGATCAAGGGATTGGCGATGCCCTGGCTAGGCATTTTGGGACGCATCCTGTTTGCGCACTTCACGGTGTAAGTGGATCAGGAAAAACCCAAGCAGCTATCAGTTTTGTCCGCAACCATGCAATTGCGTTCGAAAATTATATTTGGATCTCTGGAGAAGATTGGCTAAAGGATACTTCTCTCAGTTCAATTCAAAGATCACGAGGGGGGACACCCATCAATATCGTTGGCCTATTCAACACCAGCAAGACTATTCTAGTCATTGATGGTCTCGAAAGGCCGATAGGCCAGACAGATTTTGATGAACTTCGGGACGGGTTTCAAAAGGGCGGCGTTGTCCTAGTGACCTCCCAGTCAGCAATCATGGCAGGTGAAGGGTGTTTGCTAATTCCTGAGATTTCCATTGAAACGGCATACAGAATCCTCGGGGAAGACTATGACAGCGCCTCAGATGTAGCGAAAAAATTCATCCAATTCTGTAGATTCAGTCCGCTGATCCTGTCGACAGCCCACGCTTTCATTGTTCAATACTACGTTCCATCGAACGACCTTTACCAAGAAATCTTGGCCTTTCCAAGTAACATCACAGGGCGTGATAGTCAGTCGATCATGGGGAACATATTGAAGCGTTTGGAACCTAGTGCGCTTAAGGCACTCAAAAAGATTGCCAATTCAGGTTTGATAATACATGACCTGGAATTCTTGCGTAAATTCATTGGCATTTCCAATTCGCGGACACTTCAGCAACTTTCCATCTTGTTGCCGACCAGCACTCCGGGCGTTGCCAGAATTCATGATTTAGTTTGCATGGCCGTGCGAGATCGCGTTGATGGAAACGAACTGGCCATTGTCGTCGAGGAGTACGTTGGAGGTCAAAAGGGAGAAATGACGCCGAGCGCGCTCCGAGAAATACACCTTGCCCTCAACCCATTGCAGGTCGAGCACGAACGACGGGGTGAGCATGACCTAGACTGGCTCTCCTACGCTCTCCTCCAAGTGGAGAGCAATACGAAACAGGCATTGCACGAACAGCTTCATTCCAAGGAAATATCTCCTGGTTTACCGCTGCCGGCAGTCATGTGCCTCATCGACGCCAAGGAGGCGCACGCCTACACAATCGAGAGTCAAGACGAGAAGAAGGAATATTACAGTCAATGCGCTGAGCAATTTGAAAAAGCACTTTCCAGAGCTGCTGACGACGATGTGAAGGCAGAACTTCTACATCACCGTGGAAAAGCCCTAAGGCGAAGTGGGAATCACCAAGAGGCTCTCAGTTGCTTCACCCGGCTTCTCGACATGAGACCAGAGTGGCACGCAACCCATGGGCAAATCGCGCATCTCGGTATGCTTTATGGGGTAAGCAGTGATATCAAGGAAGCCGGGGAGAGATCCCTGCGCGCTTTGATAGATGGGATGACAAAGGATGCATCAGCGGTTCCGCTACGTGTTTCTCTTGCGGCACTTGCAAGGCTAAGATCTTATGGGAATGTCGTAAATGATCTCTCTGAAAATCCTGCTCAGGTTCAAAAACTTGCGGATCTCATTTCACTGTCCGCGATGGAAGGGTTTGACCAATTTTACGAAGCGTTCGTCTCATTCACCTCTAAATTTGGATATCATCACCCGTCAATCTGTTTAACTCTAGTGCAAAGGCTGCCTGAGACTCTCACAAGAACCCCAACAAATGTTGACAGAAATCAATGGGTGAATGCATGTGAAGGACTTACAAATGCCGCAGTCCCAGCAAAAAAGGAAGTCGATAAGTCGCTTTTCAATAGACTCATCGATGTATCCATTCAGTTTGCTAACGCCGTTTCATCTAGCAAGCAGCTCAAACCCTATGATGCCCGCGCTGCAGCCAAAGCCTTCATTATCGCCGACATGCCTCAAAAAGCCCTCGAAACCATCGGGAAGGTTCCGGCTGATCGCATCGACCATTGGCTTCTATACCGCAAGGCCGAAGCGGAGTTGGCAGTTGAAGAATTCGATCGAGCCTTGGCAACTGCTCTGAAGGCGTTTGAATTGGTCAACCAAGATTCTAGGGCAACAGCGCATGTTTCGAGTTACCACAAATTGCTGAGTGAAGTATACGAACGACAGGGAGAAATTGACGATGCACTGCGGGAAGCCGAAAACGCCCTGAATAAATGTCACGATAGCAAGTTCAAGCACGATCTTTCTGAGCGCGTTTTGACTCTGAAGGGGATTTTGGCATGAGTTTTAACCTGAAACCTTATCCCCAATTGAGGGACTCTGGCCTTCCCTGGTTGGGCCAAGTGCCGAAACACTGGGACGTGCGGCGGAATGGATGTCTGTTTGCCCAGAGAAACGACACCGGCCATGAAGAGTTGCCGATTCTGGAGGTCTCCCTCCGCACCGGGGTCAGGGTGCGGGATATGGACAACGGCATGCGCAAGCAACAGATGACCGACCGCAGCAGGTACAAGCGCGCCGCGAAAGGAGATATCGCCTACAACATGATGCGCATGTGGCAGGGCGCGGTGGGTGTTGCCCCGGTGGATGGTCTAATCAGCCCGGCCTACGTGGTGGCCCGGCCTTTTTTGGAGGTAAATTCCCGCTATTACGGATACCTGTTCCGTACCGTTGACTATATGCAGCAGGTCAACAAGTTCTCACGCGGCATCGTCTCCGACCGCAACCGCCTGTACTGGGACGAGTTCAAGCAGATGCCGTCAGCCTTTCCTCCGTCCGAAGAACAGACAGCTATTGCGAACTTCCTGGATGCCCATGGCCGCCGCACTGCGCACCTCATCCGCAACAAGCGGCGGCTGATTGCCCTGTTGAACGAGCAGAAACAAGCCATCATCAACCAAGCGGTCACCCGGGGCCTGGACCCCAACGCCCCCATGAAGCCTACCGGTATAGACTGGATGCCGGAAATTCCGGCGCATTGGGAGATTTACAAAATCAAGCAAATTGCTCATTTCAACCCATCAAAATCTGAGGGTGCATCAACGTTCAGCGATGAAGACGAAGTTGTTTTCCTCCCGATGGAGAGTATATCAACCACAGGGATTATCGATTGTAGCCAGCGAGGGAAGCTCCAAACGCTGAGGAACGGTTACACCTATTTCAGGCGCGGTGATGTCGTTGTCGCCAAAATTACACCCTGCTTTGAAAACGGAAAAGGAGCATATCTCGGTGAACTTGAGACTGAGATCGGGTTTGGAACGACGGAATTCATTGTTTTGAGGGCGCAGGCCAAAATTAACCCAATATTCCTCTATCAAGTAATGATGTTACCTGCATTCAGGCGAGGTGGAGAGATGGCGATGACGGGAGCAGCTGGCCAACAACGTGTGCCAATCAGCTTTCTGAAAGAATTCACCATTGGTCTGCCTGGACTTCAGGAACAGCAGGAAATCCTAAAATTTGTTGAGGAAGAATCACACAAGAGCGAGCAAACCAGCGGTAAAGCCCAGAAAGAGGTTGAGCTCATTTATGAATACCGCGAACGCCTGATTGCCGATATCGTTACCGGAAAGCTGGATGTACGGGACGTGGTGCTCACCCTACCCGATGCCGATGAGTCGCTGGAAGACCTGGAGGAAGAAAACGGAGATAACCTCTTGGAGGATGATGTAGAGCCGGAAGAGGTGGAGGCGTGACCATGAGCGCGCCCCCCGCCCAGCCGAAGATCTACCACATCACCCATGTGGACAACTTGCCCGCCATCCTGGCCGGTGGCGGCTTGGTTTCAGATGCGGAGATGATCCGGCGGGGTGGGCCGACAGCGGCTATCGGCATGTCCAGCATCAAGAAGCGGCGCGTGGAAGAGTTGACCGTGGATTGCCACCCCGGAACCAGGGTGGGCGACTTCGTGCCGTTCTACTTCTGTCCGCGTTCCATCATGCTCTATCTGATCTACATGGGGAACCACCCCGAACTCGCCTACCGGGGCGGACAGGGACCGATTCTCCATCTGGAAGCCGATTTGTATCAAACCATTGCCTGGGCCAACGCCAACGGTCATAGTTGGGCCTTCAGCTTGTCCAATGCAGGAGCTTATTACGCTCCGTTCCGTTCCAAGGTTGAAGAATTGGATCAGATCAACTGGGAGTCAGTGGCTGCCACCGATTTTCGCCCGGCCCACATCAAGGAGGGCAAGCAGGCAGAATTTCTGCTGCACGGTCGTTTCCCCTGGCATTTGGTGGCGCGCATCGGAGTTCCGTCGCGGGCCATTCAGGAGCAGGTCTGGGCGGCATTGAACGCCGCAACCCACAAACCGCCTGTGAAGACGAGGCCGGAATGGTATTATTGAGAAGGGAGGAGACGCCATGATCGAGTTCACCAACGGGGACATCCTCGCCGATGACGCTGAGGCCCTCGTCAACACCGTCAACTGCGTGGGGGTTATGGGCCGGGGCATCGCCTTGCAGTTCAAGAAGGCCTATCCAGAGAATTTCAAGGCCTACGAGTCCGCCTGCCAGCGCAAGGAGGTGGTGCCCGGTCGCGTGTTCATTTTCGATACCCACATCCTGACCACCCCGCGCTACATCGTCAACTTTCCCACCAAACGCCATTGGCGCGGCAACAGCCGCATGGAGGATGTGGAAGCGGGACTGGCAGACCTGGCCCGGGAGATCCAGGCCCGGGGAATCCGCTCCATTGCCATTCCGCCCCTGGGCAGCGGCTTGGGCGGCCTGAACTGGCCGGAAGTCCGGCAACGGATCGTCCAGGTACTGGCAGGGCTGGATGGGGTTAAAGTCATCGTCTACGAGCCTATGGGCGCGCCTGATGCCAAACAGATGGCAAAGGCCAAAGAGCCGCCCAAAATGACTTCAGGACGGGCTGCTCTGGTGGGACTCATGCATCGCTACCTGGGGGGCTTGATGGACCCCTTCGTCTCCTTACTGGAGGTCCACAAGCTCATGTACTTCATGCAGGAGGCCGGGCAACCGCTGCGCCTGCGCTACGTCAAGCACCACTACGGCCCCTATGCCGACAACCTGCGCCACGTTCTCAAGGAAGTGGAAGGCTACTTCATCTCCGGATACGCGGATGGTGGCGACAACCCGGAAAAGCAGTTGGAATTGGTGCCGGGAGCCATGAACGATGCCACCCGTGTTCTGGATCAGGATGACGATGTACGCAGCCGTTTCGACCGGGTCACCGATCTGGTGGAAGGCTTTGAAACCCCCTTCGGCATGGAACTTCTCGCCACTGTTCATTGGGTGGCTAGCAAGGAACATGCAAAGACCGCCGAAGAAGTCATCGCCAGAATCTATGCCTGGAGTGACCGCAAACGATTGTTCAGTGATCGCCAGATCCGCATCGCCCTGGGTGTCCTGGGCCGCAAGGGTTGGCTGCCGCCCCCCATCCCGGCAGGTCTGGTATGAGTACCGACACCAGCGAAAAGGGGCTGGAAGCCCTCATCGTCCGCTCGTTGATCGACGAGGCGGGCTATGTAGCCGGTGATTCCAGGGACTACGACCGCGACCACGCCGTCGATACGGCCAAGCTGCTGGCTTTTCTTCAGACAACCCAACCCACGACCTGCGACACTCTGAGGCTGGCCGATGACGGTCCCAAGCGGTTCCAGTTTCTGAACCGCCTCCAGGGCGACATCGCCAAACGTGGGGTTATCGACGTGTTACGCCGGGGCATCAATCATCGTCCGGCCAGTGTGGAACTGTTCTACGGCACACCATCCCCCGGCAACCCCAAAGCGGTGGATCTGTTCGCCGCCAACCTGTTCAGCGTTACCCGCCAACTGCGTTTCTCCAAGGACGATTCCAAGCTCTCGCTGGATGTGGTCCTGTTCATCAACGGTCTCCCCATCGCCACCTTCGAGCTGAAGAACAGCTTGACCAAACAAACGGTCGAGGATGCCATCGAGCAGTACAAGCGCGACCGTGACCCCAAGGAGCTGCTGTTCCAGTTCGGGCGGTGCGTGGTCCACTTCGCGGTGGACGACCACGAGGTGCGCATGTGTACCCACCTGAAGGGCAAGGCATCGTGGTTTCTACCCTTCAACCGGGGGTGGAACGACGGCGCGGGCAACCCGCCGAATTCCAATGGACTCAAAACCGCCTATCTTTGGCAGGAGATACTCGCCAAGCCGAACCTCACCGACATCCTGGAGAACTACGCCCAGGTAGTGGAGGAGAAAGACGACAAGGGGCGCAGGAAGCCACCGAAACAGGTCTTTCCCCGCTTCCATCAACTGGACGTGGTGCGCAGACTCCTGGGAGATGCTCAAACATCCGGTGCTGGACGCCGCTATCTGGTCCAACATTCGGCGGGATCGGGCAAGAGCAACTCCATCGCTTGGCTCAGCAACCAGTTGGTGGGGTTGGAGACCAGAGGCAAGCCCATCTTTGACTCCGTCATCGTGGTAACTGACCGACGGGTGCTGGACAAGCAGATCCGCGACACCATCAAGCAGTTCGCCCAAGTCTCCTCGGTGGTGGGCCATGCCGAGCGATCCGGTGATCTGCGTTCCTTACTCAAGGCGGGCAAACGGATCATCATCACCACGGTGCAGAAGTTCCCCTTCATCCTGGATGAAATCGGTGACGAGCATCGCGGGCGAAGCTTTGCCATCATCATCGACGAGGCCCATTCCAGTCAGGGCGGGCGCACTTCCGCCAAGATGAACATCGCCCTGGCCGCCAATGGTGCCGAAGAGGAGGAAGAGTCGGTCGAGGACGCTATCAACCGTCTGATGGAGTCTCGGAAGGTTCTTCCCAATGCCAGTTACTTCGCCTTCACCGCCACACCCAAGAACAAAACCCTGGAGGTTTTTGGCGTCCCTGTTCCCGAAGGGGACAAGATCCGCCATATTCCTTTCCACAGCTACACCATGAAACAGGCCATCCAGGAGGGGTTTATCCTGGACGTGCTCAAGCGGTACACCCCGGTGGACAGCTACTATCGCCTCATGAAGACGATAGAGGAGGATCCCCGGTTCGACGCCAAACGGGCGCAGAAGAAGCTTCGCCGTTACGTCGAGTCCCACGAGCATGCCATCCGCCAGAAGGCGGAGATCATGATCGACCATTTCCACGATCAGGTCGTCGCCCAGCGCAAGGTCGGCGGCCATGCCCGGGCCATGGTGGTGACCAGCGGCATTCACCGCGCTATCCAGTATTGTCATGCTTTCAAAGATTACCTGAAAGAGCGCAAGAGCCCGTACCAGGCCATCGTTGCCTTCTCGGGTGAACATGAATACGGTGGTGACAAGGTGACGGAAGCCTCGCTCAACGGTTTTCCCAGCAACGCCATCGAGGAGACCTTCAAGCGAGATCCCTACCGGTTTTTGATCGTGGCGGACAAGTTCCAGACCGGCTACGATGAACCCTTGCTCCACACCATGTACGTGGACAAGACCCTATCCGGCATCAAGGCGGTGCAAACCCTGTCGCGTCTGAACCGGGCCCATCCGCAGAAACACGACACCTTCGTTCTCGATTTCATGAACGATGCCGATGGTATCCGCCAATCGTTCGAGTCCTACTACCGCACCACAATTCTCAGCGAGGAGACCGACCCGAACAGACTGCATGACCTGAAATCGAGCTTGGACGGTTATCAGGTCTATGCCTGGGCACAGGTGGAGGATCTGGTGACGTTGTACCTTGGCGGGGCAGATCGGGATAGGCTTGATCCGATCCTGGACGCTTGCGTGGCGGTTTACACTGGAGAACTGGACGAAGACGGGCAGGTGGATTTCAAGGGCAAGGCCAAGGCGTTTACCCGCACCTATGGTTTTCTGGCCTCCATCCTCCCATTTTCCAATGCCGATTGGGAAAAGCTCTCCATCTTCCTCAACTTCCTGGTTCCAAAACTCCCAGCTCCGAAGGAAGAGGACCTGTCCAAGGGTGTTCTGGAAGCCATCGACATGGACAGTTACCGGGTGGAAGCTAGAGCATCCATGGCCATCGTATTGCCGGATGCAGATGCCGAAATCGGTCCCGTACCCACTGGTGGCGGGGGCGGCAAACCGGAGCCAGAGCTGGATTTTCTGAGCAACATCCTCAGAAATTTCAACGAAATGTTCGGGAGCATTGATTGGAAGGATGCGGATAAAATCGGCAAGGTCATCGCGGAAGAACTTCCGACCAAGGTGTCCTCTGACAAGGCGTATCAAAACGCGATGCGGAATTCGGACAAGCAAAACGCCCGGATTGAGCACGACAAGGCGTTGGAGCGGGCGGTCATCGATCTGCTCTCGGATCACACCGAGCTGTTCAAGCAGTTTAGCGACAATCCCTCCTTCAAGAAGTGGCTGTCGGAGACGATCTTTGCGGCGACCTATGCTGAGTCAGCATAATATCTGCCCATGGATATAAGCCGGACTTTGGGTCTTTGCAGTCCGTTGGCCGATCTGTCCGCTCTGGAGAATGGGGGCCTCCGCATCCTGGACGCCCCAACCCTGGAGGGCGTACTTGCGGATCTGTCCTGACGCTTGGGGGGGCAGGTGGGAGTTGAACCGAAGTCCGAGTTCTCGCCGTTGGATAGGGGGAGATTTTACCGGATTCTCCGGAAATTCTCCAAGAAATCACGGAGAGCGTTCCGTCGGGGCTGTTGCCGACGAAGAAGGAGTTGAACCTGCGTCAACAAGTGGCTTACCGAACTCCGGCGAAAAGTTTGACGACACAGGAAAGTCCATTAAATACCGGTAAGATGAACAATTCCGTATTGTTTGGTTAACCAAGGTACCGTCAAACCGTTCTCTTGTTGCGGTGCAGCAAAGTGGTGGAGAATTTTCCGTTTTGCGTATCGCTTCCTCCACCATTTAAGTTTTTAAAGGCTCTCTCCCCAAAAAAGCCGCCTACCAAGGCGGCTTTTTTCTTGCCAAAAAATGCCAACATTTTCAACGGTTACGACGCACACACTTCAACGCCACCACCCAAAATACTGGACCCGCCACTCCCGGAAACCACCCCTACCATTCTCCCTGCCGCCATATTCTCCAAAAGCTGTTGACTTCGGCCTTGGAAGTCCACAGCTAGTTGGACTTGAACTTTATCAACAAAATTAGCATCATGCTCGACTTATCCACAACAGGCCAATTTTGTAGTTTTGCTTCCTTGTCGAGCGGGAGTTGGAATGGAGTCAACAGCTTTCCGTTGGTGGGATGTTGGTAGGGTGGCGGGAGTTAAACTGGAGTCTGTGTTCATTTGCAAGTTGCTGTATTTGCAGTGTTGACACACGTCTATGCCTTTTTGGTGGGGATTGGGAGCGGGTCCAAAGGTGAGTCGGAGCGGGTCCAAAGGGTGTGGACCCGCTCCCAGGGGTGAAAAACGCGCCGCTTTTGCGGCCTGTCGCGGTAGGTTCTCGGTTTGGCATGTCGGTGGTGTTGTGGCTGCGGTGTGTGGCCAGGGATGCGGCCAGGCAGGTGGCCAACCTACTGCCAACACGGAGTGGTGGCTGGGAACCCGTCGCCAGGGGTGAAAAACGCGCCGCTTTTGCGGCCTGTCGGGGTGTGTGCGCGGTTTGGCATGTCGGTGGTGTTGTGGCTGCGGGTTGTGGCCGGGGATGCGGCCAGGCAGGTGGCCGACGTACTGCCAACACGGAGTGGTGGCTGGTTTCGGCACGGTGGTGGTTTGTCAGCGGGTTTGGCGGTTTTTTGCAGGACGGAGTGGTGGCCGGGTACCCGTCGCGGCAGGCGGCGGCGTGAAAATGCTGGTGGATGTGGCCACCGACGGCGGCGTGGAAATATTGCTGGAGCGGTCACCGACGGCGGTGTGAAAATGCTGGTGGGGATAGCCACCAGCTATTACGCTTCAAGCCCACCGTCCGGCTGACCTCATTCCCGTTGCAAATTCCATGTCACCAGCACCCTTCCCGCCGTGCCTCATGAACCCCCCACCTGCCTGCTCCCCGAGCTCCCGCTGTTGATGGCGTACACCCAACAACCCACCTTCAATCGTTCTGACAAATTCCAGAAAAACATGTAAATTGAGCGGAGAGACCTGCGGCCCCTTGAACGAGCC
>PEAG01000026.1 GCA_002753505.1 Magnetococcales bacterium HCHbin5 | reverse complement strand
TTCTCCCGGGGGGAGTGATATTTCCTGACCTGTTTTGACATGGTGCATACCTCCGTTGGTTGGCCATTATATCCGGCTTACCCGAACGAGGCAATCGTTACATTCCGTCTGAGGCAACACATCTCAACGCGCACGTCTGGATCGAGCCCGCCCGCATTGGCATGCGGTAGACGAGGCAGAATATACGGCTTGAGTAGTTGGCCCGGATCGTAGGGTGACCGACCTGAGGGAGAATATCCGAAAATTCGCCGGGTAACCGGACAAAGCCATCCATGATCTAGCCGTACCACGGCAGCTTTCTGAAAATCCAACCGAAATGCACCACCACCCACGTCCCTTGCAACCGTAGAAGTAATGAGTGACCAAATTGTGGACAATACTTCGCCCGCACGATCCTGATCTACGGGATTGTCCCAATGGCCATGGATCAGGGTGTAGACCAGTCGGTGCAAACGGGAAGAACGCTTGGATTGTGGTACTGAACCGGGCCATGGTCTGCTCCCGCTCGGACGGGCGTGCGGAGCAAGCCCAAATCGACAGACCGACTTGAGCCACCCTCCCCTTGGACTCACAAATCTCACCATCCAGTCTGGTTTGACATCTGTTGCGAACACGTCCCGGAAAACAAAGTCCACCGCCGCGAGTACAAGTCCTATCCAGCCATCTCTATCCACCCCTGCCTCGGCCAGAGCCTGGGGCAGGCTGCCGTGTGCTTTTTCCTCGAGCTTGGGGAAGGATAGGCGCAGAAGTCCCATTGTCTCGGCGTTGTTCTGCACCTTAGGTCGACGAAACAACTCGCGATAGAGAAACATCTCAGCCAGTTTCCTTGGTTCCTCAGCCATCTCTCTTCCACCGCGCACACGGCCGCGCCATACCTCGGTAGCAAATTCGCGCAATTGTTCCTGTTGTGCAAAACGGTCTATGAGATCATTCCACATGACCGGTTTTGCCGACCCATCAAGCTGTTCTTCAATACTTAAGATATCTTCAGCAAACTCAATGGGATCTTGTTGACGGAACAGATTAAGCTTACGCTCCAATTTGACACGTTTTTCGCCATCCAGACCCCGGTCTTCCTGTACGACGTGATAGAGAAAGGCTCGTGTCATACACCGCTCTGCTTCTTGCTGTAATTTGGCAGCCAGTCGTGCAGTGCCTTGACGACTGTCAGAGAAGGTGATTGCGCGTCTTCCACCCATCGGCAATCCAGGTTGATCGAGGGGTGGGGCAAGTGATTCGACAAGGGCTGGCACAGCATTTCCCATAAAAAATGGGGGGCCGAAGCGCAGAGGTACAAGTCGCGCATCCTCGGCCCCAGGACAGCAGTCCCGCGAAGACTCTTCCTCGATCAGTATGATACGCGCTGAAGACTCACTCTCAGGCGGGGCATTGTCAAACACTGTCCCATCATAGAGCCTGATAAACCGGTCGGTTGTATCGCCTCGTGCAGGTGCAAGTATCACTTTGCCACGTGCTGAGGGACCATACTCTTCCGTCTCCGGGTCAGGTTCGGAATCCACCGCAAAATCGTCTACCTCGACTTCTCTGAGCGGTATGAGCCGCGCTGAAGCTCCAGCCACGAGCCCTGCCATGAGATGAGGTGCACCGCATTCGTTGCAGACAAAAAGCTCGAATACCGGAGCACCACAAACACATTGATCGCGTTGCGTCATCCAAACCGAACCGAAGCCCCAACCCGAATTTCCAACGACAAGTTCCTCATCCCGGCGATCGCAACCCGGCTCAATACAAACCCAGATTCCTCCTTGCGCTCGGTGAAACAGATGTACACGCCAAGGCATGAAACGTGCCTGGGTAGCAGGGCACTGGGCACGCGCCGCCGCATCCAAAACTAACTGCGTTTCTACCCTTCCGCCTTTACCCTCCATGCCAAAGAGAATCTCAGCCGCCAGTGAAAGCCTGATACCTCTGTCTGTCATAGCCCGTTTGATTTTCTGAAGCCGCGGATGGGAAGCCAGACAATTCCAAAGGACGTCTGGGGTTTCTCCAGCAATGGCAGCTATATCAATAGGTATATCTGCCGTTTGATCAGGCAGTTCGGGCTCAACCGGGTGACCCTCAATTACCTCCACGCGCTCTTCACTCAGACCTGCCAGATCGGCGACAAAACGTTTCAGCTTGACCTCAGTGTCAGCACCCTCACTGATTGTAGCGGAGGTTGCCATCAATCGCATTTGATCTGGTGCAACACCAAAAGCGGCCCGTACACGGCGGAGCAAAAGTGCCATCTCCGCTGCCTGCGCACCAATGTAGCTGTGCGCTTCATCCAGAATAATCCAGCGCAAAAGCCCCTGAGACCGTTCCAAAAGTGATCGATCTTGTGCTCGCAAAAGCAGATATTCCAACATCGTGACATTCGTCACAAGTATCGAAGGCGGGTTATCACGGATCGTCTGACGGTCACCTATTTCTGCGGCAGAAAGCCTACCCTTTTCAATCTTGCGAGGTGTCTCGGGTGTCAACCCGTTGTAAAGCGCAAAGCTGATCCGACCGCTCAATGCCTCGGTCCAAGCAGCAAGTCGCTCTCGTTGGCTTTCAATCAGGGCATTGAGGGGGTAGATCACAATCGCCCGCACCCCAGAAAGCCTACCCTTCGCCGAATCTCGCAGCAGATCATCCAGTACCGGTACCATGAAGCATTCGGTCTTACCTGAGCCTGTTCCAGAACTGACCAGACAGGAGAATCCCGCCTGTGCTGCTTCCCATGCCTGGATCTGGTGTGAATACGGGTAACGGTCGAGCGGCATTCGTTCGGCTTTGGCATTGTTCATCGCTGTAACCAGATCGGGATGTAACAATCCGCCCGACAGTTCCCCGAGATTGCGGTTGGCCAGCTTCCATGCGCGGGCAATCTCAAACACTGGATCGGCCATAACCGCATCCGCCTCACCCGATCCTGCGGATAAACGCCGCAAAAGAACCGCATTCAAGGCGGGTGATGCAACCCGCGCGCGCGATACCACAGATGATGCCGCTATTGACGCGAGGTGATTGAGGGTTTCCTGAAGACGCGAAGCAATCATGTGTGCTGATCCGTCAGGTAAAAGGTCAAGGCGGCAGGAAGGGCACAATCAAAGTAGCCGGGATCCAGCAACCGCAGGTTGATGAGGGTCAGCATTTCTACCACACTCGGTGCGATCCTGCGACCAATGGCCACTTCGGCAGCGATAAGGGGGGCGTCGATAAGCGGTTGAACGTATGAGTTGAAGGACAACCAATGTGGTCGACAGCACGGTTTTAATACACTGATGCCATTCGGTAGCTGGTCGAATCGCCGTGCAGCGTCCTGCGCCAGATCCCGTAAGCGTTCAACTGGATTGAGTGATTTTGCAACATTGTCTACCTCTGTCACACGAGACAGGCCTGCGGATAGAAGAGCTTGGTCAAAATGCGCGCCAAGTTCTGGCCTTAGCGTCAGAATCTTAACGATCCGACGCATCAGTGCCGAATTTGCATCGGAAACAGCCTCATGCTCGTCAAGGATCGCCGAGAACCGTGCAATCTGTCGAGAGTGTTCGGATCGGACAGCTTCGACAAAAGCACCAACAGGAAGGATGGGCCAGAAAATCGGTGCAATCGTGTCCAATGCCAAATATTCAGGCAATGCCGCGATTGGCACACGCAACGCCAGGGACACCGCAGCCGATGGAGCCTTGGCAAGTGCTTGCACCTGATCCAACACGCCTGCATCCCCGCCTTGGGAGACGACAGTGATCAAACGCAACAGAAGGTTCCATTCTGGATCTTCTGGAGCAGACACAAGCTCTCGCCATTTTGCAGCGTATTTTTCAATCCGAACATCACGGGAGGAACGAGGCAATGGGCTTGCCGACCAAACCACAGCCCGCTGGATACGACGATTGAGACGCGACTGGATCAACCAGGGACCTCCCTCATCCCCCAGTAATACACGGAGGTCCAGGGAAGGAGCATCCTCGTTTTGCACCACTCTATCTGGCGCACTCAGATCAACCGCATGCACCCATAAGTTGCCATCGGGCGCATGTACGGTCCCCGCATTGAGATCAATCGGCAGCGTCTTCGCACCAATCCTGTGCAGGATCCCATTTTCAACACGTGTTTGCTCATGGTAGCGACGAATTTCCAGCCGTCTGCCCTCTTCTCCACCAACGACAAGACTCAGGTATACAACTGCATCGGGGCCACCCAATGCCTGCATCGCCCCGATCAAGGGCAGATAGGCGGCCAGTGAGACCTCGCCTACGACAGGTAAGCAAATTTCAGCATGCCTGAACAGCTTTAGTTGCAGGTCACCACGGTTTCCAGTTGGCACCACTGCACGCCAGCCACGCAGTTCTTCTGCTGCGATAGGCCGGTTCGTGGAAAGCCTAACGCCATCAGGGTCAAGGATCATACCCTTGCGCGAAGGCCATGGGGCATAAACCTCTGCAGACCTGCCCGCCGATGGATCAAACAGCCGTAATGACACGACGCCAGGCGCGACCCCATCCACAGCGAGCGATATCTCTGCCATTCCCGATATGACTTCGCCCCGGACTTCGACCGCCCCGGCGCGCAACGTCATATGCCAGCCTGATGCAAGTCCGTCGGCCAGCATCGTAACTCGTCCTGGCATTTCTTCTCTCAGGTCGATCCTCGCCGCCGCAGGAAGACAAAAGATGCGAAGTCGCGCTATTATCTCATTTGAGCGCACCCATTCCACGATCTCGCTGCATAGATTGCGCCCTGGCCATCGACGCAATTCATTGGTTGGAACGGAGCGTAACCCGCTGGTGCCAATCTCACCATAGAAAGCCAACCCACCACGGTGAACAGGTGCGCCCGACGCATGCCGCCAACCATCCAAAAGATCTCCAAAACCATGAAGACGTGCATCCACCATATCTTCCCCGGCACCGGTCTCTATCCGAAAACGTACTCCTTCAAGATGAAGATGCCCAGTACCTGTGAGTCGCCAAAGCCAGCCGCCAGGCCCAATATCGGGCCCGTGGATCGAAAGCCCTCCATCCAAATCTGGCGTGACGTTCTCGGCTGTCAGCATCCACAGATGGAGTGCTCGTGTACGTCCAGCCCCTGGATGCAAGACAAGTCGTGTAGCTGCAAAACCAGCATCGGGATCAAGGGACTTCCAGAAACTTGGCGATTCAACAGATGCTGGCAGACCGGGATCAATCACTACCTCACCCTTCGCTTGGCCATCGGCAAACGCTGCAAGCGCGAATGTCTCTTGCGGTGCAAGAGGGATCTGCAATCCTCCCATTCTTCCAATTCGGTGGAGTCGCCAACCACCAGTATCGGGGGAGGCACTGTAGCTCAGCGACTCCCTCTGGTTTCCCCTCACTGGCAGGAGCCGGAGCCAAAGCTTACCGGCGTCTGGTAGAAGCTGTGAAGGGAGCCACCCATCGTCATTCATGCGCAGGAAGCCGTGCCAACATTTCGATTCATCGACCCACAACTCGCGAACCGACAATGGCCCGAATGCAGAAGCGGCATGCATATTGCGGTCGCTCCGAAGAGCAGGCCGGATAAGTGCTTCGGCAGTCTCTGGCGTCATGCGCAGAGGCAACTCTGACCGCCACCCAGGCCGATGAACGTTGAGCCAGTTCTCGATCTCATCACTTGACAGGTCAACAGGTATGGCCGCACGCAAGTCGCAAAGAGACAATACAAGATCGGCCAGAAGACGCACGAAATCTTCTGTCTGAAAGGTTTGCGGTAACCCCATGGCCCAGCGAAACGCGATCTGTTCGGCTATATGTGCCGCCGATCGCCCCCCTTCGGCCTCGATCTCGGCCAGAAGTCCCATAACAACTCGTCGGTATAACCCCTTCTGAGACAGCAATGCCTGCGGAAGTCCACCCTCGGCCATCAGACTGTACAGAAACATGCGATGACCGGCCTCCGAGATCCTCACCTTTCGGTTCCACCAGAGCAGTCCCTGTTCTACAAGTTTCACACCCAAGGTACGGTCTTCAAAGAAACCAAGTCCATCGAAGACAAATGCCCAAGTCAGCTGACCACCGTTAAACCTGGATCGGATATGTTCAGCAGCCCAGAAAACGAACTTAGCTGCAATTGCATCGGTTAGTTGGCCTTCGGCAATACACGAGGCTAGCACCTCACGCAACTCAGTGAATGTATCGAGAGAGCATGGATAACCATGTAATGGTCGGTGGTCAGGTATTTCTAAACCGGCATCAGAAATTATTTTTTTTTGCATGAAAATCCCTATTGAACAGACATGTCAATCGATATTTCAACTCGCCCCAGTTCGCTTATGAGCTGGCATATCCACAATAATAATTTGCTGACTGGATGGTTCCCAAAACCAATAAATACGCAAGCAACGAGCAGGATCTCTGGTGTTTCCCCCATTTTTAACATGCCAGCCGACGACATATTTCTGACCATTCCAACTTACTTCATATTCATCACCGCCACATGGAGAATTTCGAACACCAGACTCAATGATTGCTTCCCGAAGTTGGAGATTAGATTGCCCCAACAGGCTTTCACGACACTCGTTGGCAAGCCAAAACAAACACCGAACTGCAAGCTGGATATCTTCATACTCTGGTGATTGAACGGCACGACGAGCCGACGACGCAAGAACCAACCGACCAGCAAGGTACTGGTCGCACCAATCACCAAATTTATCCCAACCAGCAGGAAACGGGATATTGCTATCTGGCTTAACTCCTGCCCCTTTTATCTGATCCAAAAGCTGCTGAATCCTGAAGGCCGACAAATTATACAACCTTTCCGCATCTTGCGCTCGAAGATACTCTTTGTTGTGTTCATCTACATAATATTCGTTTTCACTTTCAATCCGGGCAACACGCTCTTCCAATGCCTTTATTCGATTGTAGGCTGTAAGCAGCTTATCGTGATCACTAGCCCCTGATTTTTCCAGAGATTTTTGGCTGAATTGTAGTGAAGCATTACGAATTGAAGAAAAGGTAAGCAACTCATTACCAAGCCTAGTACGACGAATACTGTCTTTAGCTGCTAAAATGCGCATCCATTGGAAACACTGCCTGTTACCTTCTGGTGTCGACAACTGGCTTGCCAGAAAAAGTCTATGATCATATGGATTGGAATCATCAGAAAATCCAGGCATATAAGTTCTTGCAGCACCACTAAATACTGAACGTTGCTGGCCGAGATGACGTGTCAGTTCCCAGCAATAGTCAGGATAACAAACGACAACAACACCTATTCCCAACACAGCATTACAAAGAGACTTGGTGTTGTTTGATTGAACAACCTCAATATCTTTTGGAAGTGTAAAAACAAATATCGGCACAGTACGTGCTGGATCTAACAGTGCATATACGAGCCAATCATATTTTTCTTGTGAATCAACAATAACAGGGAAAGATTGAAATTTATATCCATTACGATACAATCCTATCTTATCAGATAATTGCCTTACAACACCCGGAACGTGTGGTTCTATTCTTAACTCATCTTCAGGCGTACTGACCAGTGAACGAACTGTAAAAACAGGATGTTGCCCATTGATCGTGGCAATCACAATCTCTGTAGTCCAGATACGCTTAGCTACTGTGTCGTCCGGCTCATCTGCACGAATTGACCAAATATCGATTTGAGATTCCTTGATACGCACTCCAACAACGTTCCGTCCACCAAAAAAATATTCAAACCCCTTGTATTCCCATGCTTCCTTTGGTAATGATCCACCGCTACGATTTTTCGTCCATAATAGCACTTCTTTCCGTGCGGATTTGGCAGTCTGTTTTGCGTCATCGCCTTGGATATTTCCAACAACCCGGAGTATTTCATGCTCGCGCACCGGACGTGGCATTCGCAATGAAAACGAAGTGCGGGAATCAAAGAATGTGTTCATTTTTTGTATCTCCGGCAAATCAACTACAAAAGACCCAATATTTAGCACCACACAAAAGAACCAACGAAAACTCGCACAACATATTGAAATTATTACTAAAATGCCGCTTTGGTTGAAAAATCAAAGTTCAACGAATTCAACAGATTACAGACTCTTTCCAGGGGACTCAATACTGCATCAGCCCTTATGGTTAATTCCATTCGAGATATTTTAACCACCCACTGCGCATGAGTGCTTCTTCCTTGAGGCGTTAAAAACAATCAAAATAGAACATTGAAATGGTCTCAAAATACTAATGTGTTGATAATACACCTGACGTTCGAACCGACCTTCTGTTTCTCATATATTGATATCAATCCAAGATGGTGTAGATGCATCAGGAATGTTCCTGGAAACGTTCCACCCTCCGTTCAAGAACGGCAATTTTGGCTTCGTCTGTCGTATGAATCGGGTCGGAAAACCGCACACCAACGCAACACATATCCAACACAGGCAACGGACACCAGTGGCAGGCTACACGATTCCACATTAATTTTCCATGAAAAACACTTTCCCTCCGCACCAAAATGGTGTAGACGGGACGCAAGCGGATTTTCGCAGCGTTCCCTTTCGGTTGAGCCCTGCGACTTGGACCCGGACAGGCTGCAACCACGGGGAGATTTCGGAGAGGCCGTTGTGAGGGACGGATCAATGAAACGGTAGGACACCATGGCGAACCTGTGCGAGCCTGCCAGATGAAGAACGCGCCGAATTCCCCAGCGACGGGTTGAGTTCGGCGCGTCATCATTATTCAACACATTTCCGGTCAGTTCCCCATAATTCTGAACGCATACTCTGCCGCATCCGCCAGCGACTGCCCCCCGCCACCGAACTGGTTGAACGCCGGGAATTTCATGTAGATGGTCTTCCCAACCAGTACTGGATCGTATGCATACCGGAAGATCGCCCCATCACAGCGGACGAACGGGCTCTGGCTGGGGTGTGCCTTGATCAAGGTGCGGTAAAGGCCACGCCGCAGATAGCCGCCCAGGGTATATCTATAGATACCCGTCAGCGTGGCGGTGGAGTAGGCGATAAACTCCCCATCTACCCATGCCAAGGTGGCCCGATTGTCTGCGTCGGCGATGGTGCCGGAGGTCAGCGCACCGGACGACTCGGAGAGATCCACCTTGCATATGCTGCTGGTGTCTGGATCGGTGCTGGATGGCATTTGCTCAGCCAAGAAACCATGGCGGGCCGGGGAGACGATCTCACCGATCTTTTTATAATTTGTGCCGTCGGACGACAACCAAACCTGACAGCCGCCGTAATTCTCGCCACCCGACACGGCCACCCATATCTCATGCCCGGTTGCGGTCAGTGCTCTGGGGGCTTCGAACAACACCGGCGTGTTGATTGCGCCGGAGGGTTGATTGTAGGCCGGAACGTAACCGCCAACCGGCTGGTGCGGGTAGGTGGCAGAGTTGAACACCCCCTGGGGGGCGTCTTCCGCTTCTATAGACAGAACACCCTCTTCATCCTCCTCAATGGACAGAATGCGGACAGGGGTTTTGTCCAGCCCTGCGCCCGGATCCGTGATGGTGACGATGTCGGTTGGCTCCAGCAGACAGTGTTTCCAGCCAAGTTTGAAGACGTAGCTGTTGCGCACGTATTGCATTCGTTGGAGAATGTTCTGCGCCACGAATCTCGCCACCACAGGGGATTTGATCTCATGGGCTTTGATCGAGTCCATCGTTCGCAGGCCGAAGAGATCGATGGAGACCAGATCCTTGGCCTCGGCCACCTCGGTGTTGAACTGGTTGCTGGCATTGAGGAATTCGACCTTCACGTGGTTGTAGGCATCGACCGCTGGCCGCCGTGAGATGGTCACTGGATCCTCACTGCCTGAGACGATGAAGTCATCCTCCGTCAACTCGTAAACGGGCGTGACGTTAGGCGTGTAGGTGGTCTGGTGGCCGGTGAAGACGGCATCGCCGAAGGGGGTGATTTTCAGGGTGCCTTCGGAGAAGTAGACACCGGAGTTTGTCAGCTTCATCAGGCGCGTGAGAATGGCACTGGCTTCCTCCTGGGCCGAGTAGACTGGCGACAGGAAGAGGCTGTTGGCCGTGCAGTACCGGTAATATTGGGTCCAATCGCCGATATTCGCCATGGGGAAACCCAGGCCATAATGAGGGTTGGTCAGCAAGTCGAGCAGGATATCCTTGGGGTGCGCGTCGAAGAAGCCGTTGGCCGCGTCGAACGAAAGCTGGCCGATGACATCAAAGTTCAGGTTCGGCAGTGCCGTGCCGGAGCCCAACTGCCAGTCCAGAGCCGCCGCGTAGGCGGTGCCGCGATAATGCAGGGCCTGCTCGGGGTGTTTGCTGGTCAAATACGTCCAGGGAGTTTGCAGATAGTCGCCATTGAACACCGTCATCACGGAGGAACTGCTGTTGATGGCATTGTAATTGTAGCTGATCTGCACCTGGACGTTGGCATATTGGGTGGCAAAATAGTAGGTGCCCGCGACGACGGTGAAGTCGGTGCCGTTCGTCAGGGGTATCGACACATCTCCATCAATGAGCACGCAGGAAATGTGGCTGGTCCACTGCGTGCCGTGGGCAACCGTCACCTGATGCGAACCGGAAACCAGATGCGACTCGTTCCAGGCCGCCGAGGGGGTGATAACCTCCGACAGGTTGGCCGGATCCGGTTTATAATCGCGGTTGCTCCAGATACCATCGATGCCGGTGATCGGCCCCTCGCAAATGCCAAACACGAAAGAAGCCGTGTAGGTGTAGGTCGTGGAGACGACGGTGGTTCCACCACCGCCTTTGCCACCGACATCCTGCGAGGTGGTATGCGCGATGGCTTTGAAATCCCCATACCAGAGCAGATTCCCGGACACCCTGGCCCGGCCATAAACAATTGGAATTGCGGCACCATAGATGCTTCCCTGGAAGGTGACGCCGTTGGCGCGGGGTTCGCTATTGTTGATGACTTTTCCGTCCTTGCCGCTCATGGTACCACCTTCCAGAAAGAGTGAAGCCTGCCGCCCAGTTCCTGGCCATCCAGGGAAGAGAGAATGACACCCACACCAGCAAAGGCATGGATGACGGTGCGCGGTTCGGGTAGCACAATGCCCGCATGAGAGACGCAGCGGCCAAATCGAAACAGCGCAATGTCCCCCGGTTCCGGGGTGTCCGTCTGCCTGGCATACTGCTGGATACCCGCCAGATATTTCTCCTCGCTGCGGTGCAGATGCCAGTCCTGGGAATAGCCGTCTGCCACCGCAGAGGCAAGCTGACACTCCTCGAAAACGGCGACAAGGAACTGCACACAATCCACGCCAACCCCTTTGATGCGCGCATGATGATGGTATGGGGTGAGCAGCCAACCAAGAGCCACCTGGACGACTTTCTGCCTGATCTCGTTCATATTGCCGTCTCCGCAACCGGGATATAGGGAAACCCTCGAAAATTTCTCACGTTGTGAAACTTGTTGGTACATGTGGCCTGGGTCTTGTCGCAGCCGGGATAGGCATTGAACGTGTCACCGACAGCCGGGATGGATGGCAGGGGCAGCAGCAACTGGAAGACACCGTCACCGGAGCAGGATTTGATGGTGCGCCGCACGCCGGTCAGCGCACCACTGAGGAAATGAACATACCCTTGCTCAAACCATCGGGCCTCCACCAACGCCAACCCGCTGGCCAGTGCCGTGCTGGTGCTGCCGGACTGAACCGTTGTTTCGGTGGCGATGCCAGGATCGTCCCGGTCGATGCCGCAGTCTGCATTATACAAGGTATGGATACAGCCGGGCTGCCAGACATTACGCGGTAGTTTGACGTTCAGCATCTGAACCGCACTGTTCACGGTGAGCTTGGCCAGGGTGCGGGTAATCTGGATATCGGCCACCTGTCCGACAAACAGGGTGATGCCACCCACCACCGACAGGTCGGGTTGCAGGAAAACCCGATAGAGTGCCAGGGTGGCTCCGTCCAGGGCACCAACTCCGGCGGCCTGGAGCCATGGTGCGCCCAGCAGCAGATCGTTCGGACCGGGTACCACATCCAGATTGAGGGTGTCCACCTCGACCCCGATGACGCAGCGCGTGCGGGAACGGCGAATGATGGGCCCGGTGGAGGAGTAAAGGCGGCCATCGCAGAGGAAATCCGCATCGAATGTGCTGTACCGGAGAACCGTGCCGTCCACCAACTGGAACTCATACAGGTCGGCCATCAGAAAGGACTGCTCTGATTGAAGATATTGGATCAACTCATTGCTGGCATGTTTCATATCTTGTTCCCCGTCGCACCAATGAAGGTCAATTCCCGCAACTCCCAGAGGTTGGGCAGCGTGCGGGTAAAATCCGCCGTGTCCTCGCCAAACCGGCAGCGAAAGTAGAAAACACCGCCCCAGGTGAGCACCGCACCAACGGCGGGGGGAGCGGTGAAGGTCACGAGTCCGGTGGCCGAAATGGCATAATCCCCTGGTGCAGAAAGGGTGGCGCCGTTCATCTGGATGGCGGTCAGGCTCTTGAGGTTCTCCACTGGTTCCACGAACGAGAAAGAGCCGTAGAAACCAAAGGCACGGGTCAACTGGAAGGCGGTCTGCTCGCCATCTCCGACGCCAAAGGGCATGTCGGTACACACCGAGTCGGTCGGATCGAGGAACAGGAACGACCCGAAGCTGCCCCGCCGGCCCAGGATGAAGCCTTGCAGCGTTTCATACTCGTAGCGGGGATTGCCTGCTCGCAACCAGTCGAACAGCAGGGTAAACCGCCAGACGGGATAGGCCCGGAAAGCACCCCGCTGTTCCCGTCCGGACGAGGCGGTCTGAATGGAGGTGCGGAACTCCGGTGTCTTCTTCAACTCCCAGGACAAACCAGGCAGAGACGGGAAGACGGCAAACTGGCTCTTTGGCTCGTATGGGCTGTAGCTGATGGGGCATTCCCACGCCTGTTCCACCCACCGTCGCCAGGGGGCCTCCCATTGCCGGTCTATCGTTTGGCCATATTCCAGGCTCCATTGCCGGTCGGCCTGCTGTTTCTGGACAACATCCCAGCCTGCCTCCCACTGCTGGCCGACAGGGAGTGTGAGCGCATACGGACACTCCCACTGGTTGACAACAGCGGATGGGGCAGCGATGGCAAACAGCTTTTGCGCCCCGCCGATCCAGTCGGTGATGTTCGACCACGAGGAGAGCGTGGTAAAGCTGCTGCCATCGTCGGACCACTGCAGGCTGAACGCCCTGGGAGTCTGGCTGGAGTTGCCGGGGGTGAAGCCCCATTCGGCCACGGTGACGGCATTGCCTGCACCGAAATCATACTGAAACCAGCAGGGGGCCGATGGTCCGCTGCTGAGCCAATAGTCGCTCGCGCCATTGTTGTTGAACAGCTTGTAGGCGGTGGAATTGTTATGGGAAGCCGATGCGGTGCCGCCGTTGCATTGATCGGCACCGCCGACACTCCCCCGGAACTCGGCCTCATAGCCCCGGATGAAGTTGTCGCCGCCGGAGTTGGACTCGGTGATATAGACGCGCCAGAAACGATGGAGAGCCATGGATTGCTCCTTTATGCGGACTCACCGCTGATGGCCATGATCACCTTGTCGCCAGAAAGGGACGCAGCTCCGGCAGGCACCGTGCGCCTTTGCCAGACGGCCTGCGAGTCGGCAATGCTCGCCACCTCCAACACGGAGGCCACCCGGGTGCTTGATGCGGTATAGGCGTTGGCCAGGGTGACACCAGATGCCAGGGTCAGCGTTGCCTTGTTGCCCGTCCAGGAGACGGCATTGCTGCTGGCCAGACGCACAAACTCGGTGTTGCCGGACACGGCATCCACCGTTACCTTGTCAGAGACGCGGATCAGATCCCCATCCCGGAAAATGTTTGCTCCGGTGGAGGCATTGCCGGTTTCGACGTTGACTGCCAGGGTGGAGGCCCCGGCACTGAGGTTGGCATCCAGGGTGCCCGCCCCATAAAAGCGGGTGTAATCATCGGCCTCGGCCTGGGTATCGGTTGGAGAACCGGACATCAGGACGATGGCGTCGTCTCCCGGTGTGGGGGTCTCGATAAAGATGCGGGCGTTGGTCAGGGCCAGACTGGCGGCGTTGACCACCTTGATGAAAAGTTTTCGGTATTTGATGGAACCCGCCGTGCGTTCGGCCTGGGAGACGTCCGGCCAGATGTTGTTTTTGATGCCGCTGACGATTTCCGTGCTGGAGATGGCACCGCCATTGGCGGTGGTGTCGTTGGCAACGGCAGCGGCATACAGTTTGAGTTCGGATGCGACGATGGACATGGTTGGTTCTCCAAAAAACAGGGTGATCAGCGCGTTACCGGTACGGCATTCCGGGCCAACTTGCGCAGGGCTGGAGCCAGGGTGTGGGCGTTGGTGTTCAGCCAGGATTCAAAGCCTTTGGTATCAAGGGCACTGACGTGGATGGTGATGTTGCCGCCGCCGGTGCTGTTGGCGGCCATCGCTCGCACGGCATCGGCCTGCGCTCTGGGCAACACCATTTCCCGTTCGTGCAATTGGGTCACCGGGTTGATCCCGGCGGGAATATCAAACCCGCCCTCGGCGGAAAACAGGTTTTTGACCAGGGCGATGATGGAGGCGAAAACACCGGCCGCGATGGCGGGTGCCAGGAACGGCCCCACCATTGGGATGGCCGCGATGGAGGCATAGGCGTTGGCCATGCCGGTCCAGGCGGCCATGCCGATGGATTCGGAATCGGCCGCTGCCTGGGCTCCCAGGCCGGTGGCGGCGGCTCCGGCCTTGACCTCCTCGGTGGCGGTGGCCACGGTGCCCTCGGTGGCCTTGGCCATGTTGACGGCATTGGAGACCGTCGTCTGGTCCGCTATCCGCACCAGTCCGAAGGCCTTCCCCAGTTCTGTTTCCGCAAGCTGATTTTCTGCCCACAGGCTGAACCGTTTGGCCAGGAAGCCGGTAAATTGGTCCAGTTCGGCCTTGAGCAGGGTATTCATGGCCTGCTGGACGGTGGTCTGATGGGTCACCAGACCGGACAGGGAGCTGCTGATGGCGGTTTGGACGGGAGCCATCATGGCCTGGAAATCATGGTGTGCCTGGATGGCCAGATCGTTGTTGCTCTTCTGGATGGCCAGATTGTGACCCAGGACAGCCAGTTTGATGTCGTTTTGCAGCTTGATCTGTTCGGTGCTGCCCTGCCGTTTCAGGGCGAGTTCAGCCTCCATGGCACGCATCGTGTTCTGGAAACTCTGCTCCTCCAGGGCCTGTTTGGTCTGCATCACCTCCCGGACCGACGAGATCTCCATTTCCTGGTTGAAACGGAGGGACTCCTGCTGCCCGGCAATGCGATTGTCGGCGATGGCTTTTTCCAGGCCGATCTGCAGACTGGCAAACTCGTTCATTTTGGCGCGGTGGGCCCGTTCCTCGGATTCGATGACACGACGGGCGCGGATGAACTCCTTGGACTCATAGCCGTAGGCGTCGCCGATCTCCTTGGCGGCCTTTTTGGCAATGTCGATGCGCTGCTGGCTTCCCTCCAGAGTTTTGTCCATCTCCTCGCGGAGGGTTTCCAGTCTGGCGTTCAGGCTGTCATGGGCCTGCTGCTTGTGGATCTGGTAGATCTCGTGATCGATGTGCGCCAGATCCTTCTCGCTCAGGCCGACGATGGATCTCTTCGCCTGCCAGAACTGCTCCTCCATCTGCAGGGTCTCGCGGAAATAGTTGCCAGATGCCTCCTTCTGACGGTCCAGTTCGGCCTTGAATTCCTGGAAGTGGTCCTCCGGCTCTGGTACATGGGGCTTCCCTGGCGGGTTGGCGGGACTTTGGAGCGCGGCCACCTCGGCATCAGCCTTCTTTTTGCGTTCCGAGGCGCGCTGGCTGGACTGCTCCTGTTCGCCGATGGCCCCGGCCAGTTCGGGAAAGGTTGCCTTCAGTACGCTTTTCTGCCGCTCGAATTCGGCTTTGCGACGGGCTTTTTCCGCTTCCTGCTGCTTGGCTCGTTCCCCCTGTTGTTTCAGGGCATCGTCCTGCCGTTTCACCGCATCGGTGAGATGGTCCATCTTCCCGGCGGTCTCGGTGGCTTCCTCTCCCCACAGGTGAATGTACTTCCCGGCCTCATAAACGCCCCAAACCGCCAGCCCGATGAGGCTGGTCTTGACGGCCCGGTTCAGAAGCACCACGGAGGCGGTGGCTCCTTCTCCCGCCACAGCCAGCCCCCAAAGTGCGCTGGTCAGGGGGATGACACCCAACACCATGGCCGCAAAAGCGGCAATGAGCAGACCAGCTCCTTCGATGTTTTTGCGGGTTTCATCATCCAGGGAGAGAAATGCCTGGACCAACCCGTGGATGATGGTGCTGGTCCGTTCGGCATTGGGCGCGAGATCCTCCCCCACCTTCTGGCTGAGCACCCCCAGGATGGCGGAAAGCCGCTCCATGGCACCGCCAAGCCCGCCTTCGATATGCTCGGCGGCCTTGCGGGAGGAGTCACCGGAAGCAAGCAGCTCCTTTCTGAATGCCTGGATAACGGGCACCCCCTTGTTCAGCACCACATTCATGGCATCGCTATGGTGCATACCGAACAGGATGGACATGTCGGTGGCGTTGGCCCCGGCTTTTTCGAGCTGCTTGAAGATGTCGACCAGGGGGATCAACTTGCCCGGACTCGACTGGAACACCAGCCCCAGCCGATCCATCACCTCCTGCATCTGCCGGGTAGGGTTCAGCATCCTCTGTAAAGAAGCGGCCAACGCCGTGCCCGCCCGTTCGCCGCGATAGCCGCCATCGGCCATCACTCCGATCACCGCGGCCAAATCGAGAAAATCGATGCCCGCTGACTTGGCGGTGGCGGCGGATCGTTTCAACGACTCGCCGACGGCATTCACCGTGGTCATGGAAGACTGGGCGGTCTGAACGATGACATCGCTGATGGCGGTCAGGTTATTGGTCTTGAAGCCGGACGAGTTCATGATGGTCAGCAGGGTGTCTGCCGACTGTTTTATGTCCGGGATGCCATTGCCCAGTTCCCCAGCCGCCACCGTCGCCATGTGCATCACGGTGGGCAGGGCCTGCATGGCGTCGTCCGCTTTCATGCCTGCGGTGGCCAATACCAACAACCCATCCGCCGCACTCTTGGCCGAAAAGGTGGTGGTTTTGCCCATCTCTTCGGCATAGCTGCGCAGGGCCTGGGTCTGTTCGCTGGAGGTCTCCATGGCAACCTCCACCCGGCGCATCACCGTGTCGAATTCAGCAAATTTGGTCAGGGTGCTGCTCGACATCTGCTGCAAAGAGTACATGGCCGCGAGCAGCGTCCCGGCTGCGGTGGCTACGCTGTGCATGGATGTGCCGGTACCGGACATCTCTCTCTGCAGCTCGGAGGTCTTCACCTTGAGTTGCTCGTGGGCCCGTGCCAGATCCCGACTGGAGGCCTGTCCGGGGGCAGCAAGCTGCTGATAGGCGTTTTTCAGCTTCTGGATCTCCTCCTGTACCTCCCGAACGGGACGCACCCCGAGTTGGGCGAACAGCCCCATGATGCGGGCATGCTCCTGCAACCGCTCGTTGGCCTGTTGCAGGTTGGTGCGCAGGCGTTCCTCTTCAGACGACAGGGTGCGCACACTGATACCAGCGGCAGAGAGTCCTGCCGCCGCCTGCTGTACCGCCAACCGGGCGGCTTGTTGGCCATCCCCCAGACGAGTGACTTCGGCCTGGGCAGACTGGAACCCCTTGGTCATCTTGTCTGTCGCACCGGGGGTCTTCTCGATCTCGGCAGTCAGGCGATTAATGTCTGCCATCGTGCGCTTGACCACCGTGCCGAGGCCGGTGGATTCATCCTGCATGCGCTTCAATTCGGTACGGGCGGTGGCCAACTCCCGCGCCATCTCGGCGGTCGGGTTGCTTGCCTGCCGGAATTCTGCAGACAGTGTCTGCACTTTTTCACGAAACTGTGCGGTAGCCGCTGCCGAGACCTTTTCCTCTTCGACAAATTTGGCAAAGGATTCCTTAGCCCCGGCCAGATCCGTCTTCAGTTTTTCCAGGGGCGCATTGGCCTCGGCGATCTGCCGGGCATAGTCCGCCATGGCCAGTTGGGCAGAGCGGAGCGACTGATGGGTGTCCGCCAATTGCTGGCGCACCTGCTTCAGGCGGTCGATGTCTGCCAGTCCAGACATGGCAGAGGAGAGCTTGGCCCCCTCGGCAGCGGCCGCACCGGTCAGGCCGGAGAGGGTTTTGTTGAACTCCTGCTGCACCTGGGCCGTGGCCCGGATGAACTGCTCCACATTCATCCGCAGGAAAAATTCCAGGGTGTTGTTAGCCATGGTCATTTACCCAGTTGCAGGCTGGCCACCAGTGCTGTCTGGAGCATCTGCCCGGCCACCAGAAACAGCATGGGGTGCATCTCCCGGAACACCGTCCACACCTGCTCGCATTCGGACAACGAGAGATCTTCCAGGTTTTCGCCCGCAGGCGGAACAATGTTTTCCCACTCCAGCAGGATGAGCAGTTGGGGGAGCCTTTCGGTCAGCAGGGTGAGCATCTCCGTGTTTTTCAGATCCTGGGAGATGCTGCGCAGGAACTTCAACACATCCTTGGGGCGCAGCTCGTGCAGGATCACCGTCCGGCCTGCTCCCAGGTCGACTGTTTTTGTGACGCGCATTGTTTTCATCCATGTTTTGTGGGTTGGTCAGAGTCCAAGGTATCTGGCAACCAGCCAGTGGACGGGCGGATTTTTGGCCCAATACTGATTGAGAGCCATCAGGCGGGGCAGAGTAAGACAGTCGTCGATATACTCCCAGGTCCAGCCGGTCGAGGCGATAACGTGGGCATAAATCTCGTCCCAGTGAAGTTCCTCTACCCCGCCATCGCTTCCCCCTGGCGTACCAGCCCGGAGGCCCGCATGATGGCCTCCATCAGGATGGGCATGCTGGCCAGATCCACCAGATCCTCGACATCCTCCAACTGGAGGGCGGGATAATTGCGGGAGAGAGCGGCATGGATCACCTGGAGGGAGCTGTCGATCTGCTCGATGGAAAAGTTGCTGCCCTGCAGGGCCTGGAAGTGGGGCATCAGCCGCTTGAGTTGCCCCAGGCTCAAGGCCGGAACCACCCAGTCACTGCCGGCAAAATGGACCGTGACGCCTTCATGTGGAGGGGTGCTCATCAGACCGCCTCCATGTCGATTTCGCAGAAGGCACTGATGTCGGTGCCGGTCTTGGTATCGTCGGACAACACCTTGGCCGTCAGGGTCAGCTTGGCAAACTCATCGCTGATCAGGCCCAATTCCTTGGTGGGAGAGAAGGTCACCCGGTACATCACCACTTTCAGCCCCTTGCCATTGCGGGCAAAGTTTTTCCCGGCAAAGACCACCCGGTACTCCTCCCCGGCACCGACCAGGGCCTGGATGTTGTAGCCTGCCGAGGTGGTGTAGGAGACCTCGACCGGAGTGCCCGTCTCGTCAATTTTGGTGGAAGTAGCCGGAATGAAGAGCCCCGCCGAGTTGATCTCATACTCGCTGACGGTCAGGGCCATGGTGCCCATGTCCGTCCAGGTGACGGTACCGTCGGTGGTGTCGGTGCCGTCGGTTTTCCAGGTGGGTGCCGACGCGCCTGACGTACCGGCCACCTTGCATTTGTAGAAGTGGGTACCGGTGGCGGGTTTGACGATTTGCCCAACGGTGTAAGCCGTGGTGGTCACATGGGCCGTCGGGGCAATGCTCACCGAGACACTCTTCGGCGAGACGCCCTGCAACTCGACCAACCCGCCAGGATAGGCGGTGTGGGCCTCGCTGGTCACCGGAATGGCACTGGTGGCATCTTCGACACCACGCAACGCCAGTACGAGATTGTGGACGTCGGCACTGGCAAAGGTGATGGAGGCCTCCACCTTGGAGATGAAGCTGACGCTCTCGGCCAGACCGCTGCCCTTCACGTAGTCTTTCAGCTCCTTGGTCTCCTCGGTGATGTCCAGCTTGAACTCCGGCACCTGCCCGACAAAGCGCATCTTGCCGCCTGACCGTTTGCCGATAAAAAGCGGTCCGGAGCCGATATAACCGACCTGATTGGTTGCCATTTTTTGATCCTCTCAAACGTTGAAGACAAATGAGGTAGAGAACGTCAACGGAAAATAAAACGTCGTACTGGGCGAATAATCGTGGCTGAAGCCGGATTTGACGCGCCGGAATGGTGAGAAGGCCGTATCCTCCGGTTGCCAACCGTTCAGAGCCTGGATAACTTGGCTGATCAACGGCCCGGCCTCGGTTTCGGCATCCTTGACCACCACGATGCAGGTCCAGACCTGCTCGATTTTCTGTGCGGTCCCAGAGAGGCTGATCTCTCCCGGTCGATCCTCCTCCAGAAGGATCAGTACCGCCGGTGGGGTGTCAAAATGCTCCTGAAGTTTCGACATCCCCCAGGTGGACTGGACAGTGACATTGCTGAGGAGTTGGTCCTTGAGTCGGGCCACAATGAGTGGCTCTGCTGCCAAATAGTCATCCATCGCTCATCCTCCCTTGGATAACGGGTTGCCCCGCCACAACACCTTTCCCCCAGAACAACGAAACTGCCATGGGGCTACGGTGGGCGGTGGCGTGGGTGGGGGTGGCGGGTCCGGAACGACGAACAGTTTCTCTATGCCGCCGATCCAATCGTTGATCCCAGACCAGGAGGCCACCGTGGTGAAGTGAGTGCCATCGTCGGACCACTGCAGAACAAAATCCTCTGGCGACTCCTCCCATCCCCGTGACACCATCTTGATCTCTGCCACGATGACGGCACGGCCTGTTCCGAAGTCATACTGGAACCAGGAGTCTGCCGAGGGGCCGCCGTTGATCCAGTATTCGCTGGGATTGTTGTCGAACAACCGGTAGGCCCAATCATTGCGGTGGGAGGCCAAGGCCACCCCGCCATCGCATTGGTCGGGACCACCGATGGTGCCTCTGAACTCCACCTCATAGAGGCAGACCTGCATGGTGGCACCAAAGGTGGATTTGGTGACGTAAACGCGCCAGTAGCGGTGCGGCAGCATGTCCTGTCCCCCTCTACAAAATGATGGTGCCGCGTGTCAGCACCAGATTGCTGCCCAGCGCGATAAACACCCCGTTGGCATAGCCCATGCCCGTGATCGAGATGGTTGAGTTGGGCGAACTCTTGGCGGTCCAGGAAACACCATCGATGGAGGTCATGGCCCCACCAATGCTGCCGTTGGTTGAGATGGCCATGAACAGCCCCTGCCCGTAGACAACCGCCGAGAAAAACATGCTGGTGTAGGGGGTGGTCTGAAGCGTCCAGGTAATGCCATCCGGGGAGGTCATCACCTGCTGGGTGGTGCCGTCCTGGGTGACTGCGACCAGAATGCCGTTGCCATAGGCCACACCGGTCCAGCCGAGGGCATCGTTGGCACTGGCACGCAGGGTCCAGGTGATGGCATCAGGCGAGGTCATCACCCTGTTGCCGGTACCAGACATGGCCACTGCGATGAACAGGCCCAATGCCGGAACATGGATAACGCTCTTCCAACCCCGCACGGCCGCCGCTGTCTGCCCGGTCCAGGTAATGCCATCCGGAGAGGTCATCACCTGATTGGTGCCGCTCAAGGAGACGGCCACAAACTTTCCGGCCCCGTAACAGACCGACTGCCACTGGAAATCGAGGCCACTGGTACTGCGCTGCGTCCAGGTGATGCCATCGGGAGAGGTCATCACCCGATTGGTGCCGGTCTGAGATACCGCCACGAACAGACCGTTGCCGTAGGTGACGCCAACCCACTGGATGTCGGCCGCACTGACGCGAGTCGTCCAGTTGATGGCATCGGGTGAACTCATCACCCGGTTGCCGGAACCGGAATTGGCCACGGCGACAAACATGCCATTGCCATAGGCCACCGACTGCCAGACGTTGTTGGCCGCTGCGGTGCGGCTCGTCCAGGCCGGTTCCCCGACACTGCCCGGAGTCGCCCAGACAGGAGGCGAGGTGCCGCCCTGGGATTGCAATACCTGCCCGGCACTGCCATTGGCCAGGCGGGTGGGTGTTCCGGAGGCCCCTCCGTACAAGAGATCCCCCGCCGTCGTCATGGGATTGGCCATCTTGGCGGTAATCTGCGACTGGATGGCAGAGGTGACACCGGAGAGGTACCCCAACTCGGCGCTGGTTACGGATGCGACAGAGACCTTGCCAGAGCCATCGCTCACCAACGCCCTGCTCACGGTCAGGTTGCTGCCGGTGATGGTGGTGGCCGCTCCGGTGATGGTGGCCTGCTTGCCACCCAGTTGGGTTTGGATGGCAGAGGTGACACCGGAGAGGTATCCCAACTCCGTGGTGGTCAAGCCAGTCAGCGCGGTATTGTAGGCTGAGTTCAGGTGGTAATATTGCCCGGAGGAGCCACCCTGCAGATTGCCCAGCAAGGCATGGTCTGGTACCACCCACTGTTTGTCCCCCCGAATGAACATCACCTGTCCACCGATGGGTGGCGCAGGCACGGCCCCGGCGGTTCCGGCCACGGTGACGGAGGCGGCTCCCATCTCCGAAACATTGCTGAGCGGAATGCTGTCCACCGCAGACAACTCTGTCGGGCGACCGTCTGCTCCCATGAAAAGCGGTTTTCTGGTTGCCATTTTTGCACCCCATCCAGTAAACGAGCCCCCCGGTCACCACGACCGGGGGGCAATGGCCACTATGCCAAGACAGCCCCGTCCGACGGGCGAAAGGCGATACCCGTGGCCGAGGTGGCCACACCCAGGAATTGGCAGAGGTTGCCGCTTGCGCTGGGAATGGTGGCCGTGGCTACACCGGGGGTGGAGGCACTGAGAAAATAGCGGGTTCCGGCCGTCTTGCCGGTCACCGCATCGTTCAGTCCGTCCAGGTAGACATCCACATTGGCACCCGTCGTGGCACTGCTTTTCACAAAGCCGTTGGCCGGTTTGGTGGCGTTGGTGGCATCGGCCTTCCGGGCCTTCGAGACCCCGGCCACATCATGAATGTTGACGAAATCACCGGCCGACAGGTTTTCTGATGCGACGATATTGACCAGTTCCGGGCCCACCCCGGTGGGCAGAATGTTGAGAGCCACGTGGCCTGTGGCATCCAGGGCCACCCCTTTGCCGGCACTGGCAACACCGGCGGAACTGTCCACCAGGGCGGTTTCCACGTAGAGTCCCGTGGTTCGGTCCAATTTAAGAAATGCATCAATGGCCATGCGTTGTTTCCTTTATGCGAGTGTGATGGAGGGTTTGGGATGAAGAAACAGGGATTGCGCCGTGATCGGCTGCCCGATCACCTGCATGAAACCTGTGCTGGGCGGTACCTGGGTCAACTGCCCATTGGTGCCGAGAAAAACGGGTCGGGACAGATCCCATACCCAGGAGGAATCGATCATCTCGCCGACAAGATGAACCGTGACAAACTCATCCTCGACGGCCGCATGGGCCGTGATGCCGCACAGTCGACCGGCATGGCGCACATCACTGCTGTCGGCATAGACTGCGTACCCAGTGCTGTCCAGCAAAACGGCCCGATGGCTCCCCAGAACCTGACCGGCACGCACCACAATCTGGTTGCCGGAACCACCTGGAGAGCCCGGATTGCCGGGCGGGCCGGTCGCCCCTGTCGGACCCCGCATGGTGATGTCATCCCAAAAGCCTGTATCGGGTGGGGGATGGTCCGCATGGGTGTCCAGGCAGACAAACAGGTTGCCATTGGCCGAAACGATCTGCCCTTTCTGGTAGGTGACACCGGTTGTCCAAACGCCCTGGTATGCGGAGCCCAGGGAGAGGATATTGCCATTCTTGACAATGCTGGCGTTGATGATGGCGTCGATGATGTTCATGCGTAGACGAGACCTTCACGATTTTCCCATGCCTGGGAGAATTCGGCGTTCGACGCAAACCGCACGGCCACGACCTTGCCGTCCGCGTACTCCAATCGCTGAATCTGCCAGACGCGGTCTGAATTCAACGATCCCGGGGCCGCATAGCCCAGGTAGCGCAACCCGTCAGCATCATAGGCACAGTTGACGATCAGCCCTTCCGTGTTCTGTTGGACAATTGCCGGTGCAACCTGATGTGGATGAGACATTTCAACCCCCTTTCTCTCCCTCAGAAATACGAAACCCCGCCAGAGCGGGGTTGGTGGGTAACAGACTGGGTAAAGGAAGTAGCGGTACCTTTTTCCTGCGATACCGGTCATTCCACAAAGTCTGCACGACACGCAGCACATCGAACAGCCCGAGCCGGTCCCGACAGAAGGCGTACACCCTTGGGTGCGTCTTGGCCAACAGCTCGAAGCGGTTGTCATCGGCATGGTGCGCACCCAACAGGCACCACATGCAGCCGCTGCGGTCGTAGCCCATGTCGTACAAGGGAGAGTACGGCAGCGACTCTCGCTGGATGTATTCCCGGATGTCCTGGCCGGTCCAAAAGGCAATCGGTGTCGACCGGGGCGACTGCATGTGGTAGGCGTTGCAACCATGCTGTTTGTACGAAAGCTCCCGCTGCATGGACTCTTCCGCCCGGGTGCCGACGAACGGCGGACCGAACAGCTTCATGGCCCTGGCGAGAGGCTCTTTTTTGAGGACATCGCAGCATTTGTCCGACACCCGAAAGCCGCAAGTGACGAGCGGCTTCCAGACATCCGGGATTTCTCCCAGGCGGCTCTTGGTCCCACGGGAAGTCATCCCGGTCAAGCGCAGCCGTTTGGTCGCCGTCTCGCCCTGGGCGCGTTGTACCTCGCCGACATATTGGGAGACGCGCTTGCTGACCACCGGATAGCCAAAGGTCTCGATCACTTGCCGAAAGCCCCGCCTGGGTCGGATCTCATGGACATTCGGGATGCTTCGGACAAAATGGACGTTTTCGGGAAACTCCAAGCCGGTGTTGGAAAATACTGCTGGTACATCCGGGTAGCCGCACTTGTTCCGTACCAGATCCAACAGCACCGTCGAGTCGAGCCCGCCGGAGAAGGACACGGACACCCGCCCGCCAAATCGGGAGTGCCAGTCCACAATCCTGTCACAAGACTCCTCAATCTTGCGGTCCAGGCTCCAGGCATATCTGGCCTTCAGCTCCTCATCCGTGAGCACTGATTTCGAGTGGCTTGCCATCTGCTGATACCTCTTTCTTCCAACGGCTGTTGGACAAATGAACGACGGAACTCTGTTGGCTGCTCCGGTATTCCTCCCAGGCACAAGCCCGGTACAATCCCGTGACGACCCATCTCTGGAACGCCTTCAAGTCCCTGCGCCCTGCATCGAAGACCATCGGGTAGGGCTTGATGCCCCGGTCCACCATTTTGTTGAACCGGGACAGGATGCCGTCCCACGATTCCATTGGATCAAAGCCAACCAGCATGTAGGCCATCAGGTGTGTGGGCGGGATTCCGGCCATCTCCAATGTGTTGACTCCGATGAAGAATCGCTGCTCATCTCTTGGATTGTCCCAGGCGGTATAGAGCCGCCGTTGCTGAAATTTGGTGTCCCGATATTCGACCGAGGCCAATGCCTCGGCTTGCTCATCCGTAATGGAGCGCACGTTGATGCCTTGGCCAAAGCAGACCCGGAAACTGCCCTCTCGCAACTCTCCTATGCGCGCCCGCCATGCCGACTCAGGTTGGCCAAAAAAGTCATTGTCGAGCAGATGGACCTTGCGTGGATGGGGAGGGCCTCGCCAGATTTGGTGGATGGTGTGGGTGGCCCGTGCTTTGCCTTCCCGCTCAGGCACAACACAAAAACGGCAGCGCATCCGGCATCCGCGCTGGGTGAAGCCAATGGATTCCTTGACCTCCGGGTAATCGCTATAGCCCGGATATTGCACGAATAAAAATGGCGAAACTCCTTATAATCCTGTAAAATCAATTCGTTCACTATTGATCCAGGAGGAGTTTCGCCATGACAGATTGTACCCCAAGATTGTTTGAATTTCCAGCCTGCAAACGGCGCAAGGTTGAAGCCGAATTCAGCGGTGGTGACGTAACCAGCGACGGCGGGATATTGCTTCTTCGTCAAGTGGATCGCCGCCTTGGGCTGTCGTCCCGGATTGCCCTGAGCCTGAAGGATTCACGGGATCCGAACAAATTGACGCATAGCACGATAGATCTTGTGCGGCAGCGTCTGTTCGGGTTGGCGTTGGGATATGAGGATCTCAACGATCACCAAATGTTGCGTTATGATCCTGGCTTTCAAACAGGTGTCGATCGGGAGCAGGTATTGGCGGGCAGTTCAACCCTGTGCCGGTTTGAGAATGCCATGGACCGGGAGATTTTCTGGTCATTACACAACATTATGGTGGATCAGTTTATTGCCTCCCATGCCACACCGCCAGAAGAGTTGATTCTCGATTTCGACGCCACGGATGATCCAGTTCATGGCAAACAGGAATATCGATTTTTTCATGGATATTATGATAGTTACTGCTTTCTTCCCCTGTACGTATTCTGTGGGGATCAGCCTCTGGTCAGCTATCTGCGCCCGAGCAACATAGACGCCATGAAACACAGTGGAGCCATGCTGAAATGGCTGGTGAGACGGCTTCGGGATGTGTGGCCGCAGGTGCGGATCATCTTTCGCGGGGACAGTGGCTTTTGCCGCCATTGGTTGCTTGGATGGTGTGAACGCAATGATGTGGGTTACATCGTCGGCATCGCCCGAAACGTCCGCTTGCAGAGGCTTTCGTGCGATGTGATCGGCCAGGCTGCACAAGAATTTAAACTCACCGGTGAGAAACAGCGTCTGTTCGGCGAACTCAACTATGCGGCCTCCTCCTGGAAACGGGAACGCCGGATCATCATCCGTGCAGAACACTCGGAAAAAGGTGAGAATCCCCGCTTTGTGGTGACAAATCTGGAAGGAAAAGCCGGCATCCTGTATGACCGTATCTATTGTGCCCGTGGTGAGATGGAAAACCGCATCAAGGAACAACTTCAACTGTTTGCCGACCGGACCAGTTGCCACAACTGGTGGCCCAACCAGTTTCGGTTGTTGTTATCAACCTTCGCCTACATGTTGCTCGAAGCGATTCGGCGCCTGGGGTTGGCAGGCACCGAGATGGCTCACGCCCAATGCACAACGATCCGTCTGCGGTTGCTGAAGATCGGTGCCATAGTCCTGCGCAATACCCGCCGGGTCAGATTTCTTCTCTCCAGTGCCTGTCCCTATCAAGATCTGTTCGCAAAGGTCTACCTCCGGATCAGCACAGGGTAAGAACGGCAGGCACTGTCCCCGGTGCCGGAAAAATAATGGGGGTAAGGGGGAGGTGTGTCCTGAATCCGCAAAATTGGCTTCATAAGCGGAAATTTTTGGAAAAATCGGCATGTCACACCCTCAACATTTCTCAACCGGAGCTCGCCACGACCTTCGTGCAATATCCGGGATAGTCGAACTGTGCCCATTCCTGGCCGATCACCTGTTCAACGGTATGCAGATTCCCGGAACCGGTGCCCCCCAGGATGGCCTGTGGGAAATGGCGACGAAACTGCTCCACCAGATGGGCCGATGAGTTGAAAATCACCGATCCGTACACACGATCATAGGCAGGCTCAAACAGGGTGCGAGCCGCTTCCCGGGTGAAGACCACCTCATCGCCCTGGTGCCGGTGATAACTGGCCAGTCGCATCAGGGCCAGATTCGGCAGCTTGCCATCGAGCTGTGTCAGTCGAATGATCATCGGGTTCCCTCTCTACTGTCGCTGCCACAGCCACACATATTTGTTCCGACCGGGTCTGCCGGATCTCGTGTCCCGCCCGGAGTGGGAATAGCCAACGCGCCGCCAGCCATCGAACCGATAGAGGTTGCCCGAGTGCTGTGCCGCATCCTGGTAACTGATGGCGTACAGATAGCCGCCGTCCAAAAAGGGAAAAACGAATTCCCGCCACAAACGCAGAGCAACGCGGCATAGGCCCGGTCGTGCTGCGCACAACCGCGAGAGTTCCACCGTATTGTTCCTATCCAACCCATCTACACCGCCAACTCGCTCACGGATGAGGGTTGATGTCATCGTAACCGCTACGGGTTGACCGTCGTGGAACAGCCCGTGATGCACGCCACGTTGGTTGCCACGCCGCAGGGGCCCCATGCGATGTTCCCAGGCGATCAGGCAGGCATTGGCTGTTGCTAGGTCAATGGACTCATAGGTGATGAGCATGGCACCCTCCAGAAAAACAAAACCCCGCCGAGGCGGGGTCAAGATTACAAAACACCAGACGTCAGGAAGGATTGGGTCGGTATCTCACGACAACCCATACCCGAAGATCATCCACTTGGTAGCGGTGATCTTCAGTGCCGTCGCCACCCCGTTGGCCGCCAAGGTGCGGTTGCCGGTCTTGTTCGTCCCCGCCAATGACAGAGTGTCCGTCGTGATGGCGATCGTGACGGAGTTGGCCTCGTTGACAAACCAAAGGGTGGTCCCGATTGGGAAAGCCACGCTGCTGTTGGCCGGAATGGTGAAGGTTCGAGCGGCATTATCCGCCGCAGGGTGCAGGATCTGTTTCCCTGCATCGGTCAGAACGAGGGTATAGTTGGCAGAACGGCTGTTCTGGATGATTTCCTTCACCGCCTTGCCATTCAACTGCACCTGAATGCCAGAGGTAACACCTGCCACGTACCCCAATTCCGCGCTGGTCACCGCAGATGCGGCCACCTTGCCAGCCGCATCGCTGACCAACGCCCGACTCAAATCCAGGTTGCTGGTGGTAATAGAAGAGACTGCCCCGGTGAACAGGGCAGAGTCCTCCGCAACCATGCGCACCCAGTCTGATGGCCCGGCCCCTTTGCGTTTCCACACCGTCCCGTTGGTCTGGAAGTAGACCGAACCAACGGGAAAAGTGGATGTATCAATCGCCACTGGCGACAAGGCACCAGAGAACAGGCCGACGTTGTCACCGAGAGAAACTGTTTCCACTCGATAGCCATGGTTGAAATCCGTGTTCATCGGCCTGTTCCCTGGGGCTGCTTACGTGTTGACGTTGCCTACCATCGACCGGGTGGCATAGGCAATGACCGGATCGGTGGAGTTGACCAACAGTCGGACATTCCCGCCAGAGATGTCGACGGAGACGTCCAGGCCGGGAATCGCGGTCCCAAGGCCGAGAATAGACGCGATGTTGAAGTCGACAGCCGTGCCATTCTGGACTGCAAACACCTTGGCCGCCCACAACCGGGAGGGATCCGACTGGAGTTTGACCACCAGACTCCACTCCAATGCGATGCAGTAGTCACCCGCTTCGGCCCGCATGGAGTCAACCACCGTCTCCGTGCCGCCACCTGCAAACAGCTCGACGAATGTACGTGCCATCCCCAACTGGGAGTCCAACACGGCCAAGTTGCCGGACACCGTGTTGTCATAGATGAAGTTCGGCGTCCCGTAGAGCTGACCGATCTTGGCATCCAGATCGCTGATGGCATCCTCCAGCGAGTCACCATCCGTCACGACATTGTTGCTGGCATAGTCCGGAGTCTCGTTGCCGTCTGCCGATTTGCCGACAAACGCCTTCAGGAAGCCAATCTCGGTGGACGATGCCGCCCCCTGCTGCACCCAGACGGTGCCGTTGTAGTTGAAGGTTTTCCCGGCATCGGTCCCGCTCGAGACATACACCGTGTCGCCCTTGGTCGCCGTGTTCGTATCCTCGACCAGGGTGGCACCGGAACCGGGGGTACCGGTGACGACAAAGATGTTTTTGCTGACTCCGGTGATGTTTTCGAATAGGATGCGGTCATTGGCGACAACGGCAGTGCCGTCCAGCGTACCGGTATTCATCGCCGTTGTGGCCGCCGCCAGATCGGCATAGGAGGTGGTGACGTGCAGCTTGGCCGGTTCACGCCAGGAGATACCCTGCAGTGCTGCCGCCATATCGCTGCTGTTCTGGGTGCGCAACCATTTGTCGGTGCCGACACCGCTGCTCTTTTTGACGTACAGTTGGCCGTTGGTGACGTCCAGGTACAGAGACCCGACCGGAGCCAGCGAGGCATCCCCCGCCGCACCCGGCACACCGGCCCCGGACATCACCTGGGCCAAGCCGTCGAGATTGATACCCTTTTTGATCTGGAACATGGACAAACCCATCTTTGCAACTCCTTTGAATGGTTGAAACGTCAGTTGAAAATGCCAATTTTGCTTGTTCTAGCCGTGAGTTCGCCCTCATACCTGCTTGTCACGACCAATTTTACCTTGTCGCCATCCGCTACCACATCCAGCTCATACGGGATGGTCCCGTAATCACCCAGGATGGCAAACTCCGTAAACAACACGTCGCCACCACGACGCATACATTGAACGGTGCTGGTTACCGCCAGATCGTGGCTGTCGTCCGAGAGCAGCAACATCCAGCGCACCACCCGGAAAAACGACGGCATGGCCACATGATCGACGACCGTTGCCACTCCTTTCTGCAGACCGTCCACCCGGACAGGGTTCAGTCCAAACGGCCAACCGGAGGTGGCCAGGACGGGAGGTGTCGAAAAGTCGAATCGCTCCTCGTGCAGGGCAATGTTGACCTGTTCGTCGACGAGGGGCACACGGATGGACTCCCGGATGAGTGCAACGCGAATCGGTTGTTCCATCGCACTGCTCCTCAAGAGCCGTTGCTGCGGGTGATATCCGGCAGGATGGTGATCTTGCCGGACATCAACGTCTTCACCACGGGCGGGTTATCCGGGATCACCCGCTGGAAGTCGAACACGTAGACCCCCGGCACAAAGAGATCCGTCTCTGCCGATGTGAGGGTCAACACCGCTTCCCCCTGCAGCGACTGCGGGCAGTCCGGAAAAACGATCTTTCTCTGGAATACAGCCTCGCTGTCCTCGTCGTTCATGTTCTGCTTCATGGTGAACCACAGCTCATGACCGGTGATGTTGACCGGTTCTCCGGCACTGTCGGTGAATTCGAACGCAAACTCCCGCGTATCCCCCCGGTAGAGAGGGGACAGGTTGGCTTTGAAGGACATGCGAATGCTCCTGGTGGATGTTGCGAAAGGGCTCACAGGCCTGTGGATGGATCCGGCTGCCTGGCAAGTCTCAATAGTGCCATGCCCCTGCCATCAGGCTGGACTTCCACAACCTGATAAAGGAGGCCATCCACCGCCACCTCGTCACCGGTCATGGGAAGAAAACCCAGATCCGACAGGCGGACTTCCAGGGTGGGTTGCGGTACAATGGCGTCCAGGCCGTTTGCACCCGCACCCATCAGGGTGATGTTGAGGTTTTTTCCCGTGAAAATGCCGGTGATGGGAAATGACTGCTCTGCCAGATTCGGCTGATTGCGCAGGGCAGGACGATAGGCGACCGGTGTGCCGAAAGTAGCTAGGCACGACCGGTTCGCCAGTCCTGACAAGCTATCCCACCTGTTCACGTCACCACCCCGTTCAGCCGCACCCGGACAATGGCATCCCCAACGGCAGCGGCCAGGATGGCGCAACCAATCAGAGTGTTGTTGGTGGCGGTCGTGGTGACGTTTTTGGCTGTGTTGTCCCAGTAAACCTTGGCCCCCTGGGTAACGGCCACGGCGGCCTTGGGCAGATCCACCACTCCTTCGGTGATCATTTCCACGTTGGTGCTGATGGCGGCAGTGGAGAGAGCTACACCGAACAGTGTACCGACCAACAGGCCGTCACCGCTGTTCACGGCCACAGGGGCGACTACCGTGACGGTGTCGCCCGGTTGGATGTAATTTCGCATGATTTTTCCTCGTTATTGGTTCAGGTTGGGAGTTTACAAACCAGGATTTTTGAACAGGCCACGCCAGTCGATGGCCTTGGCCCCAAAGTCCAGCCGGGCCTTGATCTCCACCCCGTCCACGTCAAAGCCGACGCGGGTTTCGATATAGACTCCGTTCTGGCCCTCCAGATAGGCGTATTCGATGGTGTCAATCTGGCCCGGGTTGGCCGACATGTACCACGCCTTGTCGCCATTGACGGCGGCATCCAGACGCGGCTCGGCGATCACCGTCAGGGTGCGCAGGGACTGCGGCACCACATCGGTGGATTTGGCCGGAACCATGTTCACCGCCAGCAGTTGCTCGGCAGTCACCTCCAAAGCCGCCGGAACGATGATGAAGGCCGGGCGGACATTGATGATAGTCTGGCCATCCACCCCGGTCTGAGTACCCATACTCTTGCGGGCAGCACCCAGGGTGGCAACGGAAATGGCGGCACCAGACGCTGCCAGATTTTTGTGACTGGCATGGAACAGGGCGACGCCATCCCCCATGTTCGGGTTGGCGGTGATAATGCCCCACACCACGTCGCTCTCCAGGTTGGCCGCTGCCACCCCGAACAACTGCGGGATGCGGGTGAAGGCATTCAGGTCATCGTTGACCAGCACCTGCCGGGAGATGGAGATGATCTTGCCATAGGTCTCCACTCGGTAGGATTCCTTGCCCTCGCCGAGCGGCCCCCGTTTGTATTCGCCACCCTCGTTGACCTTGTCCAGGGCCGGAGCCTCGCCCAACTGCACCCGGGACATGGCCTTGAAGTCGCTGGCAGTCACTTGCCGACAAAACGGCTGGAAGGTGCGTGGAGCGGCTTCGTAGGCGGTGCGCAGGGTTTTGTTGGCCACATTGGCCAGAATGTTCGGGAAATCCGACTCGGTGTGCAGAGCGCGGGTGGCCAGTTCGTACCGAGTCAATCCCCGGGTGGTGTGGACCCCGCCACCACTGCTCTCCACAAACATGCGGGCCATCTCCAACAGGGTCAGGCCACGCCATTCACGAGCGGCATCGGAGAGTTTGTGCGCAGTCGGGTCGAAACGATGCAGCAGGGCATTTTCCACCGCCGCGTTGCGAGAGGTCCGCTCATCCTGACCGGTCATCACCACATGGTTGCGGATCTCGCCAGCACTGCTGGAACGACGGGCCGCCTCATCGATAAGGCTCCGGCGGGCTTCATCCAGACCGACACCCTCTTTCACCAGCCTGTCAGCAAAGCTGCGGTCCACCTTCAACTTCTCCTGGGCATCGTAGATGTCCACCGTCCGTTGCCGCTCGGCGGCCACCGCCTGCCGGGTCATGATTTCGGCCTCCTCTGCGCTGGTGGAACGGGTCGGTGCAGGAGGGGCGACGGGCTTGGCCGGGGTGGTGGATCGGACCGTCGTCTCTTCCTGAGGTTTGGCCAGCACAGGCACATCCGTCGCTTGACGGGTGGCCACTTCGGCGACAGGCTCTGCCGCCACTTCAGTCTTTACGGGTTCGGGCATTTCATCAGCTCCTCTGATTTGGGTCAGTTGACAGGGGTGTTTGGTGGGTTCGTCGGAACGGAAGCCTGCACCAGGGTCGGCACCAATCGGCACGGCGGACAACTCCAGGGGGATCCAATCCACTGCCCGCCAGAGAGGAACCTTGCCGCGCTCTTCGGTGACTTCATATTGGCGCACCACGTAGCCCACCGAGACGTTGCGCAGGATGCCTTCCTGGACATCCTTGAAGATGGCGGCAACCCCGTCCCGGCTGGAAAAGCGCACCACGGCGCGCCCCTCTCCATTGGCGATCCAGGCCCGTTCCACCACTCCCAGGATGCTGTCCAGGGACGAGGCATCATGACTGTTCAACAGGGGTGCCCCGCTGTTCAAACGGGAGAGCTCCACATGCGCAGCATCGACGGAGAGGGTCTCGTCATACGGCTTGCCGGTCCGCCAGTCGGTCCGGCGCACAGAGGCTCCGGTGGACCAGACCATCTCGACGGTGCGCTCCTCGCCGTTCACCGTTCCTGGAACAAAATTGGCCGACCTGACCTGCATCGGCAGATCGATCTGTTTATGCGGCATTGGCTGTCTCCGTTGGTTTGGGTTGGCCGTTTTTTGTGGTCTTGCGGGCATCGATATCGACGATGATCTTGTAGAGATCCCAAATCTGGTACATCTCGTTGAACTCGGCCATCACCACGTCAGGATCGTACCCCTGCCGGGAAACCGCCGTCTGCGGTGACATCAGCCCGGCACGCACGGCGAGAATTTCCGCCATGATGTCCTTTTGCGGGTCGACGGCCTCAAACCGGGGTGGTGTCCATTGCAACCGAATGGGAATGTTGCCGATCAATCCGGCGGCCTGGGCGGTGGACAAAAAGCGGTTCCAGACCGGCTGGCAGATTTGCGGAATCAGTACATGCCGCTGTGTCGCATCCACCCGGCGGCGGAACTCGATCAATCCGGCCCGGATGGAAGAGTAGTTGACCTTGGAAAGGTCGCCGGTGAGCAGCTCATAGGTCAGCCCCAGGCCAGCCGCCACCGCGTGGTTGTGCAACTGGGCGTATTCCGCATACCCCGACGTGGAGGCTGGTTGGCCGAAACGGATGTCCCGGCCTGGAGGCAGGTATTCCAGCATGCCGGGTACCAGATCCTCCACCTGCTTGAAGGGCTCCTCCTCACCACCCGTGCTGGGGGGCGGTTCCGCGTTGGTGACGAATCCGACAAAGCAGGCCTCCATTTTCTTCCGCACCAGCTCGGACATGTCGTAATCATCCAGGTCACGCATGCGCAGCAGGGCGGGGGCGAACCAGGTGACGCCCCGGTTTTGGCCGGGGCGCAGACGGTCGTACAGATGCAACACGTCTGTGGCAGGGATGCGGACACTCTTGGCCATGCCCTGCCTGGCAGAGCCTGGGTGGCGGGGATAGATCCAATAGGCTGTCCGTACTCCGAATGCGTCAAACTCGATGCCTTGCTGGATAAAACCACCACTTGGCAGATCCCGGTCGGCGGTACTGTCCAGGTGGTCACATTCCAGCACCCGCAGTTGTAACGGCACCTGCAGACCGAACGAGGATGGCCGGTTGATCAGGTGCAGGAGGCATTCGCCGCTCTCGACCATGCTGCGAGCCATCAAGGTCTGGATGCCATAAAACGTCGTGCGACCATCGGCATCACAGTTTTCCGTGAAGGCATCCCACAGATCGGTGATCTGATCATCCAGTGCCTGGGTTGCCGCCTTGGGACGGGGACGGATGCCCGCACCCACCATGCTGGAGGAGTGCGTCATCACGGCCTTCGCCGCATACGGATTGTTGCGCACCAGGTCTCTGGCCCGGTCTCGCAAGCGGACGGCGGCCATGGCAATCTCGGCGTTGGCATCACTGCCTGCCGTCGTCCAGCCACTGGTCAACCGTCCGGTCTTGGCCCCGTCGTAACCACGACGGAGGGCCTGCAGCACGTTCCTGGCGCGGGCACGACGCATCGCGGCCTCCGGTGCGATCCATCCCACCAGGCCATCCAACCATCTCGCCATGTCGTTACTCCCTGGAAAAACCTAAACGAGTGCGGGTAGAGCGCGACTTTCCGGCAGTCACGGCCAGTTCGCTTTCAATGGTCCGAATGCGACGCAGCAGATCCGACTCGGAGCCGTATTCCACCGTTTTGCCGTCGTGGGTAACGCGCAAGGCACCGGCGGCATAAGCCTCTTTCAGCACGTCCAATTCCGCTTGAGTGAAACTCATCTGCGTCTCCCATCCTGCCACCGTTCACGCAAGTCTCCCAACCAGGATGACTTGCGAGGTTTGTTTGGAACGATGACCTTCGGCTTTTTCGGCTCGATGATCTTCGGTGCGGCGACAACGACCTCCGGCAACGGCACCCCCTCTTTCAGAGGATACTGCTCACGCTGGTCGGCCTCCTTGTTCAACTGCAGCCCCATGCCCATCAGCCCGTGCAGGGCCGCCATGGCATAAACCCGGCAGTCCAACGCCTCGTTGCGTTCGTGCGACTTTTTGACCCACTCCCGGATGGGACGGCCTTTGCTGTAGCGGGTGGTGATCTTTTCCGCCGTCAACTGCCGGAACCACTCGGCATCCCGATCCAGGGGAAAATGGCAATAGCCTGGACCCGGCTCCTTCAAGCGCAGGCGGGAATAGATGGACTCTTTCGCCGCATCCACACCCACCATGAAATGGGGCACCCGTCCCTTGTTGTTGCGGCTGGAACGACGCGGCCAGATGGGTTTGCCCATGCCGCCCAGCCCCTTGACGGCCCAGATGCGCCGTTCCTGCCGGGCGCGGCAAAAGGTGTAGGCCTCCATGGAGCGGTGACCACCGGTGTCGATGGCAGCCGCCCGGACGTAGAGGTCGGACACCTGCCTGGCATGGGGGTACGCACGGTACAGGATGTTTTCCAGATCCTGCCAAACCGCAGGCCCGGCCGGATCGCCCCACAATACCCAGTAGGCGACCGACCAGGACTCTTCATCCCGGCCCCAGCCGACGATTTCCAACTCCAGGCGGTCATCCTGGACATCGACACCGGCGGTGAGGAGGACAATGCCGGGTGGCAGCAGCGGGCCAAACATCTCCCGCCGCGCCATCAGCCCCTCACCATCCAGCTGCTCGGCACTCTCCTCCCAGGTTTCACCTAGCTTGGTGTTGACCCAAACTTTCAGTCGGGGGGGATCACGATAAACCTGCCCATGCTCCACGGCGATGTCGCCCCAGGAGGTCCAGCCATGCGGAGAATAGAGGCTGGACAGATGAAACCCCGCCACTTTGCTGCCGCCCGGGTTTTCCGCAATCCATTGACCGTGCGCCAGCATCCATCCTTTTTGATGGTCCTGGACGGGGAAGCCACAATGAATGCACTCGTAAAAAGCCTGCTCCCGATCTTCTTCGGGCCAACGCATCTGTTTCCACTCCAGCACCTGCAGGGCTTGGCAGGCTGGACAGGGCACCCAGTAGCGTCGCCGGTCGCTCTCCTGATAGGCCGCCTCAATCCGGCTGAACCCCTTGATGGTGGGGGTCGAGACCATCAGAATCTTGCGGTTGGCGAAGGTGACCGTGCGTTGGGTGGCCAATGCCACCGGATCCCCCTCGCCATCGGCATCACCGGGATAGCCGTCGATCTCATCCATGAACAGGTAGCGGATGGGCATGGAGCGCAGTCCAACCGCCGAGTTGGCTCCGGTCAAAATCAGAACGCCACCGGGGAACTCCTTTCCCAGGATGGTGTTGCCAGAATCACGGGATCGGGGATCCTTCACCAGATCCTTCAACACGGCACTGATCTCGATCAGCGGATCAATGCGTTGCTTGGAATGCCGCTTGGCGGTCTCCACCGTGGGTTGCACCAGCAACATGGGACCGGGAGCCTGATGGATGACATATCCCAGCCAGCAGAGGCCCGCCTCGGTCCCGCCCAACTGCGCCCCTTTCATGAACACCACCCGCTCCACCGGCGACGATGGCGACAGGCAGTCCATGATCTCCTGAAGGTACGGAGTCCGGCTGGTGCGCCAAAGGCCGGGCTCTCCGGAGGCCACCGAAGAGAGCATTCGATACTGGTCCGCCCAGGCAGAGACCGTCAGCAACGGATCCGGCTTCAACCCCTGCTGGAAGGCGGTACTATAGGAAAGCGACAGGGTGTTGCCAGGCATCGAATGGTTCCTTTTTCGACCGGGAAAACGGTTATAAATTGATTCAAAAACAACATATTATGCTTGATGGTGTCTGGCAGTGTATGGCTTCATGGTGTCCAAGGAAGACAACCAACCAGAAGGAGCACCAAGATGAGCAACCTGACTGAAACCCAACAAATCACCCTGGAAGCCGCCGCTAAACGCCCCAACGGTTCCATCCACCCCCTGCCGGGCAACGTCAAGGGCGGTGCTGCCAAAAAGGTGATGAAGGCATTGCACCAACAGGGTCTGATCGAAGAGATCGAAACCGACGTCTGGCGCATCACCAAAGCGGGCTACACTGCCATCGGCATGGAACACCCTGCGGAAATTGAAGACGAACCGCCTGCCCACGGTCCCGGACCGGACTTCAGCGACGATGCCGTCGTGCAGGCATGGAACGACAACATGCCTGCCGAGGATGCAGCCTACCACGAGGAGATGGCCGCCGCCTGCGAAGAGCCGGACGGCCCGGACGACTACGACACTCCTCCCATTGGGATCATCATCCCGATGGATCCGGCGGACTTGCCCCGGACGGAAGACGACGAAGTGCCTGCAGATGCCGACTTTGAAGCGGATGTCGCCGCCGCAGAGCAGGATCTGGCAGAGGCTGGAAACCCCAACATCCTCCTGGAGGCTGACGAGGACTATTTGCGGATCGCACGGAAGCACCTGCCGGAGGAGTTGGTGACTCCCGAAAACTGGCCCTGGATCAGGAACGCCCTGACGGACGCCTACATGCTGGGTCACGTAGAGGCCAAGCAGAAAAAGCCGCAACCCTCCACTATCTGCCGCACCCGGGAGAACAGCAAGCAGGCGCAGGTGATTGCCATGCTGCGGCGTCCGGAGGGGGCCACCATTGAGCAGATCAGCGAAACGACCGGCTGGAACTCGAACACATCGAGGGGCGTCTTGGCCGGTGCCCTCAAGAAGAGATTGGGCTTGAACGTGGTGCGCATGCCGCACAATGCAGGGACGCCCAGCAGCTATCGGATCGAATAGTGACGCCCAAACAGGCCGCCGGGATAAGAATCCGGCGGCCAACGAAACACAGGAGCACAGACGATGGACGATGAAGTGAACCAAACCAGGCATTACACAGACACCAGGGGACGATTGATGCCTCACCTGATCAAAAAGCTGACGAAAATTGCCAAGCGTGTTCTTGGTCTCAACAACCTGGGATCGGTAATCGACGATGGCATAAGCTTCGAAACCACCACATGGAGCATCCAGTGCGCGATGCATGATGCCTACCGGCTTGGGTGGAAAGATGCGGCGAAAGCCGCCAGAAAGGCCGCAGGGGATGCGGCCTATTACTCTTTGCTGCGTTCGCTGAACCGGTAACCACCAGCCCACGGTCCTGGCGGTTGCCAACGCACCGCCAGAGGCCGGGGTCCGATGCGGATTCTCGAAACGGGCGCAGAAATAACGCCGCTTCAGGAGTCACCAACAACGTCCAGCACAATTCCCCGCTCGGTGGCCACCTCCGCAAAGGTTTTACCACCGGATCCGTCCAGGTAGACGATCTTCCCAGTGGCCTGGATGAACCGCTGCACCGCCACATCGACATAGACCGGGCTGATTTCCATGGCATAGACCCGGCGATGATTGGCCTCCCCGGCCATGATCTGGCTGCCTCCACCGGAGAACGGCTCATAACACAACCCACCCTTTTCCACATGCTGGCGCATGGGGATGCCGAAACACTCCAACGGCTTGGGTGTGGGATGTTCTGGACGTTCATCACCGGCCAGTGATTTCAAGTCCCAGACGGTGGTGCAGTTGTCCGACCCCTCCAACCTCGGCGGACGGTTGCCACGCATCCAGCCAAAAAAGCAGGGCTCATGTTTCCAAAGGTAGTGGGTCCGGGAGAGAATGGAGGTGTTCTTGTTCCAGATGATCGTCTGATGGACGAAAGCACCCATCTCTTCCCAGACCGCCTCCACCATGGCCTGCCGTTTCGAGGCATGCCAGCAATACCAGGCAGCATGGTCATCGATGGCATGGTCAATGGCCTGCCGCATGTATCCCTGGTACAACTCCGGCCCCTGGTCTGCGTCATCCCAGGTTTTGCCGTAGGTGTCGGTCCAGTCTTTGCCACCGCCACGCCTTTTGCCGGTGACCGGGTTGACCTTGGAGGGCGGGTGGTTGCCGCCGGTGTAGTCCACCAGATAGGGCGGATCGGTTGCAAACAGAATGGCCCGTTCGCCATTCATCAGACGGATAACATCCTCAGCCTTGGTGCTGTCGCCGCAAAGCAGACGGTGTTCTCCCAGCACCCAAAGATCCCCAGGACGGCTGACCGGGTTGGCGGGCGGTGGGGGAATTTTCTCCTCGGCATTGTCGCCACCGCTCTCTTCCTGCTCTTCCATGCCATCCAGCAGGCCACCCAACTCTTCGTCGGAGAAACCGATCACCTCCAGGTCATAGCCGTCTTCACGCAGACGGTCCAACTCGGCGGCCAAAATGTCGTTGTCCCACCCGCTGTCAAGTGCAAGCCGGTTGTCAGCGAGAATATACGCACGACGCTGGGCGTCGCTCAGATGGTCAAGAATGATGACCGGCACCTGCTCCAGGCCCAGTTTCCTGGCCGCCATCAACCGGCAGTGCCCGGCGATAATGCCGTCTTTGCCGTCCACCAGGATGGGGCTGGTGAAGCCAAACTCCTTGATGGAAGCCGCCACCTTGTCCACCTGGGCGTCGGAATGGGTGCGGGCATTGGCGGCATACGGAATCAAACGGTCCACGGGCCAAACCTCAATGGCACTGGCCATGGCGGGGATCATTTTCATTGCGACAACTCCTCCAGAGCAATGCGCAGTTCCTGGCTCAGCATGGCCTCGATCATCTTGCTGTCGGTCTCCGAGGCCAATACGGATGCCATGCGACTGGGAATATTGAGCAGACGGTCACGAACCCGGCGGGCCAAGGCAAATGCATCCTTGGCAACATCCTCGGCATTCAGCAACTTGCCTGTTCTCTCTTCGTAGTCCAGACGGGTGAGCTTGGCATTGTAGGTCTCCCGCACGGCCCGGCTGATCTGGTAGTTGGGGGCCCCTGCCGCGCTTGGCCCTGGCTCCGGTTCTGTCGGTCTCTGGGGAGACTGACGGACTGGCGGGAGTGCAGACTTGGCCGGGGTGGGAGCGGGTGCGGGATTGACCGGAACTGGCTCTGGCTTCCTTTGCTGCGCCGGGCTGGTATTGCGTTCCCAGGCGACATTGGCTTTGGCAGGGTCAATCGTGCCATCCACCTCGATAGGGATCCGCCCGGATTTGACGGCCTTGCGGACAGCACCTTCGGTGACGTCTCTCTGGCGGGCATATGAGCGAATAGAGATTCCCATCGTTCGTCTCCTGTCATCGTGTTGAAAGTGCGTACCTGGGCGCGTACCTGGGTGCGTACCTGGGTGCGTACTCGAAGGCATGCTGCAAAGATGCACATAGTATTGATAATTTTGCGATTAATTACGTTTGGTGCTGGCAGAGGTGCGTACCTGGGTGCGTACCAGGATACCGCATGCGCACTGAATATTCTGAATGTTTACCGGTGCTTGTCCTTGATATGGTGCGTACTTTGTACCGGTGCGTACTGCGTACCCGTTTTTCAGTCTGACGCTAGCGTGGCGGCGCGGTCAGAACGACCCAAGTTTTTTGTGGCCAGGAAGGAACCGGAAAATCATGCCAACGGTGCGCACTGGTCGCACCGTGGCGCGTCTTTCTGGTATTTCAAATGCCTTTCTTCACTACGACGACATAACGCAACACGTCGCGACCGGTGCGGAGATGGAAAACCCCATACCCTTCGTTTTCGACTGGCATACCCACGGCATCGCCCGGCAGTCGCAACGGCATCCCCGCGACCGATCATGCCCGGCGCATGCCCCGAC